>JAFCGC010000004.1 GCA_017608305.1 Candidatus Pacearchaeota archaeon
AACTTTCTTCTTAACTTTTTTCTTTACAACTTTCTTTTTAGCTTTTTTCTTTATAGGTTTCTTCTTTTTCAAAACCTTTTTCTTTACAACTTTCTTCTTTTTCTTTACAACTTTCTTCTTAACTTTTTTCTTAACTGGCTTATTTTTTGCTAACTCTTTTTTAGCCAATTTTCTTCTCTGAAGAAGTTTCTCTCTTCTAATCTCTTTCTTCCTTTTTTCTTCTTTTTTATGTTCCCTAATTCTCTTTTTTTCAATCTTATCTTTTTCTAATTCAATTTCTTTTTCAATAAGGTCTATATCTTTTGCTATTTTAGTTAGATGTTTTTTTAATTCTCTTAAAATCTTAGAGTTGTCCTTAAGAGTAAAAATATTTCCACACTCATTACATGTAAAATTATACAACAAAGCATTTTCTTCATTAAATTCAATATTACATCTTTCACAGACATAAAATTGTTTTGATTCTCTACTTTTAATTTGAGCAGTTAATTGATTTCTTCTCTTAACAAAAGCATTTCTTAAAAATTCTAAAGATTTAGGAATTTCAATTTTCCAAAAATAAGTATACCATCCTTTCTTTTTATCTTTCTTTCTAATAGATGAAACTAATCCCTCGTCAGCAATTTTATAGAGGATATTCCTCGTTTGATTAATAGTTAAATCTAATTTTTTTGCAATTATAAATTCATTTACATGTTTTTTACTATCAAGTAAATCTGTTATTTCCTCGTTCTGTTTTCCAATAACAAGGACCACTGCTTCCTTAAGAAATTTCTTCAACATCATTTTAACAAAAAACAACCAAATAAATAGGTTTCGGTTTAAGTATTATTTTCTATTCCAAAAAAACAAAGTTTTTAAACCTATATTGTATTTTATATATATTGAAAAGACTATTATAAAATGGGGTTATTTAGTAAAAAGAAAAAAGAGGGAAAAAAGCAAGGTGAACTTGGATTGCCTGAACTTCCAAAGCTGCCTGAATTTCCAAATTTAGAAGAAGGGTCAGAAGATTTAACAAAACCCCCAAAATTACCTCGATTTCCTCCTAATCCTCTTGGAGACAAATTTTCTAGAGATACTATTAAAGAAGCAGTCTCTGGGGAAAAAGAAGGTGAAGAGGTTTTTGATGCAGATGATTTCGATGAAGAACGAATGATGCAAAAACCTCTAAGAAAACCTATGACAAGAGAACTTGGCATAGAAAGAAGAGGAGGAAAAGCCGAACCTGTTTTTATTAGATTAGATAAATTTGAAGAAGCATTAAAAACATTTGATAAAGCAAAAAAACAAGTTACAGAAATAGAAAAAATGATTAAGAATATAAAAAGAATAAAAGAAGAAGAAGGAAAAGAATTAGAATCTTGGGAAACTGAAATACAAAAAGTGAAAAATCAAATTGCAAAAGTAGACCAAGATGTGTTTTCTACAATAGAATGAAAAATAAAAATTTAATCCATATTAGACTTAACCACACAGACGCTATTATGGCAAAAAAAGATATTCTTTCTTCACAATTAGGATTATTAAAAATTGTAAAGATGATAAAATCATATAAAATTCTTAGACTAGAAGAATTGCAAGCAAAAATGATGTTGCATAGAAGATTGGCAGAATTAAGTACCACTATGAGAAAATTTAAATCCACACTCCCAAAAGTAGAAATGCCAGAAATGCTAAAAGAACACGAAGAAATAGCTGAATTAGAAGAAAAAGAAACAGAAGATGTGGAATATGATAAAGAACTTGAGATTCAGCTCAAAGATATTCAAAACAAACTAAGTGAATTAGAAAAATAAAATTTCTAAACCCAATAATTTTTAAAATCTTTTAACTACAGATAATCATGAATCGTAAACAATTAATAAAAAAATATATTGAATTTTTTAAGTCAAAAAATCATAAAGAGATTCCTAATGCTCCTTTGATTCCTGAAAATGATCCTACAGTATTGTTTACAACAGCAGGAATGCACCCTATTGTACCCTATCTTTTAGGACAACCTCATGCACAAGGAAAAAGATTAGTCAATATTCAAAAATGCATAAGAACAAATGATATTGAAGAAGTAGGAGACAAAACCCACCATACTTTTTTTGAAATGCTTGGTAATTGGAGTTTAGGAGACTATTGGAAAAAAGAATCCATAGGATATAGTTTTGAATTTCTCACCAAAATTCTTAAAATTCCTAGATCGAAAATTTCTATAACTTGTTTTAAAGGAGATAAAGATGCTAAAAAAGACACAGAATCAGCAGAAATTTGGAAATCCCTTAGAATAAAAAACATCAAATTCTTAGGGAAAAAAGATAATTGGTGGGGACCTGCAGGAAAAACAGGACCTTGTGGACCAGATACAGAAATATTTGTAAATAAATTTGAAATATGGAATAATGTATTTATGCAGTATAACAAAGATCCAAAAGGAAGATACAACCCATCAAAACAAAAGAACATTGACACGGGGATGGGTGTTGAAAGGACAGTTGCTATTCTAAATAACCTAAATGATGATTATTTAACAGAAACCTTTAAGCCAATCATCGCCCAAATAGAAAAATTATCAAAAAAACCATATGAAAAAAACAAACAAGATACAATTGCTATGAGAATAATAGCAGATCATGTAAAAGCTTCAATATTTATTCTTGCAGATGAAATTGAACCAAGTAACCTAGAACAAGGCTATGTATTAAGAAGATTAATCAGAAGAGCAGTTAGATACCTGAAAAAATTAGATATTAAAGAATCAATAACTAAAATTGCAGAACCTGTGTTTGATATTTACAATGATTATCAAGAACTAAAAAATAAAAAACAAATTTTAGAAAAACTTGAAAAAGAAGAACAAAAATTTAAATTAACTCTGGAAAAAGGATTAAATAAATTTAAAAAATTTACAAAAAATAAAAAAATCTTGTCTGGAAAACAAACATTTCTACTTTACCAAAGTTATGGTTTTCCATTTGAAATGACTTTAGATCTTGCTAAAGAAAACAAAATAAAAATAAGTAAATCTGAATTTGAAAAAGAATTAAAAAAACATCAGAAATTGTCTAAAACAGCTACTCAAGGTAGATTTAAATCAGGCTTAGCAGATGATTCAAATAAAACAACTAAACTCCACACAGTAACTCATTTATTAATAACAGCTTTGAGAAAAGTATTGAAAGATAAAAAGATAATGCAAAAAGGATCAAACATCACTCCAGAAAGAACAAGATTGGATTTTAATTTTCCAAGAAAATTAACTGAAAAAGAAGTCAAAGAAACTGAAAATCTTGTTAATGTTCAAATTAAAAAATGTTGTGAAGTAAAAAGACTAGAAATGTCTCCTTCAGAAGCAAAAAAAACAGGGGCAGTAGGTGTTTTTGATAAAAAATATGGAAACAAAGTTTCTGTCTATTGTATTGGAAATTTCTCAAAAGAAATCTGTGCAGGACCTCATGTATCAAACACAAAAGAACTCGGGAAATTCAAAATCATAAAAGAAACTTCTTCATCATCAGGAGTTAGAAGAATCAAAGCTATTTTAAAATAAATTATTTTTTTAATTTTTTCAAAATGAATATTATAAATCTTGCATAAAGAAACATTATTAAGTATTTCTATTAATATCTTTTTCCTCTTTCAAATCCCCCTGCTTGTTGTTCGACATGTGCTGCGAGATCTGTTATCATAACTTTCATAGTATCTCCCCTAAAATTCAATTTTAGGTTTTGTAAATCAATTCCAAAATGAACTAAATTATAATCTGGAAAAGTTTCCCATAAATGATGAAAAAATCTATTCAATTTTCTAGGAGAGATTGCTTTTCCTCTAATTTCATTTTTAGAATCAGAAAAATGATTTCCAGGAATAAAATCCTGAAAAGAAGCTACAACATAATCTTGTTCCCAAACATGTCTTATTCTATGCCCCATAGTGTAATGTCCAAAATAATCAATAATTGTTTCTCTTAAATTTTTGCCAATTCCTTCAAAAACACCTTTTATTAGAACAACTTCATAACTTAGATTAAATTATTTTCCATTTTCACCATATTTTGTAAATTTTTCAGGAGGATTTTTTTCTAAGATTTCTTTAGTTTCAGCAGTTAATATTTGATATTTTTGTAAAGTTTCAAAAGAAACTTTTTTTCCTCCAAAAAAAGATCCAGAATCACAATATACTTTCAAAGCTTTATCTCCTACTTTATATATATCAGAATCAAATCCTTGACAAATATGAAAAATATTAGACTCTTGCAGAATTTTTTCCATGCTTCTCTCCCCCCACCTAAATTTCTTACACTCCCAAGGAGAGCCTAACTCAACTTCTTCTCTAGAAAGATTAAGATCAATTACTCTTTTCCCCTCTTCAATTTTTTCAACTAAACCTAATTTCATAAAAAAATAGTGAAAACTCAATTTATAAAGATTTATATTCTCATTCTAGATAAATCCCAGGGTGATTAGGCTTTGCTTTTTTAGCACTATTTTTAGGATCATATTTTAATTTATCATTAACCGCATAAACCATAACATCTAAACCTGTTCTTTTTTGAATTAAATCTAAATTGTCAGAATAAATTTTTATTTCATTAGGAATTGTATAAACATAAACTTTTTTTCTTTTTCCAACAATTCTAACAATATTTATAATATCACTAACAATTTTATCAACTAATTCTTCTTGTTTCTCAAATTCTTTATTAATTTTTTTAGAATCAAATTTAGGCCATTTTTCTAAACTAATAAATTTTTTGTTTCCAAGTTTATGCCAAAGTTCTTCAGAAATATGTGGACAAAAAACACTAAACAACTTCAAAAACTTTTCAATGACCTCTTTACTTGTTTTTTCAGGCAAAGAATTAAATAAATTCCTTAATGAAATAATCGCTAAATTATATTTAAAATTTTGAATATATTCTGTAACCTCTTTAATTGTTTTATTTAACTTAGACTCTGTCCTAGCATCTATTTTTCCAAACTCTAAATTATTGAAATAACCAACAATCTTATTTACAAACTTACAACTTCCTTGAATTCCTTTTTCATCCCAATTAAAACTACTATTTGGACTAGCAACACTTAACAAATATAATCTCAAAGTATCTGCACCATATTTTTTAATTGTGCCTAAAGGTTCAATAACATTACCCCTAGATTTTGACATCCTAAATCCATCTGAACCATAAACAATTCCTTGGGTAAAATACTTCTTTGCAGGCTCATCAAAATTAATTATCCCCAAGTCTTTCAAAAACTTAGTATAAAATCTAATATAAATTAAATGCATTGTTATGTGTTCTGGCCCACCAATATATTGATCAACAGGACACCAATAATTTGTTTTTTTAGAATCAAATATTTTCTTCTTATTTTTAGGATCACAATATCTTAAATAATACCAACTAGAATTTGTAAAAGTATCCATTGTATCTGTTTCTCGTCGAGCTTTTGCATTACATTTTGGACATTTTACACTTACCCAAGATTTAGCTGTTTTTAATGGATTATCTTTGCCAAATTTAACTTTTTCAGGAAGTTTAATAGGTAAGTTTTTTTCAGGCACAGCAACAATCCCACACTTATCACAATAAATAATTGGTATTGGAGCCCCCCAATATCTTTGTCTACTTATTAACCAATCTTTTAATTTAAACTGAATTTGTTTTTTACCTAATTTTTTCTTAGATAAATATTCTGTAATTTTTTGCTTAGCTTTTTCTGAATCCCCTCCAGTAAACTTGCTAGAATTCACAAGAACTCCTTCACCTTCAAAAGCACCAGTCTTATCTCCAAGTCTTTCTCCCCTTATTACTTCTTTAATCTTTAAATTATATTTTTTAGCAAATTCATAATCTCTTTGATCATGTGCAGGAACAGCCATAACCATCCCACTCCCATAATCAGCTAAAACAAAATTTCCAACCCAAATAGGAATCCGCTCATCATTAACAGGATTAAGCGCATAGGCGCCAGTAAAAACTCCTTGTTTGTCAAGATCAGCAGCATCTTTTTCACTTACTGACTTTATTTTTTTTAAAAACTTCTCAACATCTTTTTTTTGTTTTTCAGTGACCAATCCAAAAAGCTTAGGGTGTTGAGCACTAATTACCATAAAAGTCACACCATGAATTGTATCGGGGCGGGTTGTGAAAACAGGCCAAACTTCATTATTAACTTTAAATTTAATTTCTGTCCCATGACTTTTTCCAATCCAGTTTTTCTGCATAATTTTTGCCCTTTCTGGCCAATCCAGTTTTTCAAGGCCTTTTAATAATTCTTCAGCATAATTTGTTGTTCTTAAAAACCACTGATCTAATTGTTTAATTTCTACTTGACTATCTTCATGCCTCCAACATTTTCCATTTACAACCTGTTCATTAGCTAAAACAGTCTTACATTTTTTACACCAATTCACAGCAGATTTTTTCTTATATGCAATACCTTTTTCCAACATTTTAAGAAAAATCCATTGATCCCATTTATAATATTCAGGATCTCCTGTCTTAAACATTCTAGACCAATCATAACTCCACCCCATTGCTTTTTGTTGTTTCATAAAATTCTTTATTGCTTTTTCAGTATAAGTTTTTGGATGAACTTTACTCTTTATTGCTGCATTTTCAGCAGGAAGGCCTAAACTATCATAACCAATTGGGTAAATAACATTAAATCCTTGCATTCTCTTAAATCGAGCAAAAACATCTCCTAAACTAAAAACAAAGGCATGACCCATATGCAATCCTTCCCCACTAGGATATGGAAACATGTCCAAAACATAAAACTTCTTTCCTCTTCCTTCCTTAGCATGAAATATTTTGGCAGTTTCCCATTTGTTCTGCCATTTTAATTCAAGTTTAGCAAAGTTATGTTTCATATAATTAAGATAAAAACTAGATTTATATTATTTGCTAAAAGAGATCATCATTATTCATAGAAGGTTAAATTATTAATTATTAACAAAAGGGATTGGGTAGTCGGGGGCGAGAGTTTTGACTTTGCTAATTTATTATCAATCTAAAAGTCAGGGCTCGAGGATGGTGGAGGGACAAGTTTAAATACATTTTTTCCTTAATCAAATCATGCAAAAAATAATAGCACATATTGTAGGAGAAATAATCTCAAGTAATGAAGAAGCAGCTCATGCCCTATACAAAAAAAGTAGATTTGGAGAATTAATAGGAGAAAAAATACAATACTCTTTATCAGAGACTTTATTTTTATCTGAAAAAGGAAAACTAGAAATATTATCAAGAAATAAAAAAATTCCTAAAAAGGAAATATTATCCAAATTAAAAAGCTTTGACAAAAGAATTCAAATAAAATATCCTGTGTTCAAAGATTTACGTGAAAGAGGATATATCGTAAAAACAGCTCTAAAATTTGGAGCGGATTTTAGAGTCTATGATAAAGGAAAAAAACCAGGAAAAACACACGCTAAATGGATTGTATTTGTAGATCATGAATCAAAAAAACTCACCTGGCATGAATTCTCAGCAAAAAATAGAGTAGCCCACTCCACACGAAAAAAACTCCTCCTCGCAATAGTCGATGAAGAAGGTGATGTCAGCTATTATGAGGTTGGATGGGTTAGGCCCTAAAAATACATTAACTCCAATAGGCCCACAAAGCGATCCTAGACCACAAAAATATTTATAATCCTTATTCTTTTATTGCTTTAATGATTCAAAACACTTCAAAACTCAAAGACAAAATAATTTCTTTTATAAAATTCAAAGGGCCTTGTCTTCCAGTACACATAGCAAAAGAAACAGGAATAAGCATGTTATTTGCCGGGGCTTTTTTATCCGAACTATTATCAGAAAAAACATTAAAAATTAGCAACACAAAAGTGGGTAATTCTCCCACATATTTTATACCTGGCCAAGAAAATCAATTAGAAAAATTTTCTAATCACCTCAAAGATAAAGAAAAAGATGCTTTCTTACTTCTCAAAGAAAAAAAGTTCTTAAAAGATAAAGATCAAGAACCTGCAATAAGAGTTGCATTAAGATCAATAAAAGATTTTGCTATTCCCTTAGAAAAAGATCAATGTCTATATTGGCGTTATTTTACAATTCCAGAAACAGAATTCAAAATACAAGAAAAAGTTGAAAGACAAGAAAAACCTGAAGAAAAAATTCCTGAACCTCCTGAAAAAATTGCCATCACAAGACCAATTGAAATTGCAAAAACTCCTGCCCTAAACATATTTGACAAAACAGAAGAAAAGCCTAAAACAAAAAAAACTATTAAAAAAATTGTTAAAAGAAAACCAGTACAAAAAACAAATGAAAAGTTTTTCAACAAAGTAAAAGAATTTTTATCTGAAAAATCGATTGAGATCTCAGGGATTGAAGGATTTAGCAAAAATGAATTATTCTTAAAAATAAAAGATTCAGACAATGAAAAACTTCTTGTTGCATATAATAAAAAAAGAATAACAGAAACAGATATAATCAAAGCCTATAAAAAAGCATCAGAAATAAATCTTCCCTACACAATTTTAAGTTTAGGAGAACCAGCTAAGAAAATCCAGAACTTCATTGATGCCATAAAAAATCTCGAAGAAATAGATAAGATCAAATAAAAACCCTTAAAGGCCTCACAATAATACTGAAGCTCAACCTAAAATTTCTTTTACCAAAGAACTTTTAAACCCTCAACTCTGTTTCTTAACCATGGGAAAAATAAAAACAAAATTAATCAAAAGATCTTCACATGAGTTTGTGAAAAGAGGGATTGAACCTAACGAAGACTTTGAAAAAAATAAAAAAACTCTAGGAAAAACAATGCCTAGTAAAAAGATCAGAAATCAAATAGCAGGATATTTATCGAGATTAAAAAAACAAGAGAAAAAATCTGTTCTCCCACTAGCAGAATAATTATTTTTTCTTCTTTAATAATTTCTTTATTTCTTCTAGATTCTTATTAATTTGTTCTACTTGTTTATTTTTCTTCTTATTAAGAAACATATTAATTATATTGAAAATAACATAAAATATAATTGCCCATCCAAGAGCCTTAAAAAGAGTTAGTAATCCAGATGGAATTGCATATATTAAATCTTCACCTGCCATATGTAATTTAATAAAGAAGAGTTTTTAAATACTTTTTTTCTTTTAATTCCGGCTGCATAGTTCAGTGGTGGAACGCCTGTCTCATGAGCAGGAGGTCCTGGGTTCAACTCCCAGTGCAGCCATTTTATTTTTAAGTGCAAGATTAATAGAATCTCTAATTAATTTATGTTTTAAAACTCCTAGTCCTTTTATTGAAAAAGAATACTCTTTTTCATATTCCAAAAAATGAAAAAACTTCCTCTCTTGTTTAGGGTTGATAAATCCTATGATTTCTTTAAAAAGTAACAGGTTTTTCATTCCATTAAATTGAAATCTATATCTATCTTGAAAGGTTTTCCATTTAGGATTAGGTTTTGATTTTGATTTATAATAAGCCCCATTCATACCTCTAGAAATTAAATAATCATAAATTTGTTTCAAAAAAGATTTATGTATAACTGAAGCCTCTATTCTGGGATAATATTTATTAGGATTTTTAGTTAAAACCAAACTACCATCAGTAGCAAAAAATCCTTGAACAATGTACTTAATTAAATGTCTATGATAAAAATAATTTGGAATACCTAATTTCTGCCCTTTTTTTCCAACAGGAAACCCAACCTCTTTTAGTCTATGAAATAAAATCTTGTCGCAAAAATTAAGCTCAATCTTTCCTTGATCTACCCTCTCTCTAATTGGGGTATGTTTAGAACCTTTCCTGAAAAAATCAATTAAAGGAACAATAATAGAATTGTAAAAAGGTTTATCATCATAGTAGTTTCCAGAAATTGAAACAAAATAACAAGAATATCCCCTCTTATTTATATGTTTACTAAGACACCCCTCCCCTACCATTATTCCAAACAACAAAGCCAACTTCTGTGCCTCATTAAAAGAGTCTAGATTAAACATAATAAAATATAGATAAAAAAATATATAATATTTAGTAACCTCTTAAAAGTTAAAAGATTATTCATTCCTTCTTTTCAACAGAAATATTATACCCATCATTGTTTTTTCTTGGTAAGATATGAAAGTGAACATGATTAACAACTTGTCCAGCACAAGAAAAATTATTATTAACCACATTAAAACCATCTACCTTAAACCTTTTGATTAGTTCTAAAGAAGTTTTTTTAATACAATCTAATAACTCAGACCCGAGAGTATTTGGAAGATCTAAAACATTTTCAAAATGTTTTTTTGAAATAACCAAAGCATGACCTTTTATCTGAGGAGCAGCATCAAAAATAGAAAAAAAGTTATCATTTTCATAGATTCTATCAGAAGGGATTTTTTTCTTTGCTATCTTACAAAAAATACACTCTTTCAACATAAGTAAACTAATAAAGAAAGAGTTTAAAAATTTTATCTAAAGAACTAGAAGTATAACTAAGAAAAATAAAAATAAAAATAAAACTATTATTATCTTCTCTTTTTTTTCTTTACAACTTTCTTCTTTTTCTTTACAACTTTCTTCTTTTTCTTTACAACTTTCTTCTTAACTTTTTTATTAACAGCAGCCTTTTTCTTCAATTTTTCAAGTTGTTTTATCTCCTTTTTAAGGCTCTTTATCTTAGCTGCAAATTGTTTTGGTGTCTTAGGTTTTTTTGCCATATTTCACCTCTCTTTTTAATTAACAATATAAAGAAATCTTTGTTTAAAAACTTTTCTTGTAAAAATTTTTATCAAAAAAGTTAAACGACCAATCTTCCTATCCGCTCAAATTCAATTTTACCGTCGATTAAATCCTTCAATTTCTCTTTAAGTTGAGAAATTTTTATCCTAATTTGTTTTTTAGTATCTCTATCTCTAATAGTAACATCATTTTTCCTTAAACTTTCTTCATCAATAGTTACACAATAAGGAGTTCCTATTTCATCATTTCTTGCATATCTTCTTCCAATGCTTCCTGACCGATCATAAACCACATTTAAATCTTGTTTTAAATCTTTAACAATTTGATCGGCGAATTTTTCAAATTTTTTTTTCTTTACAATAGGAAAAATCGCTGCCTTAATCGGGGCTAATCTAGGATTTAGTTTTAATACAACATTGTTTCTATTTCCACTATAAAAAAAATTATCAAACATAAAAACAAGAAAAGCTCTTTCAACTCCCAAACTAGGTTCAGACACAACATAAGGCATAATTTTCTTATTTGTTTCTTGATCTACAATTTTTAGATCTTTTTTTGAAAATTTCTCGTGTTGAGTTAAATCAAAATTTCCTCTATCTGCAATTCCCTCTAGTTCTTTCCATCCAAAAGGAAATTTATATTCAAGATCCCAACAATCAGTTGAATAATGGGCTAACTCATTTGGATTGTGTTGTCTTATCCTAAAATTATTTGGATTTGCTCCCAAATTCTTAAACCAAAGAAATTCTTGAGCCAACCAATATGCATGCCAAGGATTCTTTATTATTCTTTTTTTCAAGGCATCTTTAAAATTCATCTTAATAGGTTCTTTATTTTTTTCTTGATCGCTAGAAGAATAAACCAAAATTTTTTCATTAGGAATCTTATATGGTAAATCTTGTTTAGGTTTAATAAAATACTCAATTTCCATTTGTTCAAACTCTCTAGACCTAAATAGAAAATCCCTGGGAGCAATCTCATTTCTGAAAGTCTTTCCAACTTGTGCAATTCCAAAAGGAAGTTTCATTCTTGCACTCTCTTGAACAGATTTAAAATTAGTAAAAATCAACTGAGCTGTCTCAGGTCTTAAATAAGATTCTTCTCCCCCAACTCGTATCTTAAACATCAATTCAAACTCTTTTGCATTTTTCTCATCATATTCTCCCCCACAATCACACTTAACTTTACCGATTTCACTTTTATCAATCTTATTTGGCTTTTTACATTTCTTGCATACAACAAAAATATCACTAAAACTATCTAAATGGCCTGAAGCCTTCCATACTTTAGGGTGAGTTATTATACTTCCATCAATTCCAACAATATCTTCTCTTTGAACCACATGAAATTTCCACCACTGTTTTTTAATATTATTTTTTAATTCAACTCCTAAATGGCCAAAATCCCAAAATCCTGCAAAACCTCCATAAAGATCTCCAGATTGATACACAAATCCCCTTCTTTTGCAAAAAATAGCCAAATCCTCAATTGAAATTTTTTTAGGCTCTAGTTTATCAATTTTCATTTTATCTTTTTTATTTATTTTCCCTCTGTCTAACTCTTTAATTATTTCCTTTGCCCTTTTTTCAGCCTGTGCTTTGTTTTTTCCTAATTAACCTAAACAAACAGACTTAACCTTATCTCCAACTCTTTTAGATTTTCTCAAATAATAATACTCTTTTCCATAAACTTTTTGTTTCGCAATATAAACCATTGAAAACCTCCTGCGGGTTTGGTTTGTCATCTTGACTAACCAGCTAGAGTAGGATATCTACTCTTGTCTTCGATCCAGCATCCTAGAGTTTCTTTTAATGCCTTCTAGGGAAACTCGATGAAAACAACTCACTACAATATATTTACTAACTACAAAACTATATAAATCTTTTGATATACACTACATTTTTTAACAATAAAGGCTATACACTACATTTTTTAACAATAAAGGCTATACACTACATTTTTTAACAATAAAGGCTATACACACATAGTAAGTAAGCTTTATAAGGAATAATACACACATAGTAAGTAATGGGAAGGGGTCATGTAGCAAAAGCTACAATAGTAGAACTGCAAAATAAAATAGCTCTTGCTAAAAAACAAAAAAAACAATTAATTCTATATATTCATAAACTCAAGAAAAAATACTCTCAACAACAAATTTCTTATTCAAAATACATAGAAATTTTGTATAAAAGAGTAAATGGAAAAAATATCAAACAATGGATTGATTATTATGATGATTACATAAAAGAATGTGAAAAATTAATCCAAAAACAAAAATCCCAATTAATAAAAAATAAAACTCAAAATTGGGTGTTAATATTTGGTTTATTATTTATTCTACTAACAGCTGCTTATTATATTGACTCTAGATACACAGGATTTGCCATAGGAGATAATCTAACTGAAACTCTAATCAATGAAACTAATTTTACAATTCCGGAACAAAATATTACAGAAACATCAGAAATCAATATTACTGAAAATATCACTGAATCTGAAGAGCTTGAAATTTCTGAAGATATTCAAACCGAAGAAAAAGAGGTTCCTGAAGACCTTGAAGAAGTGATCCCTTCTCAAGAACTTCCAGGTGATCAACCTGATCAAGAACAGGAACCTCTTGAAGAAAAAGATCTCACAATTGAAACAATTCAATATACAGCCATTCTAGGCCAGCCAGTTAAATGGAAAAAACACATTGAATTAAACAAACCAGAAAAAATCAAAATTGAATTGCCTCAACAAGCTGAAAACATAACAATAAACAAAAAAATAAAAGAACTACAAAAAAAAGAAATTCCAGATCAAGAAATAATTGAAATAACTCTAGATGAAAATGAGACACAACTTGAAATTGAATATGAAACTCCTGCACCTTATGCAATAGAAGAAGACACAGCTACAGGGAAAAAAGTAAAAATTATTGGGCCAACATCAATTCATTATGAAAATGTTTTAATTTATACAGAATTAAATGAAAATCTTAATATAAAAAATCCTTCTAAAGTAAAAATATTTTGGGAAGAACAAAATCAATATATTCCAATTCAAAATATTGAAGATCTAAATTCAAATGGGATTTATGATTATATTGAATTTATTGCACCTCATCTAAGTAATCAAACTTTTAGAATTATTTTAATAACAAAAGCAGAATATTTAGATTCAAATCGAACATTTCTAAACAATATCTATGATGAGGTTAAAGAACTAGACAATATTTGGAGTGAGGAAATCCCTTCTTCTCATTATGTGAGGGCAACCTTTGAAGAAAATTTAACTTCTGAAAATGATATAACTGTTTATCCAAGAATTATTTCAGGGAATCCCATAATTGAAGTTTATGAATTTAATGACACAGAACTTATTGCAGAATTTGAAAACCTAAACAACAACCAATACAATAAAGTTTTTTTAACAAATTTAATTTCAGAATCCCAAGATGTTTTTGACTTAAGAGTTGTTGGAGGAAGTATTGAATTTGATCATATTATTGATCCCTTAACAGAATTATTCTATGATGGTGGAGAAATAGCAGATGGGTGGGTGGCTGGAGATACTACTTGTCCAAGTAACCCTTGGGATACATGTTCTCAAGGCTCTGATAGTGGGGGGACACTTTATGGAGCAACAACACTACATTATGATGGGGCTCAAAGCATTCGATTTGAAGAAAGCGCGAATGCATATTTAACTAAAACAATTGATACAAGAGGATATGAAGAAGTTAATTTATCATTTTGTTGGGCACAAGATAATCTTGATGCTAGTGAAACAGGAACAATTTCAGTAGATGGGGTTGTCCTTGATACTATTTCACGTGCAGATCCAAGCACTGATAATGCATGGGAATGTATGGAATGGGCTTTAATTGCAAATGAAGACCTTGTTCCTAGTGCTACTACTATATTTAGATTTGATATGGGAAATAATGGTGCATTTGAAGGCAACGAAGAAGTTTTTATAGATTTATTCAATGTAACAGGACATAATGCTCCAGATTTAATAAAACCAGACCTAACAATAACTTTTCCAAACAACAACACAAACTGGAGTGATAATTTACTTGATGTAAATTTCACTGCAAATGATGAGACAGAATTATTCAATTGTTGGTACTCAAATGATACTTATTCAGTTAATACAACAATTGATTGTGGGGGAAATATAACAACTCTTACTTGGACAGAAGGTCAACATAATGTAACTGTTTGGGCCAACGATACTGCAGGAAATATAAATCAAACTTCAATTAAATTCACAATTGACTTGACAAATCCTTCACTAACAATACTTTCTCCTTTAAATAACACCCACCATACAAATTCTAATCATGACATAAACTATACTGTTGGAGATATAAATCTAGAAACATGCTGGTGGTCAAATGACTCTTACACAAAAAACAACACCATAACTTGTGGAGAAAATATCACAACAGTTGTGTGGATAGATGGTCAACATAATTTTACAATATGGACAAATGATTCTGCAGGAAATCAAAACCAAACCTCAATTAATTTTACAATAACAGGAGACTCCTCCCCAGAAATTGTTGCAGTATATAATGCAACAATGACAGATGTTTCTTCTGGATTAAACTCAGGACCATTTAAAACAAGTGTTTTAATTAATTTTTCAGTCACAGATATAGATGGTGTTGAAGATATTAATATCAGTACAGCATTAATAAACTTTACAAAAACAGATGAAGATATTAGGCAAAACACAAGCTGTGCTGTTATAGATTGGACTGGAACCAATGCTAATTTTACATGTAATATTACAATGTGGTGGTGGGATTCATCAGGAACATGGGCAATAGGTGCATATATTGAAGATAATAGCAGTAATGCGCATTCAAACATTTCAGCAGATTTTCAAGTAGGACAAACAATTGGATTTGAATTAAGTCCTGGAAATTTAACTTGGTCAACTCTTAGCCCTGGATCTTATAATCAAACTGCAAGTAATAATCCTTTATTATTAAACAACACAGGAAATAAAGACATTAATCTAAATGAAATAGGAATAAATGCAACAGATCTTTTAGGAGAAGAAGACAGTAATTATGGGTTGTGGGCAGCAAATTTCTCTGTTAATTGGAGTACAGGAGGAAGCCCTCCAGCAGAATGTGGAGGTACAAATCTAACTCATGGAAGATATGCAAATATAACAGGAGCAAATTTAACTGCGGGAAACTACACACAAAATGATCAAATAACAGGTCAAGAAGAATTATATTTCTGTATAAAATACATAGGAAGTGAACTTACAAGTCAACCTTATTCTACAAAAACTTATGGGAGTTGGACAATAAGAATTTTATTAGTTGCAATTATTCCAAAAAAGAGAAAAAAGGAAAGAAAGGAAAAAATTATTGGAGAGTTGAGCATCCCCCTAACAATTTTTTCAAACAAATTAGGAGCATTAGAAACAATCACAAAATATCTAAAAGAAAATTTAAAATTAAACTATAATGAAATTGCAGAAATATTAAATAGAAATCAAAAAACAATTTGGACTTCTTACAAAAAAGCACTAGAAAAACAAAAATCAATTATAAAAATTGAAAAAACAACAATTTTTATTCCAACAAAAATACTTAAAAATAGAAACCTAACTATTTTAGAATCAATAATAGTATATCTAAAAGAAAAAGGATTAAAATATTCTGAAATTTCTAAATTACTAAATAGGGACCAAAGAAATATCTGGACAATCTACTCGAGAACGATCAAAAAATAAAGAAATCTTTAAATACACAAAAAACATAAAAACAGCATAGAATGGGGAAAAAAGAGGGAATAATTTTCACATTTATTTTATTAGTTTTAATAGTAGTAATTCTAGCAACAGGTTCTTTTAATGAAATTAAAAAAACAATAACAGGACAAGCAGTTGATCAACTAGACATAAATATCACTATAGGAACCCCGACAATAATAGCTGTCTATAATGCAACAATGACAGATGTTTCAGGGGGATTAAGTTCAGGACCATTAAAAACAAGTGTTTTAATTAATTTTTCAGTTAACAGCCCTACAGGAGTCGCAAATATTAATTCAAGCACAGCAAGCATAAATTTTACTCAATCAGGTGAAGACACCAGAGAAAACACAAGTTGTAAAGTGACAGAGTGGGCTGGAACCAATGCTAATTTTACATGTAATGTTACAATGTGGTATTGGGACGCAACAGGAACTTGGACAATAGGTGCATATATTGAAGACAACAGCAGTAATGCAAATTCAAACATTTCAGCAGATTTCCAAATAGGGGAAACAACAGGATTTGAATTAAGTCCAGGAAATTTAACTTGGTCTTCATTAAGCCCTGGAGCTTATAACCAAACCGCAAGTAATAATCCTTTATTATTAAACAACACAGGAAATAAAGCAATAGGGGCAGGGGCAGGAAACATAACAGTAAATGCAACAAACCTAAGAGGTGAAACAACAGCAACTCAAGCATTATGGGCAGAAAATTTTTCTGTTGCATGGAATACAGAAGGAAGCCCTCCAGCAGAATGTATAACTAATTTATCTGCAGGTAATTTTGCAAATGTGACAACTGCCAACCTAACAAAAGGAAATTATTCAACAAATGACGGAGATACAGGTCAAGAAGAATTATATTTCTGTATAAGATATGTAGGAAGTGAATTATCATCCCAAGCATACTCTACAGCAAATGAATCAACCTGGACAATACAAATATAAAATGAAAAATACTAAAACTTACATGAGAAAAATAACTTTATTAATTCTAACTCTATTTTTAATTAGCAGTGTCTCTGCATTTGCAGTTTCTTCTAAATATTATCAAGGATATCCCATGACAATAATGCCTGGAGAGACCAAAACTACAAAAATAATTTTACAAAATTTAGCAAGTGAAGAAGATGTTACAGTAAAAGCAGAAATTGTGACAGGAGCAGAAATTGTGAGTTTAATTGGAGATAGTGACACTTTTTTGATCCCAAAAAAAGATAAAACAGAAGTAGAATTACAAATAACTGCCCCAACATCTGCAAAAATAAAAGATCTCTACACTGTGGATATAAGATTTACAACAGTAAGAGAATCAGAATCAGGAGAATTTGGATTTGGAAGCAGCATTGGACATAATTTTGAAGTATTTGTAGGGGATGGATCTTTACTAGAGGAAAAAGAAACAAAAATCTCTCCTCTTGCATATGTTCTTCTTGCACTAATAGCCATACTAATCATAATAATCTTTTTATTCCTGAAAAAAAGAAAAAAACCCAAATCTAAAAATCTTTAAAAACTATTTCTCACTATGTAAACTATGGGTAAAAGAGGTTTAATTGTTTTTTCAACACTTACAATATTTTTATTAAACACAATTATTGGTGCAACAATAACAGGAGAAGTAATTACAGGACAAGCAGTTAATCAAGTAGGCATGAATATAACCATAACAAATGGGCCTCCTGCACTCACAATTATCTCACCTACAAATTCAACATATACAACAAACACATCTTTCTTGTTAAACTACTCAACAACAGGAATCAATGTATGGTATAATATAAATAATTCAGCAAACACCACAATAACAGGGCCTTTATTTCTAAATATATCAGAAGGGAGCCATACTCTTTTTTTATTTGCTAATAATTCATATGGTGAAACTTCAGAGCAAATAAATTTTACAATTGATCTCAGTGAAGAAGTGCAAGAATCTCCTTCAACAGGTGGAGGGGGGGGAAGTGGTATTACAGCAGAAGCAATAAAAAAATTTGAAATAAATACAGATCAAATCAATGTGAAATTAAAGCAAGGAGAAATAAAAACTCAAACCATAAAAATAAAAAATAAAGAAAATCAAAAATTAAATTTTAAAATAACCAAATCACAAGAAATAACAGAACAAATCTTAATAGAAGATCATTCTTTTGAATTAGGTCCAGGACAAGAAAAAACAATTGAAATAATATTTCTTGCAAAAGAAAGCATAATTCCAGACCTATACTTAGGAAAAATACTCATACAATCTGGAAACTCAATAAAAGAAATTTTAATAGGTTTAGAAATTATATCTAAACAAGAACTATTTGATGTAGAAATTGATTTATCTGAAAAATACAAAATAATTACTTGTGGTGAAGAACTTATATTTAAAACAAGAATATATAATCTTGGTGAAACAAAAAGAGTGGATGCTTATATAGAATATTTCATAAAAGATAAAGATGGAAAAATAATACTGTATGAAGAAGAAACAAATGCAATTGAAACTCATTTAGACACAGTTAAAGAATTTAATTTTCCCAAAGATATTCTTCCTGGAGATTATGTAATCTATGTAAAAGTAAAATATGGTGAAGAAATTGCAAGTGCAACACAATGGTTTTCAATTGAAGAAGAATGTTTCTATAAAAAATATTCAAAAGAAATAACATATGGATCGATTGGATTTTCAATAATTCTTCTTATAATAACAATAATTCTTCTTTTTATTGTACTAAAAAACAAAAAGAGATCTACAAGAAAAAGAAAAACATTACATCAAAAAATATTTTCTCGGTAACTTTTCCCTAAAACCTATATCTCTTTCTTAAAAATGAAAATTTTCTTCTTTTTTTTCTGGGCCTCTTAATTTTTTTTCTATGCCCAAAAATCCTTTTAACAATAAAAATAGCAAAAACAATAAATAGGATCAAAATAGCAACACTTACAATATTATCTGTTGTTCCTTCTCCTCCTAAAATAGCAAATCCACTTGTAGGAGCACCTAAAATAATACTTTCCTCAACAAAACCAGAATAAGTTTCAGAATTTAAATTAATCAACAAACTCAACTCTCCAGCCAAAGATTCATCAATAGGAATTATAATTTCAAATTCTGATTTAGAATTAGGACCAACAAAAACCCCTTCACTTAATTCGGCAGCCTTTTCATTATTTAAATCATAAAGTAAAAATTGTAATTCCACATCTTGTTCTATTCCAGAAAGTTCCTCCAAAGAATAAATAACCTTTACATTAGAATCATCAATTCTATCAACATTCAATAATTCAAAACCTAGTCTTTTTTCTATAATTTCTACACTAAAACTAGAAGACTCATTTTTCTCTTTACACTCTAAAGATGTTGTTAAAGAATAAGTTCCAGTTTCAAAATTTTCAGGGATTTTTAAATCAAAAGTAAAATCAAACTCTTCACCAGCAGCAAGATTTTTTTTCTCTCCAGAATAAATTACCCAAGAAGAAAACTGCCCATCTCCTCTTAGCTTACAATCATTTAGAAATTTTGTTCCAGTATTTTTTACATTCAAATTTATTTTTTTGGAATCTCCTGGATTAACAATTAAACTAGGAAGAGCTCCAAGCTCTACTTTAACAATACTTGAGGTAATAATAGATCCCCCTCCACCCCCTCCTGATGAGCCTCCACTAGACGAAGAAGAGCTAGAAGTATCAACTGAAAAACTAGAGTTATCAGAAGTAAAAGATCCCAAAGAATTATTTAAATATAAATATAAAATATAATCTCCATCAGCAGCAACATCAAAACTTGAATCAGAACAATTAATTAAACTTGTATTAGAAATGACTTCTCCCCCAATAGAAGTTCTAACTTCATACCAGCAAGTTAAACTATTTCCAGTAACAGTATAAGTTATTGGAATAGACTCACGAGAAGTTTTTGTGCCTGTTGGCTCTGAAACAGAAACACTAACCCCTATTAAATCAACATTAAAACTAACACTACTATTTGATGGATTTCCCAAACTATCAATTGAAAATAAATTCAAAACATAATTTCCTTCTCCAGAAACATCAAAACTTGTATTTGCACAACCAGCTAAACTAATATTAACTCCCCCATTAATATTATACCAGCAAGAATCAATTCCAGATCCATCACTTACTGAAAAATTTAATTCTAAACTTTCATTAGAAAAATACACTGCTTCAATTGGAGAATCTATTAAAATAGAGGGACCAAGAACATCTGGAGCAGAAGTAACCTCAACAAAAAAAGTTTCATAACTAGAAGTATAATTTTGAGAATCTAAATAAATACAAGTAATATTTTCAACTTGAACATCATTAAATGATGTTAAATTTCCTAAAGGAGAAGTTCCAGAATTAATCAAAATATTATTTTTATAAAGTTGAATTTGAGCTTCTAAATCCCCGGTAACCATAGAACAATTTAAACTTATTGTGTCCCCTTGATAAATTGAAATATTTTCTGAACTACCATTCAAATTTAAATTAACTTCTGAGTTAATTTGATTAATAATAAGATTATCACTTATAGTTCCAGAAGTATAATTTTGACCTCCTGTTGTATTGTAAACATAATAATAAGTTCCTACTCCCAAACTCTGAGTATTTGGGTTTGCAATAGTTTGATTGTTCCTATAAAAATTATAAACAACATCTGCATCACCATTATTTGTTTCAGATGCTGTAGAACTTGTTTGAGTTCCATAATCTTCATTATTAGAAGGTGTAATAACAACTTGCATATTTGAAGAAGGATCTTTTTTTGTTACATTAACCAAGATTATTGTTGAATTTAAATTACCTATACTATCATTAATAATTATATTTAAATAATATCCTCCAACCCCTAAAGGATTAATATTTTCAAGCAAACCATCACAACTAATTGTAAATTTAGAATCATTAACAGAAAAACAACCAAATTGTAAAGAATCACTAGCATTAATATCATAATTTAAAGAATCGCCGTAAGATAATTCTTGATCTATTGGAGTATTATCTTCAAAATAAGGTGCTACAGAATCAATTGTAAAACTCACTAAAGAAGAATTTAAATTATTATTTGAATCATTTGCCCAAACCTTTACATTATGAAGTCCCTCTGTCCAAGTAATATCTGTTATGTTCTGTCCACAAATTATTGAATTATTAAGAGACATAGAATCATTTGAATACCAACAAGCTTGAGCATCACTTCCAACCATATAATTTACATCTAAAAACACATCATTACTAATTGAACCATTTCCAGGAGAAATAATTAAAAGGTTTGGAGCCTCATCATCCATAACATCTCCATCAATATTAACATCATCAACTCTACAAAACTCACTCACAGCTCCTGCAACACATTCAAATTTTATTGCGAAATTAACATTATCATCTGCAGAAGCAGGTAAAAGATATTGCTTATAAACATAAGATCCATCATTTGCAGAATTTATTTCCTCAAGAGTATACCATATAGATCCATCATACCATTTTGATCTAAACCAATCAACAGTATCTAATCCAAGAAGTTTTCTTTTATAACTAAAATTTATATTTTCATAACCAGAAGTACTAATAATTCTTTCCATAGAACTTAATTCTCCTGCTTCTTGAGGATTTGATTGAGAATGATAAGTTCCTGAACTAGGATCTGTTGTAACTACTTGCCAATCAGCTGCTACTCCAGTATGGGTCAAAGTCCAATCGTTTAGATTTCCTGTTTCAAAATCTTCTCCAACCCCTCCAATAATAACAAAACCAGTGATACTGCCTCCCAAAAAATACAAACCAAGAAAGCTTGCACCAAGTAAAACCAAAATAACAAAATAAGTCATAAAATGTTCACTTACATTACGTCTTATATTATTCGGAATATTTTTTAAAGGTCTGCCTAAAAAACCCACCTCTTGTTTCCTCATAAATTAAGTAATTAATTAGAATTTATAAATTTATATAAAAGAAAACAAAATAAAAGAAAAAAAATAAAAATTATTGAGCTATGATTTTAACATTATCAACATAACACTTCTCTGAAACAGCTCCACACTCACACTTAAATCTTATTTTTGTTGCAGTATTTGGGATATCAAAACTCTTAAACTTAAATGACGAATCACTTGCTCTTCCTGTTCCTAAATGCTCAACACTATGCCAAACCCCATTAAAATACTGAACTTCAAAATCATCTGCAGTATCTAACCCAACAAGTTTTCTATAGTATTCAAGTGTAACCAAATCAAATCCAGAAGCATCAATTGTTATTTCCATAAAACTGTCATCTCCTGCTCCAGTTTTCTTTGCTCTTACAGATCTAGTTCCCTCATAACTTATATCTGTTGAGACTATCCAAGCAGTTCCTGTTCCATAAAGACTCCATTCACTTAAACTTCCATCTTCAAACCCATAAAATAAAATCTCTACTGGTCCAACATAATCTGTTTCATCATCGTCATTTGCGTCTGCACACCCTGTATCAGCTGGAAAATCAATTAAACTATCTCCATCATTATCTAACCCATCACTACACTGTGGAGGATAATCAATACAACTAAAGGTATCAAATCCAGAACAATCGCCTAAACAAGCTAAACTACCCTCATCAAAACCTAAAGTCTGACAGCTTTCTCCATCTAAATCACTTAAATCACAAACCTCACCCACTTCTTTAACGCCATTTCCACAAACAGGTGGATTTGTATATGCTGGAACATAAAAACTAGTTCCAGAAACCTCATTCAATAAATTAGCTAAAAGCTTATAGTTTTCAATTCTATCTTCTGTACTTAATCCAGAAATCCCATTATTTTCAAATGCTTCTAAATGAACACTATTCAATAACATATTATTGTATTTTATAATTGCAGGCATGTCATTTCCATATTCTGTATAAGTTGCTACAAATTCTCCTGGAGAATTTAAATCAGTATATTCATAACCTCTAGTAGGTCCTCCATAATATACTGCATTAAAACCATTATCTAAACCAGTAATAGCATATCCTGGATTTTCATCATAATCAGCAATCTCTCTGATTGAACCTTCAACAGTAGGATACAATTCTAAAAGATCTGGATGATTATAGAACTCATCTTGCCACCAATAATCATTTGCAGTATAGTAAAATCCAGCACAAATACCCAAATAACCTTTACCAGAATTAATATACTCAGTCAATGCAGCTTTACCTTCACTTCCAAGTCTGTTTTGTTGATAATAAGCATTTCCTCCTGGCTGGATATACATCTTTAAATTTTCAAAACTTCCAAGATCACACTCACCAGTTACATGATTATCTCCTAACTCAACATAATTTATTGATGGATCTTGTTGTTCCCACCAATTAAGAAAACTTATTATCCAATCTTTGCTCAAATCTCCAACACCCCCAAAACCAGTTTCTCCGTAAAATACAACATTAGTATCTGAATTTATTGGGCACGGATCTTTCCATTTTGGTCTCGCAGAAACAAAAACCAAAAGTAAAACAACTATTAAAATCCCAAAAACTAAAAAATATTTTCTATTCATTTTTATACCTCCTTTCAATTATATACTTTCTAATAAAAACAGCTAATTTATTATTTAAACTTTATTGCAGCCAAAAACACATATAAGAAATCTTTAAATATATACAAAAACTAAAATAAACATGAAAAAAGTACTGGTATTATTGTTCTGCATGGTCTTCTTATTATCATTTATATCAGCTCAAAATTATAAACTAGAAATTTCACCAACAAAAGATATTTTTGAAGCAGGAGAAAAAATAGTTTTTAAGATTTCTTTATTAGATTCAAACAACAACCCTATTAAAGATCAAATTTCGGTTGCAATTCAAGACTCTTTAGAAAGGGTTGATCTAGAAAATACCTACTCTTCCAATGAAATTATTGAAATAGATCTTGGTCCAACAGCAAGTTATGGAAGAGGAACAATAACAGCAATGTATAAAAACACCACAGCAACAGGTTTTTTTGAAATCAACATAAATGAAAAAGCCAAGTTTGAACTAAACAAAGAGAATTTAATAATAACAAACATTGGAAATACTCAATATTCAAAACCAGTTCATATTTTAATTGGAAATACAAAAGGAACAAAATATCCTAAATTAAGTCTTGGAGAAAGTATTAAATTTAAATTAGTCGCACCTGAAGGAGTGTATAATATTAAAGTCAATGATGATATTACTACAGAAACCTGGGGAGAGATCAAATTAACAGGAACAGGAAAGGTTATTGGGGCAATAGATCAAACTTCAAGTGAAAGAACCCCATTAACAGGGGGAATAAGGCCTGATGAAGACTCAGATGAAGGTTTATTGAGTTATATGAAAGACAGTAAATTCACTTATGTATTTATCTTTGTTATTTTTGGTGCAATGATTCTTTTAGCGATTGAAAGACGATTTAAAAAGAAAATTTAAGATGATTATTCTTTTAAAATTTTCATAAGAATATTTAAAATTTGTTTTAATTTAATTTTCTTAATTTTTCCTATTTTTTTGATAATAAGATCTTTGTCAATTTTTAAAATATTTTCAACTTTGATACAACATTCGGTTATAAGCTTCCCCTCCTCTAAATCTAGATTTTTTAAGCTAATTGTATAAATATCTTTAGAAATATTTGAAGTTGCTCCCACAACCAGAACATCTTCAGAGGGGGTGTTAAACATTTTATTACTTATAATAATCACAGGCCTAACTTTTCTACCAGACTGATCAGAAAAAGGAAAAGGAACTAGAACAAGATCTCGTTGTTCCATTATAAGTACTCGCTCCAAATTTGATCATCTTTTTTAGTGTTCCATATTTTATGCATAGATTCTTGAGCTAAAATAAGCCAACCCATTTTTTCTTTTTTATCGGTTCCAAGTTTCTCCATAATTAAATTTCTAATAAACTCTGATTTAGAAGGAAAATTTCTCCTAGCAATAAACTCATTTAATTCTTTAGCTTCTTCTTCAGGAAGTTTGATTGTTATTGTTTTCATAGTAACCCCTAGGGATTACTCATTTATATAATTTTCTTTTTTAATCTAATTTTTCTCTAATTAAATCTCTAACTTTTTTATAAAACTCATCAGAAAATTTACGTGTTCTATTATAAGGAGCATGATTTTTCCCCCAATTTTCATCGACAAATTTCTCTCCCAAAAATTCTCTTTGTTCTTTATATCTAGGAATAACATGTATGTGCAGGTGAGAATCCGCATTCCCTGCAGAAGCATAATTAAACAAATCTGGTTTAAATAAATCTCTTAAAACATCTCTAATTTGTTTTCCAATTAAAAAAAGCTCCTCCACTTCTTCCTTATTCATATCAAAAAAATCAAGAGCATTTTCTCTCAAAGCCCAAATCCTGATTCTTCCTAAATATCCTTGGTTCTGAGGTAAAATTAGCTTCCAGTGTTTGTATTCCTTTATTACAAATTTTTCACGTTTCATCTTAAAAAATGCAAATTAACACAGTCATTTGCATAAAGCGGAGGGTGAGATTCGAACTCACGAAAAATCGGGCTGCAACCGATTGCAGTAACCACTGTGCCACCTCCGCATGCAATTAAACCAAGATATTAATATTTAAAAGTATTTATTTCTATATAATAAAAAATGACAATACCTTGGTATGCTTTATCCTTAGTATCGGCAGTATTCTCAGCAAGTGCTGCAATAACTCAAAAAAAAGTCTTATTTAAAGAAACAGCTTTAAGTTTTTCAGTTATCGTCGCTATTTTTAATCTGATTCTTGCGATTCCTTTTTTTCTTTTGACAGATTTTTCAATCCTAACAAGTTCAGGGCTTATTGTTTTATTTTTAAAATCTATTCTTGCAGGGCTTGCATTTTTATGTGTGATGGTTGGGATTAAAAATCTAGAAATAAGCAAAGCACTTCCTCTCCTTGTCTTAACCCCAGGACTAGTTGCTATTTTTGCATTTATATTTTTAAAAGAAGCATTAACAATTTTAGAAATAACAGGAGTTGGATTATTAATAGTTGGAACATATATTTTAGCTTTAAAACCAAAACAAAAAATAAAACAACCAATTAAAGAAGCAGTAAAGGCAAAAGGCCATTATTATATAATTGCTGCCTTATTGTTATTCGCAATTTCATCTATCCTTGATAAAGCTATTTTAAAAAACTTTCAAGTTCCCCTAAACGCATTTATGGGATTTCAGCATTTATTTTTTGCAATAATCTTTATTTTAATTGCAATTTTTGCATCAAAAACAAAATCAGTAAAATCTGCATTTAAAAATTCCTGGAAATACATTCTAATCATCGCTATTTTCACAATAATTTATCGTTATACTCATCTCAGAGCAATTAGCATGGCTCCTGTTGCACTAGCACTATCAATAAAAAGAATCTCGGTTTTCCTCGCAGTTGTTGCAGGAGGAACTCTGTTCAAAGAACAAAACTTACCAAGAAAAATAATTGCAACAATTATTTTGATTGTAGGAGCAATTTTAATTATTAATAATTAAACTTTTCTCAAAAAATTAATTCCTTTTGCCTTATCAATAACTCCTTTTTTAGCATCAGGGATATCTTCGTCTTTTGATTTTTCTAAATAATCTAAGACTTTTTTTCTACGAGCAGGAATACTCAATTTACAGCTTATACAAGGCCCCCCAATACATCCCCCCTTACAAAATAAAATATCTAAAAATCTTTTTTTCTGATCTGGATTTTGTAAAAATTTCAAAATATTATTTAATCCATCCATAACTAAAATTTCATCTTGCTTAATAACCCCCTTTAAGTGAGCTGTCTTTCCTAACCCGCCTGAAACAGGATAAATTTTTGTATAATCATTATAAAACTTATCAAAATGAGATTTAGTCTTAAATTTAGGAACTTTAAATTTCACAAATAATTTATTTAATTGTTTATAATCAATTGTATAATCAATATATTTTGAATTAGCAACTTCTAATTTTTTATAATGACAAGGAGAAATAAAAACCAATTTGTGATTAGGATAAATTTTTCTGCATATTTTTCCTGTTGCAGTAACAGGACTATCTATTTGAGCAAGGTTTTTTGCATATTTTGGTGCTTTTTGCTTTATTATTTCAACAATTCCCGGACAAGGGCTCGCAATCAATAATTTTTTAGATTTTTTAAGTTGTTTTTGATATTCTCGGTTAACCATTTTTGCTCCAAAAGTCAACTCAACTACTTTATCAAATCCCAGAGCCTTTAATCTGGAAATAATTGAAGGATATTCAAAATCAACAACAAAACTAGGAGCAAGCATTGCAACATATTTACCCTTTAAAGGAAAGTTCAAATTCTGCACACCCACTTTTTTTTCAATTCCATCAAACACATTCATGATTTAACCAAAACCCTGTTTTTTATAAATTTTACTAAAAAACCCCATATAAATTTATACATCTATAATAAGTATTTTATGCATAAGTACAAAGATTTATAATACATATTATACATATATAATAAGTAATTATGGGAAGGACTCGAATAGCAAAAGCAAGAATCGTAGAACTGCAAAGTAGAGTAGCATTTGCTCAGAGGAAAAAAACAGAACTAATTCTTTATACCCATAAATTAAAAGAAAAATATCTCAAAAAACAAATTTCTTATTCAAGATATGTAGAAATTCTTTATAAAAAAGCAGATGGAAAAACAATAAATCAGTGGATTGATTATTATGATGATTACATAAAGGATTGTGAAAAATTAATCAAAGAACAAAAAAAGAAATTAATTATCACCAAAGTTCCAATAATTCTTTTATCTCTTGGTTTTATTATTGTTTTAATCACTTCTGTGTTTTATATACAGCCAATCATAGTTGGTTTTTTTGTTCAAGAACAAGAACATACCCAAATAATAAATATGGATTTTAATGAATCAACAATCTATGATTGGGCTGTTGAAAATCCAGGTACTCTGGACTCAGTAAAAATTTCTGGTTCTGTTTTAAAACAAGGTAATGCTAAAGTTTATCTCGAGGATATTTTAATATTTGATAGTTCTAAATTAAAAAAAGAAAAAAATAAACCAAATTCTCTTTTAACAGGCCAAGCAATTTCAGAACCAGACAATAATGAAATTTCTTGGTGGAAAAAAATTCTAGGTTTTTTTACATTAGCAGGAAGAGCTGTTGAAGATTCAGGAGACTCTGGAAGTTCAGACAGTTCAGATAACTCAGACTCAAGTGATTCAGGAAGCGATAGTGGTGGAGATTCAGGATCGAGTGACTCTGGAAGTTCAGATAGCTCAAGCGAAAGTTCAGATTCAGAAGATACAATTACAGGGGGTTCTACTGCAGAAGATTCGAGTCCTTCCCCAGAAGAATCCTCTACTACTTCTGAAGAAGAATCAACCGAAGAAGCACAAAGTGAAGAACCTGAAGAGGAAGAAACAGAGGAGGAACCAGAAACAAATATTACAGAAGAAGAACCCCCAACTAAAGAGCCTGAACAAAATATTACAGAAGAACCAGATACAAATGAAACAACTCAAGAACCAAGTGAAGAAGAGCCAGAGGAAGAACCCACAGAAGATTTTATTATAAATTTCAAAGATATTTGTGAAGAAACATGTGATCTAAGTTATATCCTTCTAAATAAATCAACTTATACTCTAAGAATAGAAATTTCAAACTCAGAATTAAATTTAGATGAAATAAAATACACCATATTAGAAAAAATTCCTGAAAACATAACAGAAGAAATTCCTCCTGAAAATATTACCGAAAAACCTATTCTTCCAAACATAACAATTATTCCAAAAATAAATATTTCAGAAAACTTCACAATTGCAACAGTTCAATACTCAGCAGTTCTAGGTCAACCTGTTAAATGGAAAAAACACCTTGAATTAGACAAACCAGAAAAAATCAAAATTGAATTGCCCAAAGAAGCTACAAAAATAACAGTAAACAAATTAGTAACATTATATTCAGAAGATACAATTACAGGGGGTTCTACTGCAGAAGATTCGAGTCCTTCCCAAGAAGAATCCCCTACTACTTCTGAAGAAATAAAAGAAATAGAAAAACAAATTTCTGAAAAAGAACAAGATGAAAAAATTCAAGAACTAGAAGAACAAATAAAAGAATTAAATGAAAAAGTGGAAAAACTTGAAGAAAAAGAGGACATAACCTCAACTTCTTTGATAACTGGCCAAACTATTTCAGAACCAGAAAAAGAAAAGAGTTTCTTTTTGACAAAATGGATTAAAAATATTTTCTCTACGATAACAGGAAGAGCAATAACAACACAAGAAATTTTGGAAAAAGGCATAATTGAAGTAACAATAGATGAAAATGCAACTAATTTTGAGATCAAATATGAAACACCTGCACCGTATGCAATTGAACAAGAAACTTCTAGTGGAAAAATAGTAAAGATTATTGGACCAACATCAATTCATTATGAAAATGTTTTAGCATTTACAGAATTGAATGAAAATCTCAAGGTAACCAACCCCTCTAAAATAAAAATTTATTGGGAAGAACAAAACACTTATCTTCCAGTTCAAAGCGTTCAAGATAGAAATAACAATAATATTTATGATTATATTGAATGGGTTGCACCTCAATTAAGTAATCAAACATTTCATATAATTGTAATAACAAAAGCAGAGCATTTAAATGAAAACAAAATCTTCATAGAAGAAATTTATGAACAAGTAAAAGAATTAGATAATATCTGGAGTCCAACTATTCCAGATTCACATTATGTTAGAGTAGTTTTTGAAACAAATTTAAGTTCTGAAAATGATATAACAATTTACCCAAGAATTATTAATGGAACTCCAAAAATAGAGATTTATGAATTAGATGGGACAGATATTATTGCAGAATTTTCTTCTTTAAATTCAGATCAATATAATAAAATTTATCTTACAAACCTAATTTCAGAATCACAAAATACATTTGATTTAAAAATCCTCGACGGAGCAGTTGAATTTGACCATATTATTGATCCTTCTGCTTGTTCAGGGGGGTGGTGTGAATTTGATAATACACTTAATTTAGCTGATATTTACATATGTGAAAATGGAAGATCAGGATCATGTGCAACAACTACAGATATGGGCATACAAATAAAATGGGATATTAGTGATCTTTGCGATTTAAATCCAGATAGTATTGACTCTGCAAACTTACAATTAAACATTACATCTAAAGCAGGTTCTCCAGATAATGATGCAACTATTTTTTATATTGAAGACCAAACATGGACAGAAGCATCAGGAGAACTTGTTGTTGCAGGACAATCAGCAATAAACCAAACAGCTGGAACTTTCTCAAGCATAACCTCTGGAAAATTAACAAATGTTTCAGTATTAACTCAATTAAAACAAGCATGTGGCCAGGGAGATAATGTAACCATAAGAATTTATGATCCAGATTATGAGGTTACAGCTATTAATGCTGTAGGGGATGGGGCATTTAATAATTTTGGACATACTGAACTTGGGTCTGATAATTATTATGCTTTTGGAGCAAGGGAAAATACAGACTCAACAGCATACCCTAAACTTCTTATTGAATATACTGGGGGGGCTGCTCAAAATAATGTCCCAACACAAACAACACCAATTATCATTCCATCTGCAGTAAGGGTAGTCGATAATATGACTTGTGTAAATCAAAGCACAGCAGATTTAGATGGAGAAACAGTTACAAATATATATAATTGGTTAGTAGACGGAAGTTCAATTGCAATTTTAAACATGCCTTTTAATTCAGAAATTACAGCTACAACTGAAAATTTAATTAGAGATTATAGTAATTGGAAAAATAATGCAACACTTGCGTCAGGGTCTGCCACCCCAACATGGACCTCAAACGGAAAATTAGGGGGAGGGTATATTTTTGATGGAAAGGACGATTATATGGATATCTCTACAATAAATAATCTCGCAAACACAGAAAGTATTACAATTATGGCATGGATAAAACCAAATGGATTCAGCAAATATGATTGGATTTTCACAGCAGGAAGAACAGGAGATAATCCAATTGTGACCATGACTATAAATGAAACAGGATTATTGCAAGGACATATTGAAGCAGACTCAACAGACCAAATAACAACTACAGAAGATGGATTAACAATGAGTTCTGGAAATTGGTATCATGTGGCAATTGTTTATGATAGAATAAATAATCAATCAATTAGATATATTAATGGAACTCAAACAGGAACAATTGATGATATCTCTAGCACAATGGGAACACTTAGTGTGGAAGGAACCTCATATATTGCAGCTGCAAGCAACTTACAAGCAAATGAACATTTTAATGGGACCATTGATGAGGTAAAAGTTTACAATAGAACTATTTCTGCAATTCAAATAAAAAAAATCTATAACGAAGGTTTTAATAATTACACAAATTCCACAATTTTATCAAATGAATTAACTGCAGGTGAAAATTGGACTTGCCAAGTAATTCCTAATGATGGAAAAGATGATGGACTTATTTCTCAAAATTCAACAATAATTTTAAGTTCTTCAGGATGTATTCCAATTGAAAGTGGAATAACTCTTTCAGCAGATACATCACACTGTTATGAATTCACTCAAGATGACACCACCCTAGATTGTGCAGGTCATACAATAACAGGAACAAAAAACAATACTCTTTATTATATAAATGCAAACAACACAAAGGGAATTACAATAAAAGATTGTCTTTTACAAAATGCATCTCATGGAATCAAATTCAAAGATGTAAATAATTCAAAAATTATAAACACAACCTTATATAATTTTAATGACACAAGCGGATTAGAAGTATATGGGATTGGGATTAATTTTACAAATTCCTATAATAATTTAATTCAAGTAAATTTAACAAATATTTATACAGGCCAAACAACAAGTGAAGATTGTTTTGATAATAGTCATTTATATGGAATTTATCTTTTTAATTCAAATAACATAACAATTGAAAATTCTACTTTTAATAATATAAATGGAACTTATAGAGGAGACACAAGTGATTCTGCGGGATGTCAATCAGGAATACTTTCTCATGGAACTGCAATTTATGCAGAAAATTCAAATAATTTAACAATTTATAATTCAAATTTAAGTTCAGGAAAATTTGGAATAACTATTTCAAATGGAATTGACCTCAATATTTCTTCAAATAAAATTAATAACATTACAAGCAGGTTTGCACATATTTCCTCAAATTCAAAAAATATTTTTATAATAAATAACCAAATTAACCAATCCTCTAGAGCAATAATAATTTTAAATTCAAATAATTCTTTAATTAAAAATAATTTTATTAGTCAAGCAAATACCAGAAATATTTATTTTTCTTCTTCACAAGATTATATTATACAAGACAATAAAGTAAAACATGGTCTTGCAGATTTAGACGCATCAAGCCTCATACAAACAACAGGAGGAAACAATGGAACAATAAAAAACAATGTTTTTGAACATTTTAATTTATCTTCAAATACTGCTTTTTATATTGCAAATGGATTAAATTTAGGAGATACAAACACTATTTTAAAAAACAATACTTTTTTCAATATAACTTTTCCATATGATAATGGGGGGGTAGTTTATGTGAATAATCAAATTAATTCCTCAAATAATAATTTTACAAATATTACAAAAGCTTATTATTTTAATGGATTAGCTTCAAGCAACTCAACAATAATTAATGACACAATAACTTTTTCAAATAATAGTATTTATCTAGAAGCAAGTGCAAATAACATTTCATTTGTTAATGTAAACTTTAATAAAAGTAATTGTGAATTTGAAGCATTAACTTCTTTTTTTAATTATTATTATTTAAAAGTAAATGTGACAAACAACACCCTACAAAGTATCAGCGGTGCAAGTGTAAATATAAGTGATGCATTGGGAGTCAGAAGTGTAAGCGATACAACTGATGCTGATGGACTAACTTCTCAATACACCTTTTTAGAATATAATGAAACTAGTAACGGCAAAACATATTTTACAAACTACAATGTTAGTGGAAACGAATCTAATTATGCAACAAATTCTACACTAGTCAATCTCACGAGTTCAAAATTTGTTCATTTAATTTTACCCTCTAACACCGCACCAGAAGTAATCTATATGTCTCCAATAGCAGCCACAAATCCTGTTGAAGCAGGATACAAAATAATTAAATTTAATGTAACAATCAATGATACTGATGGAGTAAATAATTTAAATGATTCAAGTGTTACGGCTAATTTCTCAAAAACAGATGAAGCCCTAAGAGAAAACATTAGTTGTGTAGAAACACTAGGAGCAAATACTTCTTCTGCTCAAAATTATTCATGTACAATAGCTATGTGGTATTTTGATGGTAGTGGAAATTGGAATGTAACTGTTTATGGAGAAGACACGAGTGGAGGATCAGGAATAAACACCTCAACAAGTTTCCAATATAATCAACTAAAAGCTTTAATTATTTCCCCCTCTGGAATTGGATTTAATGTTGAAAGAGGGCAAACAAATCAAACAGCAAACACAGGAATTAGTATAAATAATACTGGAAATTATAATGCAACCGGAAATATTGGAATAGAAGCAATTGATCTTTATGGAAAAGGAAATGCAGATGGATATGTAATTTCATGTGGAAATTTTACTGCAGATACAGATAGCGGAGAAACATCTTGTGCAGGAGTTGTATTGCAAAATGCAACAAATGTAACAATAACATCAAGTGTATTAGAAAGAGGAAATTTATCAGACGCAAAAGCACAAGAAACAATTTATTATTGTATGAAAACAGTTCCCTCCATAATTGTTTCAGGAGTTTATGATACTTCAACAGCAGGAAGTTGGACCATCACCTTATTACTAGTAGCATTGATCCCTGCAAGAAGAAAGAAAAATATAAAGAACAATAAATCAATCAAAGCACTAGATCTATTAACACAAGAACTAAGAGAAGAATATTCAAAAGACAAAGAAGCAATAATAAAAGCACTAATTAAAGAAATCAAAAAGAAACACAGAATCAGCAATAAAGAAATTTATGAATTATTAGAGGTAAGAAAGGATATAGAAATACCTCTAAATATTTTCACAAAGGAGTTAGGAGCACTAGAATCAATTACAAAATATATGAAAGAGAATTTAAGTATGGCTTATTATGAAATTGCTGAATTACTCAACAGAGATCAAAGAACAATCTGGACAGCTTATAACAAAGCAAATAAAAAACAAAACAAAGGATATAAAACAAAAAACAAAAAAATGAAATTACCAATACAAATATTTGATAATAAAAAACTAACAATACTAGAAACAGTCATTGCATATTTAAGACAAGAAAATCTTTCATATAGTGAAATTGCTAAATTAATTAACAGAGATCAAAGAAATATTTGGAAAACTTATTCAAAAATAAAAAAATAAATGATCTATCAAAGAAATATTTGGAAAACTTATTCAAAAATAAAAAAATAAATGATCTATCAAAGAAATA
>JAFCGC010000016.1 GCA_017608305.1 Candidatus Pacearchaeota archaeon
ACGCTTGTGAAAAACAAGAAGAAATATTTGGAGAAAATTATAAACATTTAAATGTAGTTGATTGTTTTTTTGAGAGAGATGCTTGTGAAGGAATTTTAAAAACACCTACATGGGTAATAGGTGAAAAAAAATATGAAGGAACTCACAGCATTGAAACACTAAAACAACTTACAGGATGTTAAAATGGAATTATCATATTTATGGAAAATAACTACTCTTGCTCTAGCAGATTCTGTTAATCCTTGCGCTATTGCCATGCTCTTATTAGTTTTAGTTGTTATCTTAATGCAAGATCCTAGAAAAAAATATAGGGTCTTAATCGGAGGAGCGTCATTTATCCTAGCAATTTATATTGGGTATATGGTTTTTGGTTTTATCCTAGTCAATATTTGGAAAATAGCAGCAGTTTACTTAAGGATTGCTTCAGGATTTATATACAAAGCATTTGGAATTTTAGCCATGATCATTGGGGCATTACAAATAAAAGATTTTTTCATGTATAAGCCTGGATGTGTTGGAACAGAAATGCCTCTTTTTATGCGACCAAAAGTCAAAAGGCTAATTCAAAAAATAACTTCTCCACAAGCAGCATTTATAATTGGACTCTTAGTTACTCTTTTTTTACTTCCTTGTACAATAGGCCCATATATAATTGCCTCTGGAATTTTATCTGAATTAACTTTAATTGAAATTCTCCCTTGGTTATTATATTATAATTTTATATTTATAGTTCCAATGTTAATAATAATAGGAATGGTATATTTTGGAATTTCAAAAATAGAAGATGTTGAAGGTTGGAAAGAAAGAAATATTAGGATTTTACATTTAATTGCAGGAATTTTAATGTTTTTTGTAGGATTAAGTTTATTAATGGGTTGGTTGTGAAACCCTAACATATTTTGAATTATTTCTTTTATCCCAAATTTCTAAAATTCCATTACAATAATCTTTTAATTGATCTACCAATTCAAGACCTTCTTTTCGAATCATATAAAATTCTTCACCTTCTTTTAATTTTGATGGATCAGCCATTTTTTCAATTCCGATTAATCTTAATGATTGTAATTTCTGTATCCTTTTATCTGAAAAAACATATCTATATCCCCCATTTTGTTCTGCTGCAACAGCAAAAGAAAGTAACAAAGAGAACTCTTTTAAATTCAATTCATTTTCTAACATTAAAATATTCTTAATAATTAGTATTTAAAGATTATTATAAAAAATCAGTAATATTACCTGATCGTTTATTTTAAACAACAATAGTTATTATAAAGAGCTTCATCTAAATTTATATATGTGCAAAGTAAAATTATGCCCAATTGATAAATCTGAATTAGAATATCAAGACAGTAATTACCCAGATTTCACATGTAAGAAATGTGGACTTGTCATAGATGCATATGATAATTTTTATGAAGAAGCAAAAAAATACATCAAATTCATTGTAGAAGAACGCAACAAAATTAAAGAGGAAATATCTTCAAGGTTATCTTCATTAGAAAATAAAATAGACCTTTTCAAAAATAGTAAATTTAAAGGGCTTATAGAATAAGGAAATTTAAAACTTTTCTAAAAGCTCGGCATCACTTCATTATGACCAAATTGAATAACTAAATCTATTTTTTTATTTAAATCTTTTCCTAAATTAGGAGTATCGCATGCACCAAAACAACTACCAAACCAAATCAAGAATTCTACATTACAATTAGATTTTAAATTGTCAACAATTTCAGTAGCATAAGGCTTAAGACCATCTGGAAATTGAAGTAAAACAAGTTTTGCCTTGCTATTTTTTATTTTTTTTACGACGGTATCAAGTTCTAAATCATATTTTTGCTGTAATTCAGTTATTCTTATCTCTGACATAATTCTGTTTAATAAGCCCCCTTTTTATAATTTTCTAGGGGTGAGAAAACCTTAAAAACTCCAAAATCTTATACTTTTTATTAAGGATTAGGTGGGATAATCAGTTTAAGTTTGATCTTCGGATTTTACTTTGCTGGCTTCGGACGCCTTGTTCTTGATGTTTGTTAGGGATAAGGCGGGACAATCAGTTGAGTTTGATCTTCGGATCTTTCTTTTCTGGCTTCGGACGCCTTGTTCTTGATATTTCTTCCAAAATATCATTTTCCAAAAGCCTTTTAAGATAACTCTATTTCTTGTCTTTATGAAATAAACCTTTTGAACAGGTTCCAAAATCAGAACAATGATGACCAAACAAATAAGACAGCCAATTGTCACAGTATGTGGCCATGTAGATCATGGAAAAACATCTATCTTAGATTGCCTTAGAGACAGCTGTGTTCAAGAAGGAGAAAAAGGAGGCATAACTCAAAAAATATCATTCACATTATATCCTACAGAACAATTAAAATCAGCCTGCCCTTTAATTGAAAAATCTGGAATTAAACTAGATATTCCTGGATTTTTATTAATTGACACTCCAGGACATGCTGCTTTCACAAATCTAAGAAAAAGAGGGGGAAGTTTAGCAGATTTAGCTGTTCTTGTAATTGATATTAATAAAGGAATAAAACCACAAACAGCAGAAGTAATTCAAATACTCAAACATAACAAAACCCCTTTTGTAATAGCCTTGAATAAATTAGATAATCTCTCTGGATGGAATGCCTCCCAGGAAGATCTAAAAAAAAGCATTGAGACCCAATCTCAAAACGTAAAACAAATATTTGACGAAAGATATATGACTATTATAGGGGCCCTAAATAGCTATGGGTTTAATGCTGATTTATATTATAATATAGAAGACTTCTCAAAAAAAATAGCTCTTGTTCCTACATCTGCCAGGACAAAACAAGGTGTTTCAGAATTAATAATGGTTTTATGTGGACTAAGTCAAAAATATCTTGGAAATAAATTAGAAATGGGAAAAGAACCTAAAGGAGTAATGTTAGAAGTTAAAAAAGAAAAAACAACAAATTATATTGAAGCAATTTTATATGATGGACAACTCACCAAGTCAGACCAAATTGCTGTGGCTAGTTTAGACGGAGAACCAATAATAACTAGGATTAGAGTCTTAGAAGAAATAGAACCTTTATGTGCAAGATTTAAATCCAAAGAAAAAGTTCAAGCCTCAACAGGACTAAGAATGCAGTTAGTAGATAAAGCAGAAATTCTTCCTGGAATGCCTTTTATGATTTATAAAAATAACAAAGAGGACATAAAAAAAGAATTCAAAAAGGAATTATCTGAAAACATACAAATTTCAAAACAAGGAATAATTGCAAAAGCAGACTCATTAGGCAGTTTAGAAGCACTATTAACATTATTAAAACAAAAAAATATTCCTGTTGTGAAAGCAGGAATCGGGCCAATAAATAAAACAGATATAATTTCTGCAAAAGCAAACTTAGAAATCAAGGAACTAGATGCTGTGATAATTGGTTTTAATGTTAATCTGGATGAGGAGGCAAAAGAGCTTCAAGATACAAAAAAAATCAAAATTCTAACAGATGAGGTGGTATATAAATTAATAGAAGACATAATTGAATTCAGAAAAGAAAAATCAAAAGAAATAGAGAAAAAAAGATTAATGGAATTATCCACAATTTGTAAATTAAAAGTACTTCCACAACATGTTTTTAGAAATACAAATCCTGCAATATTTGGGGTTAAGATTGAAGCAGGAAAATTAATTTCAGGCTTAAAATTAATCAATTCAAAAGCAGAAAAAGTTGGAAGAATAAAAAATATTCAATCAGAGAACAAATCAGTTCAAGAAGCCCAAGAACCATTAGAAGTCGCGATTTCAATTCCAGGAACAAATTTTGAAAGAAAAATAAAAAACTTAGATTATCTATATTCTGACACAACAGAAAAACAATTAAAGATTTTTAAAAAAAATAAAGATCTTTTGTCCCAAAATGAAATAAAAACATTACAAGAAATTGCTGAGATAAAAAAGTTTGAATAATTCTCTTTCACAAGAATTATTATACAAGAGATAACCTTTAAAAACCATTCAAATTTCTAATAATAATGAGTTTTAAAATAAACATATCAGAAAAATCAGGAAAGACCCATAAACTAGAAACAGAAGCATCTGGATTAATAGGGAAAAAACTTCATGACAAAATTCAAGGTCAAGAAATTATTCCAGATTTAGCTGGTTATGAATTTGAAATAACAGGGGCAAGTGATAAATCGGGATTTACAGTAATGAAAGATGTAGAAGGGATTGGGTTAAAAAAAGTATTATTGACTTATGGTAAAGGATTTAAAAAAAGACCTAAAAAAGAAGGTAAAAAAAAGAGATCACAAAATAAACCAAAAGGACTAAGATTGAGAAAAACAGTTAGGGGAAATACAATTTCAGAAGCAATTTCCCAAATTAATCTAAAATTAATAAAAGAAGGTGGAAAAAAGCTTTCAGAAGTTTTCTCAGATCCAAATAAAGCTTCAGAATCAGAAAAACCTGTTGAAGAAAAACCTAAAGAATAAATTTATTCTATAATAACATGACAATAAAAAGTAGATTAAAAGGATTTCAAATAGGGGATCAAGTACAAATAAACGAAGAAGGTTTTAGATCTCTTAACAAATACGATCGTGGAAAAATAATAGATATTCATAAATTAAAAGAAAGTGGGGGAGATATTATATATTATAAATCTGGATTAACTCCCCGAATAGAATCATTGAATGAATACTGGCTAGAACATTATGATCCAAAAATATCTAATAAAGAGACATATTTAGAAACTCCAAAAACCATTGAAGAAACTCTAAAAGAAATTGAAGGCAAATTAAGATCAACTTAAAATAAACTATTTCACCTTAATAATTCTTTTAAATAAAACTTATTCTTGATCTATCATGGTTGAAGTGAGATTAGTTAACAAAGTTAATAGGTTTTCACCAAATGTAATTGCTGTAGCCAATGTACCAGAAAATCCAATTCCTACAAGATTATATCTTTTTGAACAAGATCTTGAAAAAACATTTGGATCTCTTGAAGAAGCTGTTAAATATTCTGTAAATAGGTTAAAAGAAATTCCTAAAGTTGAAGAAATTTTTCAAATAGGTTTTGTTTTTGGAAATAATAATTCTGACAAAGATATTTTTGTATTTCCTTTTGAATTCTCTGGAACCAAAGAGAAAAATCCACGATCACAACCATATATAATAAAAAAAGGTATGAGAATGTGTTGGCCAATCAGGGAAAAATTAGATGAGTTTCCCAACCTATTAGATGATGAACAAATAAGCTTCAAATATCAATCACTTACAGACCATATAATAAACTTTCCTCATCTTTCTAGATTAAAATATACAAAAACTTTAGATATTAACAACCTTTAAAAACTAATTCTATTATTGTATTTCATGCCAGAATTACCAGAGATAAATATAGGGGTTGTGGGACATATTGATCATGGAAAAACAACTTTACTAAGTAGACTTACTGGTAAGTTCACAGATACTCATTCAGAAGAGCTTAAACGAGGAATTACAATAAAATTAGGATATGCAGACATAACTATTTTTGAAGACAAAGGAAATTTTAATATTGAGAAAAAAGGAAAACCAGTCAGATATGTTAGCTTTATTGATGCTCCTGGACATGAAATGTTAATGGCCACAATGTTATCTGGAGCTGCAATAATTGATGCGGCTATTTTAGTAATTGCTGCTAATGAAGGGATAAAACCTCAAACAAAAGAACATTTCATGGCAATTCAAGCTAAAAATATTAAAAATATAATAATTGTGCAAAACAAAATAGATATCATATCAAAAGAGCAGGCTCTTAAAAGTTATAAAGAAATTAAAGCATTTGTAAAAGATAGCCTAGCTGAAAATTCTCCAATAATCCCAATCTCTGCACAACAAGGAATAAACATAGATAAATTATTAGAAGAAATAAACAAAATACAAATTCCAAAAAGAGATCTAAAAAAAACTCCTTGTTTTTTAGTTGCAAGAAGCTTTGATATTAATAAGCCAGGAAAATCAATTGACAAACTAAATGGAGGAGTTTTAGGAGGAATTCTAAAACATGGTGTGTTTAAAGTAGGGGATGAGATAGAAATAAAACCAGGGATAAGTATTAAAAAAGCACATGAACAAATTTATCAAACCCTAACAACAAAAATTATTTCTTTACACAAAGGAGCTAAATCAGTAAAACAAGTTGAACCTGGAGTAAGCATCTCAATTGAAACAAATCTAGACCCTGTTTTAACAAAAACAGATTCTTTAACCGGATGTTTAATTTCAACAAAGAACAATCTTCCAAATATTACCCATAAAGTAAAAATTAAATCAGAATTATTCAAAGAAGTTTTAGGAACAGAGGAACACAAAAAAGTTGAACCTCTAAAAACAAAAGAAATGTTAATGTTAAGTGTAAATACAACAATCACAGTTGGAAGTATTGAAAAAATAAAAGATGATGAGATAGAATTAGACCTGAATATTCCTGTAGTCCCAATTAAAGGGAATAATGTTGGCATTGCCAGAAACATAAATGGCCACTGGAGATTAATCGGGTTTGGGAAGATAATCCAATAAAAAAGACCCAAAATATACATCTAAAGTCTATTTTTAAATTAAAAAAAATTGATTCGAAGGTATTCTAATGAAGCAAAGAATGATTCACTAATTAAGGAAATTGCAGATAATCATAGAGCCCTTGAAGTAAGAGCCATTTATAATAAGAGGCAAATGATAGACCCCGAATTAGTAAAAGAGCAGAAAAAAGAAGATGGAAAAGATTATTCAGATGAAGCTATTGAAAAATCTATTAAGAAAGTGATATATGATTGTAATAGGTCTTATAAAAATAGTAAGAAGTTAATTAAAATCAATCTTTCAGATACTAATCTTTTTTCAGCTGAGGAAGTTAAAAAATTCTTTGATCAAATAGTTTTAGATAAATGGATGAATTTTTTTGCTATTCTTGATATAAAATCAACTCAAAATAAAAGTAGGGAAGAAATTATGAAACTTCCAACAAGTATAATGAATAATAAGATGTTCCAGTTATTTTTGAGAGTTAAGGGGATTATCAAGGTTTAGTTTTTTCTGTGATTCCTAGATGGGGAGTTATCTTTTAATTACTCACTAGCAAAATTAGAATTCCATTCAGGTTTTTCTGGAGGATTATTTTTTAGAATTTCATCTCTCCATTTTTCATCTGTTAATCTATCAGCCATTGGATGCTTAAATTCATAATAAGTCATTACAGGTCCTGCACCAATTAAGATTCTTCCATCAGGAACCTTATAAGCTACAACAATTAAATCAACATAACCAACCCCTTCTTCTAAAACTTGTTGACTATTTCCATCTGTATGTACATCTGCGATTATTGTTGTTTTTAGAGCTTTCTCATCAACATCTGCAATAACTCCTTTTAATGATTCTCCGAAATTTTTAATAAAATCATAATCATCTTGACTTAACTCTTTATTTTCTAATTCTTGCTTAGAGATTTCAATAAGCTTTTCTAAAGTTCCTTCAAGACTTTTTAATCTAGCTTTAGAGGATTCATCAAGAACATTCATTTCATCTAATCCATTTGTTGTCATTTTTGTTAATGCCAATAGTCTATTATAAAATTCTGGAACAGGTTCAACATAGCCTACAACTGGTGGGGGTATTGGAGGCATACTTGTTGTTCCTGCCATAGTATAACTTTGTTTAGCATATAATATGGTATCGTGCCTTAATTCAGACCATGAAGCTAAAGCAGTTGTTAGTTCTTTATCTTGCCATGCTTGAGTCTGCATAAAAGTTGGATAACCTTCATCAAAGTCTTTAAGTAAAGGTTTCAAAGAGTAAAGCCATGCCCAATATAAATTTTTATTCCATTCTTCAACACTAAACCCATTAAATTCTTCTTCTAATTCAGCGAATTTTTCATCATATTTATTATATTGGTCATCTCCTAATTCTGTTATTAATTCCTTTGCTCTATCTGAACCCAACAAAGCCATAACATCCAATCCCCTTGGGAAAACTCTTGCTACAATAGATCCTGAGGGAGTACTTATTAATCCAGAAGTAAAAGGCAATTCATTCCAAGTATCTGGATTTAAAGTAAGATGTTGTGTAACATATCCAAAGACTAAATTCTGAAACATATAAGAATCTGGAATAAATCTTTGTCCCATTAATCTAAACCCTTTAGTATTTTCCAAACATTCATCAGCTTGTTCTGATGTAAATGGAGGCGAAATTCCACATCCCCCGTCATTTCCAAAACCAGTACCGCCATAAATTGCAGGAGGGCTATATTCTGCTAATTTTGTCTTTAATTGGTCAACAGTATTTTCATTTAAATTATTTACATCAAAAGTATCTCCAAAAACACTATTTAAGACTTCTATATATTCATAAGGACCTAAATCATCAGATAAACCTACATAAAAAGCAGTTACACTGTAGATTCTATACCACTTGCCCATAATATCTTGATTACTTCCTAATTGTGAAGCAATTAAACTCGCACTCATTGTTTGTATTTTTGCAAAATGTTCTGCATTTGGATCAGGCAAAAATAAATCTTTTTTTAACAACATGCTTATTCTTCCGTGCCACATAAATCCCTTAAAGTAATTTTTTAATTTCTCACTTCTTGTATAATGTCCTCTTGGCAAATATTGTGAATAATCCTCATTATATTTGAATATTGGAGAAATACTAAAACCGGAGTGTTGTTCTATTAACTCTAATTCTTCATTAACTTGGTCTTCAACAAAATTAGGAACACTAAAAGTATATTTATCTAACTCTTCTTTTGTAAAGAAAGCGGTTTTATCCTGCCTCTGGCATTCCCAATCTATTTCACCACATTCTTCCATAACTTGATCTGCTTTAGGTTGAAGTAAACTTAAAGCAACAGAAAAATAAGCCACATTATTTTTAGTAGCTTCTTTTAAATCTCCAGAAGCACTATTATAATTTTCAATTGATTTCTCTAATAATTCTTTATCTATCTCCCAAATAGCATCATAAAATTCTTTTTCTTCAATTTGTCTAAGAGTTTCATCAAACTGAATATGATATAAATGTAGCAAAGAATCAGAAGTAATAAAAATAGGGATTTCTTTATCTTCGAAAGTTTCATAAGGGTTTGTTATACGATCCTCTTCTTGATTAAAAGGATTTTTTATGACAACAAAACCATTTTTACTGAGTAGATTATTGGCATTATCATTTAAGCTTATTTTACTGGAAAAATCATTGAAGTTAGAAATTTCTGAATTTTTTAAAGGCAAATTATATGCTAAAGCACTCAAATCGATACTCAAAGCATCCAAAGTATAATGTTTTGTTATAGAGGCTTTTTCAGATATTCCAGTTAGAATAATAGGTTCAATATCTATAGCCCCATTATTGGGAGGTATAGGACCATCTGGTTTATTCAATAAATTATATCCTACAAAACCCCCGCCAATAATTAAAATTCCGACAATTATAGTTAACCAAACTTTAGAATTACTACTCTTTGGAGGGCTATCCCTTCCAATTTGATTATTAGTATTCTCCATAATATATATTAGAATAGATAACTTATAAACTTTGTTTTAGGTTCAATTTTGTTTGAAGTTATTAAAAATTAATAAATTTAAATCATAAAATTTTCCATAAATTATATAAAGAACCCTTCATTTTACTCATTATAATAAAAAAACACGCCCATTGATTGGACAAAAAGAGATATTCTCGACGTGGGCGTAATACCAAAGTGTCCCGAATCTCACTTTGAGGTATTTTGGGTTTAATTTTAGTTATCATGTCAGTGTTGTGTGGATCTCGCTTATTTTTAAGGGTTGTCTTTCTTATTTTGGTAGAATACAATTACCCTTTCATTGCTAATCCACATCCTTGGGTAGGAGCACAATGACAAAAAGCTTCTTCACACTGCGGAGATCCAGAACCCCAAAATAATCTTTCATCATATTCTTGATTTATATTATAGCATCCGTAAGGACATATTTTTTTGCAATCAGTATTTATTTCACAACTTTTATCGGGAATAGGTGTTTTTTCAGAAACTGAATAGTTGTAATAACATTGTTTGTAGTAATCGCTCCAGTAATACCCATTATTTGTGCAATCATAAATATAATTTTCTTTATCCACAATATATTCTGTGGGTTCTTTTTTTTGACTTAGGAAAATAGTTATATTTGAATTAATTTCCTTCCAAATGGGATAAATATATTCATATTCCTTTAGAAATTCTTTATTTTTAAAAATATGGACTACGCCTCCTTTATTGGCAATAATTCTTGAAGTACCTTTTTCAAATGTTGATTTAAAATAACCTAATTTATCGGTAGTTGAAACCCTTTCATAACTTTTTGACCATTTCCCTCCAGTAAATATTAAAAAAGGAAATTTTAAATTTTCTTCCATAGAGGTATATATTTTTTCTCCAGAAATTGGACTTCCTGTTTTGTTATCTAATAAATACCCTTCAAGATAATATTCATTTGGCCCTCTTAAAAATAAAAGAAGTATTGTTAAGATTATTAAAGTCACAAGAATATATCCCACTATCACACTCTTTTTCATAATTAAGATATGCAAAATTAATTTAAAAATCTTTCATCATGGGATTTTAGACAACTTGGTAATCACTGCGGCGTGGGCGTGATATTAAAATAGACCAAAGATCCATAACACTTTATAAACAGTAAGTCTTCTAATGTTTTATACCACCAGGAACAGGAAGAGCAATAAGTCAAGGATTGGGAAAAGGAATAGGACAACAATTTGGTCAAGCAAGTTTAGGAACAGAATTAATTTACTCGTTTATTATTATAGCAATAAGCTTGATTATTTATTTTGGAACACGAGAATTATACTCCTTAACAAAACATAAAGGAATAAAATATTTTAGATTAAGTTTCTTATTTTTTGCAATAGCATATTTTTTTAGATCTTTTATTAAATCAATGGTTGTATTTTTTGAGATTCCAAGAACACTATATTCTTCATTCGGAGTTTTAGGACCACTTTCTTTGTTCCTATTTATGTATGCAAGTTCAATGGTAATCTTTTATTTATTAT
>JAFCGC010000005.1 GCA_017608305.1 Candidatus Pacearchaeota archaeon
TAGCAGAAATGGTTTTTGAGTAAATAAAAAATTAGGAAAACAAGAAGCATAGCAGAAATGGTTTTTGAGTAAATAAAAAATTAGGAAAACAAGAAGCATAGCAGAAATGGTTTTAGTATATTTTCTAAGATAATTTAATTTAAAAGTGGGTTTTTGTTTTTAATATTTTCAATTAAAATAAAATGGGGGGATAGTTGGGGTTGTTTCAGGAGGAAATTGTGGAAGAGATTTGTATTTGGAAACTCATTATTTACAACATCGGTCTCAGACTTATTCTGGTTTAGCTGTTTCTGGAAAAAATCCCCTTTTTGTTAGGATCCATGGGGGTAGATTAGGGGAGAGATTTTCCCAACAAGAAGTAGTAGGATTAGAAGGAAAAATGGGAATTGGGTGTGTTTCTTCTGAAAAACAACCTGTGTCTAGTTTTTCAAAATCAGGAGGAATTGTTTTAGGGTTTGATGGAAATATAATTAATTACTCAAATCTTGGTGAAGAATCTAACGATGTTAATTATGTTTCAAGAATAATTTCTGATCAAAGAAATTTTGTTCAAGGCATTGAAAAATTAGTCGAAGAAATAAAAGGAGATTTTTCAATTGTTGCTTTGGCCAAAGAAGGAATTTATGCTGCTCGGGGTTGGGGAAGAAAACCACTTATATTAGGAAGAAAAAAAGGAGCTTATGCTGTTTCTTCAGAAAGTGTTTCTTTTATAAATCCTGGTTTTGAAATTGTTAGGGATGTTAAACCTGGAGAGATTTTACTAATTAATCAAAAAGGGTTTAAGACTCTTGCACAGCTAGATCTTAGTCCTGTTAAATTTGGAACTTTTGAATGGATTTATACTGCATATCCTCCTTTTATTATTGATAGGAAAGAGGTTGCTTCTGTTAGAAAGAATATTGGAAGACTTCTTGCTAAAAATTATCCTGTTGATGCAGATGTTGTTAGCCCGATTCCAAATTCAGGAAAATTACATGCAAAAGGTTTTTCAAGAGAATCAGGAATTCCTGATGAAGAGATTTTTATTAGGTATGATTATAGTGATAGGAGTTATACTCCTGCAACTCAGGAAGAAAGATATTTTCAGGCCGAAACAAAATTAATTCCTATGGAGGAGATGATTGCAGGACAGAGAATAGTTCTTATTGATGATAGTATTGTTAGAGGAACACAAATGTTGAATAGGGCGAGTGTTTTAAAAGAATTAGGTGCAAAAGAAGTTCATGCAAGAATTGCTTGTCCTCCATTAATGGCTGCTTGTGAGTATGGGAAAACCACAAAAAAAGATAATGATTGTATTGCACAAAGAATGTCTTTGGAAAAGATTCAGGAAGAGTTAAGGCTCGACAGTTTAAAATATGCAACTGTGGAAATGATAGAAGAAGCTACTGGTTATTCTAGAGATAAACTTTGTTTAGAATGTTGGGTGCGTTAAAATAAATAAAGTAAAATAGAAGGAATCATCAAACACCCCATCATTAAAGTTCTTTTAACTTTTAGAGAAATACATTGAATTCCTATTAAAGTTGAGGTGATGAGGATGAAGATTCCTTTAAAATTTGAAACCAATAATACCATTATAAATAGTATTGTTAATGTGGCTGATGAGATAAAAGTGTAATTTATTTTTGTGATTTTTGAAGAGAAAAATTTTGCTAGATTTTTTGTTAGGAAAAAAGAAATTATTCCTGTTATTAAGGTTGTTATTAAAATTAGAATTAAAATTTTAGGAGAAAGAATTCCTAAGATTTCTTTTATTGCTGCAGCAGCTCCTGTTCTTGTTTTTGAAATTATGTATAAAGAAATAAATGAAAAACCCATAACTAGTGTGTTTGTTGCACCTAGGAGAATTAAAAATCCTTTTTTGTCAGATCTTGAAAGGGTGTTCCCTATTATTGCTGCTTGGCCACTTCCTAGACCTGGGAGAAAACTACATATTGGAGAAGCTATTAGTGCGCCTAAAAGTGGTTTGAAAATTTTTTGCTTGGGTTTTTGTATTTTTTGCTTGGGTATTTGAGTTTTATTTTTTATACTTAAGATTAGATTTGAGGCTCCAAACAATCCTGTTAATAAGGGGAGTAGAGGTTCTTTAAAGGCTTCAAAAGATCCTAAAATATTATTTGGATTTAATACAAGTATTCCTAGGCCCCCAGATAATAAGAAAATAAAAAACGCAGGAAATCTTTTTCTTTCTGTTGAAATAATAAAAAATGATGCGAGAATTAAGAGTCCTGGAATTAAAATTTTGATTAATTCATAAGTTTTTGAAATTATAAATATTGCAGGGTAGGAGATTAATATTAAAATAAAAATTGCTGCTAAACTTCCATAAGTAGTCAATAAAATTGCTTGATAGCCTTGACCTTTTTTTAATAATTGATGCCCGGGTAAAATTGAAAGCTCTGTGTCTGTGTCTGGGCATCCTAAAAACACACTTGGAATAAAATCAACAAATGTGTGGGTGATCGCCATTGCAACAATAAAAATTACTAAGAAAAGAGGGTTAATTGAACTTAAGAGTGTAAAGGAAAGAGCAATTAAAAAAACACCAATAAGATTTACATGAATTCCTGGGATAAGACCTGTGATGCAACCAGCACATATTCCGACGAGGATTGTGAGGATAATTTCAATGAGCATAGAGGAAGAATATTAATCTTACATTTATTGATTGTTGTGGTTGAATATTTATATAGTTGGTATTGCAAACATATCAAATTTATCGAAAGAGATATATATAAATAAAAGTAATTTCTTTAAATAATATGTTCTTATTGAAAGGAGGTGAAGATGGAAAGAAATAAACTTTTAATGGTTGTGTTGGTAGCAGTAGTGATTTTGTTAGCGATTTCTTTTGTTTCAGAAACTGTGACAGGATATGGGCTTAAAGACTGGTTCAAAGGAAAAGGCAAATGTACTTCTAATGGTTACGAATGTGGTGATTGTATAGATAATGATGGTGATGATTTGAAAGATTATAAAGTGAATAAAAGAGGAAAGGTAACTGGCGACCCTGATTGTAGTAGTTTAACAGACAATACAGAAGCCTCTTGTGTTCCTGCATGTGATACAAATTTTGATTGTGGCACTAATGGTTATGTAGGAGATCCTTATTGTTTAGGAGATGGAAATGCATATAGAGATTATGTAATCTATCGTTGTTATAATCCTGAGCAGTGTAATGCAGAATGTGATGGTCAAACAAATTCATATATGTGGCAGTATTGTGGAAATTCGACTATTAATATGACTTGTTCTAATGGGCAGTGCTATTAAATTTTTTATTTTTTTATTTTTGTAATGCAGTTGTAATGCAATACAACAGAAGTAGCTCTTTTACGGATTACTCACGTAACTTTTGCCTGTGAAAGTGCCGGTGATTAGCCCGACGACAATCGCTAAAATCAGTTCGAGTAACATGTATTAATGTACCCCCATAGGCTTTTATGAATTTAGTTACTCTTTTTCTTTTTTTCCTCTCCAAAATTCGTATAAAGGTCCTGCAAAAAAGCCCCAAGAAAAAAACCACAATAGTTCTTCAATTGGAATTTCAAATATCAATATTCCTGATAGAGTCTCCAATTTCCAAAAATCTGAGATTATTGTTGGGAAAATTTTTATGTAAATTATATATAAAATGAACGCCATAATTAGTAGTAATATTCCACTTGAAATAGCATTTTTTAATAAATCTTTTCTGATTAGAATAATTGTTGTTCCGAATAATAATAGCGCGATGCTACTCGAATATATCGAATTAATATCTAAAAAAACTTTAAAAATTATTAATGAAAATAAAAATAAAATACAGAGTATTATTATTGTTTTGGATTTAGTAGGAGGAATTTTTTTAAATTTTTTCATAAAAACTACTTCATATATCACTGCAGCAATCCCCCCTATTAAAAAACCAAATAATATTTCTTCAAAACTTACCCCAAAGAAAGATAATAAATAATTAGGTTCCCAATAATCTTGGTAAAATATGTGGGCCATAATGGGTGGCAAAGGGGCGGTAATTATCCCCATAATCCACATTTCTTTCCTTGTATTTTTTCTTTTTAAAAATAAGAACACCCAGACAATAAACACAATTAAAATCCCGATTAAATATGCATAATTTGTCGTTAACATTTTTTTATTTCTATATCACTCCTTTTTTACTTTTATACCTTTAGGATGCAGAATGTTATTTTCCTTTTATATTTTGTAATGCAGTTGTAATGCAATACAACAGAAGTAGCTCTTTTACGGATTACTCACGTAACTTTTGCCGGTGATGCAACCAGATAGGATGCCGAGGAGTAAGAAGATTATTAGTTGGATTAACATGGATTCCTGGACTAAACTTGGGTTTTAGCCTTATAGGTTGCTAAGGAAAGAATGTTTTTATGGGTTGTTGGTTTTGAAAAATTAATTACTGGATTGGATTATCTTTTAATTGATTTCCAAGGGAAAAAAACTAAAAACCCTCAATAAATGCTCCAAGGCCGACTTGCCAATTAGAGGAAAGATACCCTGCAAAGAAACCAGCGCCAACCCCCACAACTATAGGCATTATTAAATCTTTAAATATTAAGCTACCTTTTCTATTCATGATACTTTTAAAGAAAGATATTTTATAAAACTAATGAAATTTTTAAAATAAGTTTATTAGATATAATATCACTGTGGCTGTAATTACAATCATTGCTGAAAGGACAAATCCTGCATTGAATTTGGCATTTTTCCCAATAGTATATTTGTAGTTATAAAAAAGTAGGAGAAGATAAGAGGCAAAAAAGATGTGTAAGTTAATAATTTGAGAGGCATTATTGAGGTTAAAAAGTTCTTTTATTGCCCAAAGGAGGATATAACTAAGGGTCACTAAACCTAAATTTGCAATAAATCCCAAGTAAGGAATGTTATCTTCTGAAAATACTTTATATGTGTCTTTTATTATCTTTTTCATTTTAGTAATAATAAAAGATGATATATAAAACTAATGTTCTAAGAAACAAATAACTACCCCTCCTTAAAAAATAAAATAAATCTAATAAATTCTGAGAGGGACATTTCTAGGAGCATTGTTTTATTAAGAAATTTTTATATAATTATTTTATTGTTTTGGCATATATGGTCCAATATAACTATAATTCCTAAGAAACATTTAAAAGGAAGAATTAATTTTTTTAGAGAATCATTATCAGAGAAGAAAAATGCAATCTTTAATAATAGTTCCTAAATACAACCCAAGAATTTATGGTAAAGATTATACTTATCTTTTTCCAATTAGTTTTGGATATATTATTGCGGCAATAAAAAAAGCAGGCCATCCTATAGATTGTTTAAACTTAAATCATTGTATTGGTATCAAAAAACCCATTTCTGAGACTTTGAATAAGAAAAAATACGACAATGTTCTTTTAGGTAGTGATACAAGTGGATATCACACACTTAATTTGATTATTAAAAATGTTAGAAAACATAGTTCAAATCCAAAAATAGTTCTTGGAGGACCAATCCTTACTAGTGAACCTGTATTGATGTTTAATCATTTAGATATTGATTTTGGAGTCATAGGAGAAGGAGAAGAAACAATAGTTGAATTTTTAGATGGAAAAAAAATAAATACCATTAAGGGATTAGCCTATCGTAAAGAAGGTAAATCTTTTTTTAATGAACCAAGAGAGGTTGTGGGGGATTTGGGCAAATTACCTTTTCCAGATTATGACTCAATGGGTTTTCAAGAATTTTTAGAAAACATGAAAGCAAGCCATTCTTTTTTTTATACTGTTATTGATTATCCTAAGTGTTATTATGTTATGGGTTCTCGTTCTTGTCCTTATCAGTGCACTTTTTGTTGGAATCATGGGAGATATAGGGAAAGGCCAATAAAAGAGATTATAGGGGAAATGGAAATGGCTGTGGAAAAATATAAAATTAATTTATTTTATTTGATTGATGAATGTGTTGCAATAAATAAATCAAGATTAATTGAATTGTGTGGAAAAATTCAAGAATTGAGAAAAAAAATATCTTGGGAAATTAAGTGGATTTGCACTTTGCGTGTAGATGTTGTGACTACTGAAATTTTGAAATTATTAAAACAATCTGGTTGTTGTATGGTTAGTTATGGTTTTGAAAGTTATAGTCCTAAAGTTCTTAAGAGCATGAAAAAAGGAATTACTCCAGAACAAATTAGATTTGCAATTAAAGAAACTCTTAAGAACAAAATGGGTCTTCAAGGCTCTTTTATTTTTGGTGATATTGCAGAAACAGCAGAAACAGCAGAAACAACTTTGGATTTTTGGGCTAAATGTGGGGCACAATTTAATATTGGTTTTATTAGGCCTTATCCAAATAGTGAAATCTATCAACATTGTATTAAAAAAGGATTAATTAAAGATAGAATAAAGTTTATTCAAGAAACAGGAGATATGGGGGATGATTTTATGAATATGACAGATAATATGACTGAAAAAGAATTTAGAAAAATGAGTTGGAATGTTGTGAAGGCAATAGGAAAATATCGAAGAATTGTTATCCCTTCTTTAACTAAAACAAACAAAAATACTTATACTTATCATGCAAAATGCCCTTTTTGTTCTCATGAAGCAAATTATCCTAGTTATGAAATTAAAAATATTTTCTCTTATAGTCAAACTCTTTTTTGCAGGAATTGTTATATGAGATTTTATGTTGCAAGCTCATTTAGAAAATTATTAATAAGAAATTATCACATAGTAAAACCTCTAAGGGATTTTAAATTAAGGGCTCAAAAAGAGGTTGCTTTGGCACTTAAAAAATTAAGTTAGTTTTTAGATCAATAAAAACATTTAATAATTAATAATAATTGTTTCTTTAGACTAAAATCAATAGATTTTGTCAAACCCTTTTTTAGGAGGTAAAAAAGACTAAACTAAAATTGGAAATTTTGTAAAAGATGTTTTTAGGAGGTAAAAAAATCTAATGGATAAATTTGAGTTGGTGAAAAGAAATACAGATGAAATAATTGGTGAAGAAGAATTAAAAAAACTTTTGAAAACTGGTAAGAAGCTTTCTGTTTATTGGGGAACTGCACCAACAGGAAGGCCACATGTAGGTTATTTTTTACCTGCATTAAAAATTGCTGATTTATTAAAAGCAGGTTTTAAAGTTAAAATTTTATTGGCTGATTTGCATGCTGCTCTTGATAATGTTGAATGGCCTGTTTTAGAGAAAAGATATGATTATTATTCTAAGGTAATTCCTTTAATGATTAAGGCTATGGGGGTTAATCCAAAAAATTTAGTTTTTGTTAAGGGAAGTGATTTTCAATTAAAACCACAATATATGTTAGATGTTTTAAGATTGTCGAGTTTGACTTCTATTCGGGATGCAACTAAAGCTGCTGCAGAGGTTGTTAAGATGGGAAAAAACCCCAAAGTTTCTGGTTTAATTTACCCTTTGATGCAAGCTGCTGATGAACAATATTTAGATGTTGATGCTCAATTAGGGGGAACAGACCAAAGAAAAATAGTTGTTTTAGCCAGAGAAAAACTTCCTAAACTTTGTTATAAACCTAGGATAGAAATTTTAAATCCTTTGATTCCTGGTTTGATTGGAGAAAAAATGAGTGCTAGTGATGAAAAAACTAAAATAGATCTTCTTGATGATGAAAAAACTGTTAGAAAAAAAATAAACAGTGCAGTATGTGTTTCAGGAAATCCAAAAAATGGGCTTATGAGTTTTTTAAAACATGTGATAATGACAATAAAAAAAGATAGAAAAGAAAAATTTATTGTTAGGAGAGATAAAAAATATGGTGGAGATTTAATGTACTCTGATTATGGAGAAATTGAAAAAGATTTTGTGACCAAAAAATTACATCCTCTTGATTTGAAAAATACTGTCGCAAAAGAAATTATTGGATTATTAGTTGTTATTCAAAAAAATAAGAAAAAGCTTTTAGAATTGTCTAAAAAAGCTTATGAATGATTTTATATATTTTTATAAATACCAGTCTCTTTAACACAAGATGAAAAGGGGTTTGATATTTTGTTTTACATTAATTTTTATAATTAGTTCTATCTCTGCTTTAGATCTTTATGTCGATAAAAATAATAATTCTGGTATTTGTAGTGATATTTATACTCGACTACAAAATTCAATAGCACAACCTTGGTGTACAATAAATGCTTCTAATTACAAACACGAAGGTGGAGATCATATTTATATTTTGCCTGGAGAATATAGAGAAGCTATTTGGCCAAAGCCTGGAATAGATAAGGACCAAAGAACGATTTATTCTGGATACACAGATAATTCTTCAGAAGTAAAAATTTTAGGAAGTGAAGAATTAACAGGTTGGACACAATGTAGTGGAGCATATTCTCATTGTGAAGGTGCTCCAGATAATGTTTGGTTTGCAAGTCTTTCAAGATTTCCTCAATTAAGGCATAATAGATTTAATCCAACTTATGGATGTGTTCCTGGATCTATTTGTGAACAATTTGGTGAACGTAATTATTCTATTCTTCCAACAACAGATTGTTATCAAAATAGAGGAGAACATTGGTATTCTAGAGCAGATTGGGATGGAACTTATTTTGGGGATGGAAGCCCTACAGATTTTAATATGCATCCTTATTATGTAGATGAGGCTGGAGAATATGTTTATAATTATACTTCTAATTTTGTTTATTTAAGAACTCCAAATAGTGATAATCCAAGTAATTATCAAATAGAATGTTCTGTTATTAGAACTACTTTTTGGGAAACAGGATATAGTTATAGTATATATGCTGAAATGCCTTCTTGGTTTGTTGAGTTAGATAATTTTTTGATTAAAAATTTATCTATTATGCACAGTTTACAAGATGGAATTAACTTAGGAGAAACATCAAATAATATGGATATAACAAATATGGAAATTTCTTATTGTGCAGGAGCTTCTTCTTGTCGTAAAAATGTTGCAGGAATTATTGCCCACAAGTTTGGAAGTGCTAATGGTTATGATTTACCCCCCACAGATTATCATTATAATTTATCTTTTACAAATAATAAAATCCACCACATGGGAAATGATTTTGATGGTTTAGGATCAAGTTCAAGGCAGGGAATAGAACTCTATAAAACAATTGGGGCAACTATTGCTAATAATGAAATTTATGAAGTTTCAGCAGGAATTTATTCAAAATCAGATAATACAAGAGTAATTATTAGAAATAATTCTATCCATAATACAGGAACAGGGGTTTTGATTCAATTATATAATCAGAATAATATTATTGAGGGAAATGTCCTTTATAATGTTGACCAAGAAGCTTGTATAAGATTTCAAGGAGATGTAAGAAACAACACATTTATTCATAATATTTGTTATGGGGGCCCCTCATTTTTTATGAATGCAGGAGCTCGTTTTTGGGATGAGTCTGGGCCTGTAGAAACTACAGATGTTTTTAATAATGTTTTTTATGATGCAGGAATAGAATTTTTTGAAGATAATTCAAATATAAATGCAATTAATATGTCTAATTATAATTTGTTTTTTGGAGGAAGTTTTAATCCTAATTGGGGAATTGAGTATAATACACTTGAAAGTTGGAGCTCTGGAACAGGGTTTGGAATTAACTCGATGATAGAAGATCCAATGTTTGTTTCAACAGATCCTGCTTCTCCTGATTTTTTAAGACTTGCTTCTGGAAGCCCTGCAATTGACAATGGAACAAAAATAGATGGTTATCATTGTGACACATCTGGCGGAACAACTCCTGAAGGTTGTAGAGTTTGGTATGGCACAGCACCAGACATTGGAGCCTTTGAATATTTAGATACAGGATCTATGGGGCCTGCTTGCACCTCTTCAGGAACTTGTTGGTATGTTGATCAAAATAATATTAATTGTGGAGATACTTCTTTTTATGGGAATTGGACTCATCCTTTTTGCACAATAGATTCAGCAAACACATATCATAATGGAGGAGATCATATTTATATTCTTCCTGGAGAATATAGAGAAGGTTTTTTTCCAAAGCCAGGAACTAGTAATTCAGAAAGAACAATTTATTCAGGTTACACAGATAATCCAGAAGATGTAAAGATTCTTGGAAGTGTGGAATTAACAGGGTGGACTCAGTGTAGTGGAGCATATTCTCACTGTGAAGGTGCTTTAGATAATGTTTGGTTTTCGACTCTTTCACAAACACCCCAACTGAGAAAAAATAATTTTTATGGGTGTGTGCCAGGATATTTTTGTGAAGCTCCTCTTGATCGTAATTATACTGTTATGCCTGCAACAGATTGTTATCAAAATAGAGGAGAACATTGGTATGTACGAGCAGATTATTTAAATGGTAATTTTGGTATGAGGAGTTGGGATTATAGTATGCATCCTTATTATGTAGATGAGCCTGGAGAATATGTTTATAATTATACCTCTGATGTGGTTTATTTAAGAACTCCAGATGATACTGATCCAAATACTAAACAAATTGAGTGTTCTGTAATAAGGCCAGCACCTTGGGTGATGGGTTATTTGTCAGATTATGCTCCTGCAGGATATCAGGATCCTTATAATATTGTTGTGAAAAATTTATCAGTTATGCATAGTTTACAAAATGGAATAACACTTGGGGAAACAGGGGATAATATTGAAATAACCAACACAGAAATATCTTATAGTGCAGGTCCTAGTGCTTCTAGGAGTAATGTTGCAGCTATTATTGCCCATAGATATGGAAATGCAGGCTGGAGTATTCTTTCTACTTTTCATAAAAATATTTCCATTACAAATAACAAAATCCACCATATTGGAAATGATTTTGATGGATTAGGTTCAAGTTCAAGACAAGGAATAGAATTTTACCATACAAATGGGGGGGTCATTGCTAATAATGAAATTTATGAAGTTTCAGCTGGGATTTATTTAAAAAGTTCAAATAATGGAACAACAGTTTATAATAATACTATCCATGATGCTGGGGGGGGAATTCAAATTCAACAATATGATCAAAATCATTTAATTAAAGAAAATATTCTTTATAATATTGGAAATGATTTATGTTTCTTTATATCAGATTCTCACTCAAGAGATAATATTATTGTTAATAATCTTTGTTATAATGCAGCTAGAGGTTTAGGTTTTACTGGAAGTGATGGTGATGTTTATAATTATATTATCGCTAATAATATTTTTGCTAATATTGCGGGGAACGATTATGTTTGTTCTCTTCAAGGAGTGAATTGTCCTGATATATTTACTATCTTAGATTATAATTTGTTTGATGATCCTATTACAGGGGATTATCTTGGGGGAGATAGTAATTCAATTGTCACGGATCCCCAATTTATTTCAACAGATCCTGCTTCTTCTGATTTTTTAAGACCTGCTCTTGGTAGTCCTGCAATTGACAATGGAACAATAATTTCAGGGGTTCATTGTACTCAAGCAGGTGTTGAAACTTTTCCAGGTTGTAGAATGTGGTATGGTACAGCACCAGATATAGGGGCTTTTGAATATGTTGATTTATCTTCTTGCACTTTAACATATGATGTTGAACCATGTGATTGTATAAATGATGTTGAATTGCAAAATGCAATTAATGCCTGGTTTGCAGGAACATTAAGCACTTCAAATTTATATTCACATTTCCAAGTTTGGAAAACTAGTTCTGGTTGTTAAAATTATTTATTTTAACAGAATATAAATCTTTAAATATCTCTTAATTACTTGGTTTTTTATGGCAATCTATTTGGAGAAAATACTCAAAACAGTTAAAAGTTATGGGAAAGCTTATGGTCCTCCTTTAGGTCTTGTAGGAGTTCTTTTAAACCTTAGTTGTAAACTTCCTGAACGAGCTAGTAATCAATGGGGTTGGGAAGAAAAACAAGGAAAAGATTCTAGAAGCGAATATGAAAGAAGTTTAAAATCAGAATTTTTAGAAGATGGAGAAAATAAAGGAAAAGATCCTTGGAGAGTTTTAAATTATATGATGTATTTTCTTGCAAAAGGAAAAGCAGAAGCAGAAGGAGTTGGATCTTCTACAAGAAATTTTTTAGATAAATTAGGAAATTTAAATGTTGTTTATGATTCTGCAAAAGTTGATGCTGTTTATGGTCAAATTTTTGTAGATGAAGATCAAACCTGGGGGGGAAATTCAAATAAAAATAAATTTACTAATGAAGTTCTTGCGGAAAGATTAGAACAAGTTTTAAAATATAATGGATTTGATGTTGGTTCTGGTTTAAATGAGTGGGGACAACTAATTACTAGAATAGGTTTAAGAGAAATTGTTAGAGAAGGGTCTACTTGGGTTGAAGCTATTGCAAATAATGGTTTTTATTATAAAGCAGAAGAACAAGTAGATTTTAGTTATGTTATTACAAAAGTATCAAGAGGACCAGGAGGTTCTCCTGGAGTAAATAATCTTGAATCAGGGATTCTTAAACTCCAACACCAACACGAAATGGCTGTTCCTGTTGAGTCTGAGCAATTAAATGTTAGAGGAGTTAAGGTTACTCAATTACCTGTTTCAGATTCAGTAAACCAAGAATGGAATTCTAATAGATTTATAATTGATGTTTATTCAAATCTTAAAAATTTTAAAACAAAAGATTCTGCAGGCCATAAAATATTGCCTTTTAATGTTGAATATTTGATTGAGAAGTTTGTGGATAATAAAGTTAAGGTAGATAGTTTAGAAAGGATTTTAGGTGGAGGGGAAAATTTTAGATATGATATAACTGATATTAATAAGGATGCTGGATTTATTGCAAGAGTCTTAACAGAGCCTGTTCCAAATAATGGAAAATACAAAATAGGAATAAAAATTAACAATGGTGATAAATCCTTAATAAGAAAACAAATCGTTGAAATTAAAGACAAAAATTTTCCTTTAGAGATTTTAAGTGAAGATTCAGAATATAATTTTAAAGGAGTTCCTTATTTTCATATAGGCGCTGTCTCAAAAAATAATCCTTTGAAAATATTCTTGCCTGTTGAAGGCTTGAAACAAAATAGAAAAAATGATTCTCTTTATTATGGTGTGGCTTATGCACTATTTTTTAAACCAGATGAGGGAAGGGGGGATGTAACTACGGGAGATAGTTTAAATATTCACTGGGATAAACCTCCTGTTTCTGAAATTCCTGTTTTAAGTTATGATGCAACAATGCCGAGTTATGGAGAAAAATGCATTGATACCCTAATAATGAAATCTAAAGATCCTCGGGAATATTTTATTTATGAGTTAAATCTTCCTGAAGATGCGAAATCGGGTTCTGGTTATTTATTAGGATTTGATATGTATAGTATTAATTCTAAAACTAAAAAGGTAGAAAACATAGGAACTGCTAGTAAAATAATACAAATAAAATAAAAAGTTTAGATCTTTACCAACTAGGTCCCCAAAAAGGGTCTGTTAGTGTTGGTCTTGTGCATTGCCAAAGCCAAGCTCCGTGTGTACATTGGGAACTCATACCTACATCATAATTGCTTGCCGAACAATCGCATTCGTCTGCTTCTATATTTGTAAAAAATGGATCGCTCCAAGCTGAAACAGAGACTGTTGCAAACAAAAAGACTATTGCTAAAATCGCAAGGGTTTTCATATAATTTGCCTCCTTATATTTATATTATTTTTTAATAGTATATGAACTTTAAAAGCTTTTATGTATCTTGATTTACATTCTCTAAAATATATTTTAATTATTTTGATAGCAAATATAATTTTATAAATACTAGTCTCTTAAATACAAGATGAAAAGGGGGTTGATATTTTGTTTTGTATTTATCTTTTTAATTAGTTCTATCTCTGCACAAGATATTTTTGTTGATAAGGACGATGTTGGGGGTGGAACTTGTTCAGATTCTTATACTAGGGCTAATAATGATTTAACTCAACCTTTTTGCACAATTTCAAAAGCTAATGAAGAGCATGTTGGAGGCGATCATATTTATATTCTTCCTGGAGAATATAGAGAAGCAATATTTCCAAAATCAGGAATAGATAATAATCAAAGAACAATTTATTCTGGTTATGGTGGAAATCGTGAAGATGTGAAAATTATGGGCAGTGTGGAGGTTATTAGTTGGGTTCAATGTTCTGGAAGTGATCCTAATTGTGCTGGTGTTTTAACAAATGTTTGGTATTCTACAATGCCTGTTGTTCCTCAAACAAGAGGCACTCATTATGAGGAGGACATTCCTGAATATGATTGTGATTATTATTTTTATGGAGAGGGGAGTTCTAGAAATTTTTGGAATTGTAATAAGCCCTCTACAGATTGTTTTCAAAATAGGAATTTGTGGTATGTTAAATCAGATTGGTTGTATGGAACAAGCACATATTTAATTGGAGCAGATGCGTCTTCAATTGATGCAGAAGGTGAAATGTTTTATGATACCTCCTCTAATTTAATTTATGTGTGGCCTTTTAGTAATTTAAATCCTAATACTCAGCAAATGGATTGTTCTGTTTTAAGACCTGCTCCATGGGTAATGGCATACTTATCAGCTTATGCTCCTTCTGGTTATTCTGACCCTTTTAACATAGTTGTTCAGAATTTATCTATAATGCATAGCTTACAAAATGGTATTACTTTAGGAGAGCAGGGAGACAATATAGATATTAAAAATACAGAAATATCCTATAGCGCAGGACCCACTTCTTGCGGAAGCAATATTGCAGGAATTATTACTCACAGGTTTGGAAATACCAATGCTTATGAGGTTCCTTTGACTTATCATAAAAATATCATTTTTTCAAACAACAAAATTCATCACATGGGAAATGATTATGATGGATTGGGCGCAGGTTCAAGGCAAGGAATAGAACTTTACCATTCAAGTGGCGCAGTTATTTCTCAAAATGAAATTTATGAGGTTGCAAGTGCGATTTATTTAAAATCAGGTAACAATGGAACAACTGTTTATAATAATACAATTCATGATGTGGTGACGGGCATAATGATGCAATATTATGACCAAAATCATTTAGTTTATGATAATTTAATTTATAATTTAACTGGAGGATGCATTAATCCCGATCATCACAATAAAAATTCTAGGGTTATTCACAACACTTGTCACAGCAAATTAAATTCTGCAGTGGGAGCTATGTTTTTCCATGATACAGGGATTATTGAAAATATGAGATTCGTAAACAATATTTATCCTCAAGCCAATGAAGAAAATATTTTTAATATTGAAAATTACATTTCCGAAGCAGCAACTTTTTTTGATTTTCATTTATATACACAAGATTCTTCTTTTAATCCTAGATGGAATGGTCATGGGCCTTACACAACACTTGAAGGTTGGCAAAGTGGCACTGGTTTAGATGAACATTCAATGATTGCAGACCCTATGTTTGTAAATCCTTCTGCAGGGGATTTTCATTTACAAGAAGGAAGTCCTGCGATTGACAATGGAACAAAAATAGATGGGTTTCATTGTGATAGTTCAGGTGGAACAACACCAGAAGGTTGTAGAGTTTGGTATGGAACTGCTCCAGATATTGGGGCTTTTGAATATGTTGTTTTATCTTCTTGTACCTTAACATACGACGTTGAACCATGCGATTGCATCAATAACATTGAATTACAAAACGCAGTTGATGCTTGGTATGCAGGAACACTAAGCACATCAAATTTATATTCACATTTCCAAGTTTGGAAAACTAGTTCTGGATGTTAAATTATTTTGTTCTAAACTCTACAACATCTAGATCTTTAAGTTTGTGTTTTAAACCTATTTTTTGGCCTGAAAATTTTGAACTTGGGCCCCAGATTTTTGTTTCTTTAACCTGGTTTGAAAAACCTTTTAATATTTTTTCTGCAACATCTTTCACTGTTGAATGGGGTTTGAGAATCATTGGCCTATTTGATTTTTCTTTTCCAGGCTCTTTTGTAAAAATTCTAAGATTATCAAAACTTTGGAAAATTTTTTCTTTTAGGTTTTCAAGGTTTTCTTTTGTTTTGGTATTGATTATTACAAAATTGTATTTTTTGCTTTTTAGAGTAGCTTTAATTTTCCTTAACTCTTCTGAGTTTTTATTGAAATTATTAAATACAATTATCTTTTTCCCCTTTGGATTTTTTACCACTTTTTCTATTTCTTGAATTTCTTCTAAATTTTTAATTAAAATTAGTACTGTGTCTGCGGTGTGAACAACTCCTTTATTATAATATTCTGATTCAATTGCAGGAATTTCTATTAATTGGATTTGGGTTCCTTCATAATTCATCATTCCTATTACTGATTCTTTTGTTGTGAAGTCATATCCTGCTATTTCTGGTTTAGTATTTGTTAAAATAGATAATAAAGAAGATTTTCCTGTGTTTGTTTTACTGACTAAGACTGCTTGCATATCTTCTTTTTTAATTCCTTTGAAACTAGATTTTCCTGATTTTTTAGATTTTTCAAGTTGTTGTTGGAGTTTTTTTAATCTGGTTTTAAGATTTGCTAACATATTTTCAGCGGATTTATGTTTGGGACACTCTTTTATCATTTCTTTTAGAAAACGAATTTTCTCTTCAGGAATCTCAGCTTCTAAAAAGTTTTTTTCTGCTCTTTGATAAAAAGGAGATTGATTTGTTGATGCCATTTAAAACAACCTCTTAGTTTTTTTAGATTTTCCCTTTTTTATAATTGATATCAATTTCTAATTGCCTCCTGCGAAATTGTAGCCATATATCTTTTAAAGAGATTCAACTTAAAAAATATATGGATAAAGAGATTTATAATAAGATAACTTCTAAAAAAGAGTTTTCACATTTGCCTAAAAAAGATATTGAAAGGGCTTATTCTTTTTTTAAGAAAAGACAAGTTAGTGATTTTGAAAAAATAAGGCTTACAAGAGAATTATTACACAAGGTGTTTTCAAGTTTTACTAGTCAGAAACTTTTGTCTCTTAAGGATAAAGATCCTAGTTGGATTTTAAGAAAGCATTTGTCTACAAGGGAACGTTTGCCTTATTATGAAGAAGTTTATTCAAAGATTTTAAAGGATTTTAAGGGGACTATTTTTGATTTAGGGGCAGGCATAAATGGCTTTAGTTATGGTTTTTTCCCACAAGGAGTTTATTATGTTGGTGTTGAGGCAGTTGGTCAGTTGGTTGACTTGATGAATTATTATTTTAAGACAAGGGGATTAGAAGCAATGGCTGTTCATGAGAGTTTATTTGAGCTAGAGAAACTTAAGAAATACATAAATCAAGTTAAGGGGGGGAAAATTGTTTTTTTATTTAAGGTTATTGATGGTCTTGAGATGCTAGAAAGAGATTATTCCAAGAAATTACTTGAGCAAATTGTTCCTTTGGTTGATAAGGTTATTGTGAGCTTTGCAACAAGGAGTATGGTCTCTAAAAAGAGTTTCAGGGCAAATAGAAGATGGATATTTGATTTTATTAATGAAAATTTTAAATTACTTGATGATTTTGAAATTGGGGGAGAGAGATACCTTTCTTTTACGAGAAAGCCATCTCACTAGCTCGTCTATGAGCCAAACTAGAGAGATATATTGTGTTTAGAAAATAGGTCTGGTTTTTTGAGAACATAAATTTTTATAAAACAATTTTGAATTTCTTTTTCTATGTCTTCAAAATTAATTTCATGTTTTTTTATCTGTCTTTTATTTTTTCCAATCGTTCTTTCATTTTCCCAAGATCTTGTTTTAGATGAAAAAAATATTTTTCCTTATGAAACTTCTGAAACTATTGATGGTTATTGGTTATTCAGGTCTCCTGTTTATTCTGAAGATCTACAAATAGGGGATAGTTATGCTCGAAGGTTTGGAGAGGAAAAAGGAAATGGCCAGGATATTGGTGTTTTATGGAGACAAGACACTTTTGATGATGAGGGGGGTTTGCTTAAAGAGGAGGAAAGACATTGTGGTGCGTGGGTTCAATATTTTTTTGATGAACCTGGGATTAGTGACGGCCAAATAAATAATATTTATTGTCATGTTTGGGTTTCTTCTCCATATGCTTCTTTAGGAATTTCAGAAAATGAAAGTTATAATGTTTTTGATTGGTATAAGAGATTTGATTTAAGGAATGAAGAGGTCTTAAATATTGGGAGAGTTAATCATTTTAATCTCATGATTTTATATGATTCTAATTTTAATTATTCATTTTCCTCTGAAGAAGAGTTTCATGATTTAAGTTTTAAGGGGGTTGCATCTAATATTCAGGTTTTAAGTTACCCTGATCAAAAAAGTTTTTGCATTATTAATTTAGATGAAAATCTTGAAGAAATTGATACTGATGGAGACGGATTAAATGATTATAATGAATTATTTGTTAAGTACACAGATCCTTATGATGCTGATACTGATGAAGATGGGAACAATGATTTAGTGGAAAGTCAAGAGGGAAAAGAAGGGTGGGATCCTTATGATTATTATAATATTCATGTTTATAATTTAGGAGATTATTTTAGTAGAGGATTTGTTTCTATTTTAAGTAATCAATTAATTGAACCTTTTGCTTTTTCATTTGAAGATGAGCTTCAAAGAGAATTGAATTTTGAAGAATATTTGAACATTGAGGAATATGACGGAAGTTCTGTTGTTTTAGAGAGCAATAGTTCAGGAGGGAATTTATGGGTTAGTTCTCAGTTTAATTTTAATTTTAAAATTTCTGAAAATTTAGAAGAAATAAAGAGAATTAATATTATTTATGGAGGGAGAGTAACAGCTTCGGGAGGAGGAATAGATAAAGAATTTAATTCTTATGAAATCAAAAGAAATTTTAACCAGGAGCCTTTTATTTTGCCTGGAAAGAAATGGGTTACTCCTGCCTTATTTATCAAAAAAATTAAAAGTGCTTCTGAAATTGTTGATGAGGGAAGTAACATTTATGTAAGAATTTTTACTAAAGCAAGCCATGTTCCTTATGGGAGCATCTATCGAAGTTTAGTTGGAGATTTTATTGTTTTAGAGGTCTTTACTGAAAAATCTATTTATGATAAGGAAGATGGCAGTTTTGAATAGATTTAAAAATTCAAGTTTCTTTTTTTGTTTATGGCAGAAATGCAACAAATGCAAAAAAAACAAAATAAAGAGGAGAAAACAAAATATCCAAAGAATCTTGGGCAACAACCAGTACAGGAAAATCAGCCTGTTGAACCAAAAAAGTCAAAGTGGTGGATATGGATCTTAGTAGCTATCATTGTTTTAGTAGGGGCTTACTTTTTGTTTTTTTAAGATTACTATAATTTTATATATCTAATTTTATTTTTATATTTGAAAAAAAATAAAATGAAGAATTTTAAAAGAAAAGTTTTGAAAAACGGTATGACGGTTATCTTTGAAAAAAGAAATCTCCCTCTTGTAGCTGTTGGATTTGCAGTTAAAAATGGGGGAATTAATGAGGCTGCGAGTGAGAAAGGGATTTCTCATTTTATTGAACATATGGTGTATAAGGGAACTCCTTCTAGAAATAATAAACAAATTGCAGAAGAAATTGAAAAAAATGGGGGAAAATTAAATGGCTTTACAAGTGAAAGTTGTACTGCTTTTTGGTGTAAAATGCCTTCTAAACATTTGAATATTGCCTTAAATGTTTTAAGTGATATTCTCCAAAATCCTCTTTTTGATGAAAAAGAATTAGAAAAAGAAAGAAAAGTTATTTTTGAAGAAATTAAGATGTACCATGATAGTCCTGCTGATTATGTTTTAGAGCAGATTCATTGTTCACTTTATGAAGAACCTTTCGGAATTCCTTTAATTGGAACAGAAAAAACAATGAAATCTATTGATAGAGAAAAAATTTTAGAAAAATTTAATCAAGTTTATCAACCAAATAATATGGTTTTATGTGTGGTGGGTGACGCAGATTTTAATGAATTAGTTAAATTTGTTGAAAAAAATTTTAAAAATAAAAAAGGAGAAATTTCTGAATTTAAAATTAAGAAAAAAAATAAAATTCAAATTGAGAAAAGAAAAGGAGTTGACCAGGCTAATTTGATTTTTGCCTATCATGTTCCTTTGGCTCAAGACAAAAAATCTAATGCTGCTGAAGTATTAAGCACTTTAATGGCAGAGGGAATGTCCTCGAGACTTTTTTCTGAAATAAGGGAAAAAAGAAATTTAGCTTATGCTGTAAAAGGAGATTCTGGAATAAATAAAGAATTTGCTTATAATTTAATTTATGTTGGAACTACAAAAGAAAATGTGGAAAAAGTTAAAAAATTAATTTTAGAAGAGTTTGAAAAAGTTTCAAAAGAGTTAGGTGAAAAAGAATTAAATTCAATTAAAGAACAAATAATTGGAAATTACCATATCAGTTTAGAAGATTCTCAAAAACAAATGGTTAATTTAATTTTTTCAGAACTTGAAAAAGGGAATGCTGAAAAATTTTATGAATATGAAAAAGAGATTAGGGCAGTTAAATTAAAAGATGTTAAAGATTTGGCAAAAATAAAAAAATATAGTTTTTTTGCTCTTGTACCTTATTAAGGAAATATTTATAAATTAGTTTTTTCTAATTAATATTATGGGGAAAGAGGTGAGGATTATTTTTGTTTTTGCATTAATTAGTATTTTATGTTTAGGATTTATTTCTGCTGGATTATTTGATTGGGCTGGTGATCTTTTTGGAAAAAAACAAGTAGGTTATGCTCCTAAAGATTTTAGGACAACAAGTGTTGAGGGGGTTACAACACCTACAATTCTCTCTGGAAATAATACTAATGTGAGTTGTTATTATAATTCTGATTGTCCTTCTGATTCAAGAAATTATTGTTCAGGGGATAGTTCTTGTCATGAAAATACTTATTATGCTTGTGTAAGTGGAGAATGTGTAGAATCTGGTGGAAGTGGAGGATGTCATCCTTGTGCTTATGGTTGTTCTGGTCCAGGAGTTTGTAATGAAGATCCTGGAAATAATGAGACAAATGAAACAGAATGCACAGCAGATTTTGAATGCCCTTCTGATACAGCTCATTATTGTTCAGGAAGTGATGCTTGTTCTGAAACTACTTCTTATATTTGTTATGGTGGCCAGTGTGTTGAATCTTCAGTAAGTGCAGGTTGTATTACTTGTACTTATGGATGTACTAGTCCTGGGGTTTGTAATTCTGATCCTGGAAATAATGAATCTCAATGTAGTGTAGATGATGATTGTGAACCTTATTCAAGAAATTATTGTTCAGGAGGTAATGCTTGCACTGAAACTATTTATTATAATTGTGATGATGGAGAATGTAATGAAGTTGGAGGAAGTGGAGGATGTCATCCTTGTGAATATGGTTGTTCTGGATCTGGGATTTGTAATTCTGATCCAGGGAGTAATGATACTTGCACAGACAGTGATGGGGGTTTAAATTATTATGTTAAAGGAAGTGTAAGTAAGCAGGGATGGGAAACAATAGAAGATTTTTGTGTGAATAGTACAAAATTATCAGAATCTTTTTGTAATAATGATAAGAATCCTGCATATGTACAGTATAGCTGTACTAATAGTTGTTTTTATGGTGCTTGTGACACTAAAGTTATTCATCTTAGAGCTAGTTCTTTTATGGTTACTCCTACCCGTGCTCTTATAGGTGAACCTTTTAAATTTACAATGATTATGGAAAATTATGGAAATGTTGACTTAATTATTACTTCAGGAAGTACGAGTGAACATATTGAAGGAGGTAGTTCTTCGGGTGGAGGAGGATTTGCTATTAGTCCCCCTGTTTATCTTAATTATCTTCCTGGAAATAATACTTTTGAATTTAACTTTTCAAAAACTTTTTATTCTCCTGGGACTTGGATAATTGATAGAGCATATTTTGGAGAGGGGATTGGTGGAGGATTTCAGGACCTTAATTTGGAGGATAACCACGCGGTTTTTTTAGTTGATGTTGAAGAAAAGCCGACAGTTTATTGCGGAGATATAAATAATAATGAAAATCCAGATCCAGACATCTCTGATGTAACATATTTAATTTCATATTTGTATAGAGATGGACCTGAACCTGCTTCAATGTGGTCTGCAAATGTTAATGGGCAAGGTTATGTTGATATGAGTGATGTGACCTATCTTATTCAATATCTTTATATGAATGGTCCTGCTTTAAATTGTTTAGAACCACTTATTTTTAATGAAACTGGTTCTACTCCTGATGTTGGAGCAAGCCCTTCTCTTAGTCCTGATCCAAAAGCCTATAAGGCTGCTACGAAATATGTAAAAAATGCAGAATATGACTATAAAAAGAGAAAAGGTCAGTTAAGTATTTGGGCTAGAATTAGGCATATTTTTGTTTAAAAAAATATTAATATTTATAAAGTTCTGTCTTGTAAATGAAATATGGATAAAAAAGAAGCTTTAATTGGTGTTGCTATTTTCTTGATAGTCTTTACTACTGCTTTTTTAATTTATTTAAATATTAGAGAAAAAATTTTATATTCTCCTGAAGAAATTCTTCCTTCTTTAGAAGGGATTTCTTTTGATACTGCTTTTTGTTATGATGATGATGGGGGTTTAGATTATTTTACAAAATCAACTGTTGCTTGGGGAGTTGGGGATGGAGAAATTCATTATTCTACTGACTATTGTGTTTCTGATTCTGTTTGGGAGATTGGAACTCTTTTTGAAATGCATTGTTTGGGAAATGATTTTAAAATAAAAGATATGAAATGTCCTGGTTCTTGTGAACAAGGAACTTGTGTTGAATAAAGACAACTAAAGCCTGATTAAAGAAATATTTATAAATTAGTTTTTTCTAATTAATATTATGGGGAAAGAGGTGAGAATTATTTTTGTTTTGTTATTAGTTGGTATTTTATGTTTGGGATTTATTTCTGCTGGTTGGTTTAATGATTTTTTTAAATCTGGTCCTAGTTTTTCTCCTGGAAAAGGAGATGTAAATGGAGATGGGAATATTAATATAATTGATTTAAATTTTCTTAGAGATTATTTATATATGGATGGTCCTGCCCCAAATCCTTTAGAAGCAGGAGACATTAATGATGATGGGGAGATTGATATAAGTGATATTTCTGTTTTAGTTCAATTAATTGGTGAAGAAAATACTTGTGTTGATTCTGATGATGGATTAGATTATTTTACAAAAGCAACTTGTGTTGATTTTGATGGTACAATGAATGATGGGTGTATAATTGGGGGAGATCATGATGGGTGGTTAAGAGAAATTAATTGCGAGGATAGGAGTAAGGGATTAATGTGTCAAATGAATGATTTTGAATGTAAATATGGTTGTAAAGATGGTGCTTGTGTGCCAACTACTTGTGAAGAATTAAATACAGAATATGGTTCGGCTCCAAAAAATTATTTTGTTCTTTGTAGAGATGAAGGGTATGATCTTGCTTGTTTTAATAAGTTTACAGGAGAATATCAGGGTTGTGTGGAAAGTGGGAATAATGGTTGCACATTAAATAATGAGAATGCAGACAAGAATATTTTGTGTGAGATAACACCAGAGTGTTCTGTTGATTCTGATTGTCCTTCTGATTCAAGAAATTATTGTTCAGGAGGTAATGCTTGCACTGAATCTATTTATTATAATTGTGATAGGGGGGTGTGTAAGGAAATTGGTGGAAGTGGAGGATGTAAGATTTGTGAGCATGGATGTGCTAATGGGGAATGTCTTGCAGGTTCTGGAGTTGATACCTTTAAATTTGAAAAAGCTTCAAATAAGTTAAATATTGGAGAAAGTCTTCGAGATGTTATTGCCCACGATATTACAGATAGTGAGTTTCCAAATTTTTTAATTGATTCTTCTGTAAGTTCTTATAAATATTTTCAATCAATTAAAATAGGGGACTTGATTTTAACAGAATTTAGCGATTCTGATTATAATGATAAAGAGGAAACAATTGGTTTTCATTTGCGAAGTAATGATTTTGTTCTTAATTACACTTTAGATTTTGGTTTAGATGTTCCTTTGGATAAATTAAAATCTAATTTTATTTATTTTCTTGGAAAAAATTATTATATTCTTGATGCAAAAACTAGTTCTCCTTATGATTCTGAACTTGTTTTGTTTGGTTCTGCTACTTCTGCTAGTGTTCAAGAAGGGGAAACAGTTACAATCAGTGTTGGGGGGAAAAGCTATGATGTGTTTATTAATTTTATTGATTCATCGTCTGTAAAATTAGATATAAATGGAGAATTAATTAATAAGATGGGAGAAGGAAGTACTTATAAGTTGAGTGATGGGAGCCGTATTGGTATTGAAAAAATTAGCAGTAGTGATATTGCGAATGATTATAGAAGTGTGAAATTTGTTATAGGTAGTGAAGTAATAGAAATAAAAAATGATCAGAACCTCAATATAAATAGTGAGTTTGTTGATTTAAAGGGTTGGGTAAAAGTCAATTCTGTTGGAGAACTAGATAAAATATCTATTGAATGGAGAGTGGACGATGAATCATTTATTACTGAAGAAAGAAGTCTTTATTTGCCTTTTTTTAATGCATTAAGATTAAGATTTGAAGGTTTGACTGAGAGTAACGATGAATTTATTGGGCATGTTTATTTGGATGGTTTTTATGGGGAAGGAGGAGTTTGTTATGGTCTTATTGAAAAAGTAAAAAATCCAACAGATTTTACTCTTGCAGGAATTAATTTTAATTCATATGAGCAGTGGACAAATTCTTATAGAAATGTTTATTATATTGATGGAAAAGAAAAAGAGGCGACAGACTATCATGCTTCTTGGAATGGACATTCTAATGATGAGAATTATTTTATTGATTATGGTATTACTGTTTTTGATGATAAAGAAGTAAATGCTCTGTCTTGGTTTAAGGAAAGAAGATTTCTTGATGATTGTAGGGCAACAAATCATAAAGATGAGGAGGGAAGAGTACAAAAAATATATATTTGTAATTGGGAAATTTTTCGAGCTGATTCTGATTTAAGGCAATATTCTAGTGATAATAAACAAGTTTTTTGGACAAATGAAAACATACTTGTTCAGCTTTATCTTCATAAAGGAAGATATTTGAGTGATGAAGAAATGCAAAAATTATCTCAAGAAAGGTTAGGTGAATTTTTAGAGTCTCTCATAGATAATGAAAGAAAATATCTTTCTGGGGAAGCTTTTTCTATAGATTTTCCTCTTTATGATTTAATTAGACAAGATTTAGGTTTGTGTGGTTCTGATGTCCCTCTTGATACTTGTTCTGCTTGTTGGAATTGCAGAACAGAACCTGTTATTTGTCCTCCTCATGGTTCTCAAACTAAAATTTGTGAAGATCGTTGTTGTGATAATAAAAGAGAAATGATGAAAGGTTGTACACCCGGAATTTGTTCTGGTTGCATGGTCCCAAAATGGTTTGGAAGTAAATGGTCTGATAATAGGTGTATCCCATATGGTTTTCGGTTTGAACAACAAACAGAAGATTTTGTTGAGAAACTAATAGAATATGAAGAATCTGAAATTTTAGAAGAGTTTGATGATGAAGGAGAGGTTTCTTTGGTTATTGAGTCAGCAGAAAAAGCAATTTTAACATTATATGATAAAGAAGGAAATGCATATGAGTTTATTCTTGTTCCCGGAGCAAAAGTTGAATTAGATGTTCCTGGATTTTTTGAGGATATGATCGATCTTGTCATGTATGTTGATTCTATTACCTATAAGCCTGATGGAGAGAGTTATATTGATGTGACTATTAAGTATAGTTACATGGGAAAAGAATATATTACCTTTAATGCTTATTGTGATATTAATGGTAAATTTAAAGTCCAAAAAACAGTAGACAGTCTAGGAAATTGGGCAACTTGCCAGAATAATTATGAGTGTGAGAGTAATGTTTGTTCAAGTGGAGAATGTATTGAATTAACAACCTTGCTCCAAGAAGCAAGTGCTTTTAAGAGAGTAGCAGTTAAGTTTGTATGCAAGATATTTAACCCTTTTAGCGACGATGAGTATAATAAGTGTATTTCTAATTTTTTAGGAGTAGAGGGTCCCTCTTCTTCTAGTGGTGGAGGAAGATCTTCTGGTGGGGGCGGTTCTGGACCTTAAATTAGTTCTTTTCTGAAATTATATTCTAAAAAATTTATATTAAAAAAAGTCTCTATTGATTATTTTCTAGAAAACAAGAAATAAAATAAAAAAGTAAAAAAGTAAATTTACATCTTAAGCAAAGTCAATATTGCACTTAATGCTGTTGTGATGACTACAATCCATCCTGCGACCATTGCGACTATACTTCCTCCTAACCAGCTTGGTAGGGTTAGTGTTCCTCCGATCATCCCAAAACCAACTGCTAAAGATACTAGGATTCCGGTTAGCCATATGATGAAATTTAAAAATTTTGAACTACCTCTTTTTACCATTTTTTACCTCCTTTTAGTTGTTATTATATATAGAAAGCAATTTAAATAGTTTTTTATTTGCAGAATCATGCAAATCATAAAAGTTCCAGGAATTAACGGACTTGGAAAAACCAAGGGTTGTGAATTAGCAGGAAATGCTATTTTAAAATTTCTTAAGGAAATTTATATTAATGAGGCTGGAAAAAAAATTGAAATTAATAAATTAGATTTAGAAGAAATCCATTTAGACAACTCTAATTTAGAATTAACTAATAATTTGATTTATAAAAATGCTTTTAAGGGGTTTGAAACAAAACCCAGGGTGATTTTTTTAGGGGGAGATCATTCTGTAAGTTATTCTTTGACTCGTGGTTTTTTAGATTTTTGTGAAACCAATGGAAAAGCTCCTTGTTTAATTGTGTTTGATGCACATCCTGATCTCACGCAACCTGTTGATAAAAATTTTCCAACTCATGAAGAATGGTTAAGGGCATTAATTGAAGATGGTTTTCCTAAAGAAAATATTTTGTTAGTAGGAGTTAGAAATTCTGGTTCAAAAGAATTAGATTTCATTAAAGAACAAAAAATTAGGATTTTAGGAATTAATGAAATTCTTTTAGATATTGAAAATGCTTGTGATACAATAATGGAGTTTGCTAATGGTAAAGAACTTTATGTTTCCTTAGACATTGACATTCTTGACCCTGTTTTTGCTCCTGCAACAGGATATTTAGAGTCTGGGGGATTAACAAGTAGACAACTTATTTATTTAGTTCAAAGAATAAATAAAATTAAAACCCTAAGAGCTGTTGATATAGTTGAGATTAATGTTGAAAAAGATAAGAATTTTAAAGATCTAACAACTAAATTAGGTGCAAAGATTTTGAGTGAATTAATATGAGGACTTTTATTTCAATTGATATTCCACAAGAAGTGCAAAAGGAAATAAAAAAAATTCAAGAACAATTACCTGAATTTTTTGGAAAGAAAACAGAATTAGAAAATTTGCATTTGACTTTAAAGTTTTTAGGAGAAATAAGTGAAGAAAAGATTCACCAAATAAAAGAAAAACTAAAAGAAATTAATTTTCAAAACTTTGAGGTGAAGATTGATTCTCTTGGTGTTTTTTCTGAGAGTTTTATAAGAATTGTTTGGTTACATATAGGTGGTTGTGGGCAATTGCAAAAACAAATAGATGAAAACCTTTCAGATTTTTTTGAAAAAGAAAAAAGATTTATGAGTCATTTAACAATTGCACGAGTTAAAGGAGTTAAAGGAATTAAAGGTAGAAGAGAGGAGTTTCTTGAAAAAATTAATAAAATAAAATTTTCTGAATTAAAATTTTCAGTTAGTGAGTTTAAATTAAAAAAATCTGAATTAAAACCAGAAGGTCCTGTTTATGAGGATATTGGAGTTTACTCTCTTAAGTAGTCATGAAGTTTTATATATTCTAGGGAATTTTTTATATTTTAATGGACAAATTAGAAAATAAGAAAAAACTTGAGGATTGGGTCTTTCTTGAGAAACTAACTCTTTCTACACATTATTTTGCTTTTCCTAAAAAAGAAGATGATCCCAAAATACAGAGAATTGATGAAAAATTAGGTTCTTATCATGAAAAATATGGTGAGCCTTTTAATTTAAAAAATAAACCTTTTTAATTTAATATTTATCTTCGAGCAATCTAAATATTTCTGCTTTTTTACCAATTAGTTTTTGTAAATCTTCTAAACTGCAGTTAAGGATATTTTTTATTGTTTTAAATTCTTTTAATAATTTTTTTGCAGTTAGAGGTCCAATTCCGGGAAAACCCTCAATTATGAATTGAAGTTGTTCTTTTTTGTTTAATGATCTTTTCTTGGGTTTAAGGGAAATTTCTTTTTCTTTTTTCTTAGATATAACTTGGATATATCTTGCAGTATCTTTTGAATCTTTTGTAAATATAATTGGAATTTTATGTTTTAGAGTTATTGATAATAAAAAACCTCTTATTGCATTTGGATTTATTCCATTAATTTCTTCATCATTATATAATTCTTGAGAATCAATTCCTTCAATTATCAATAAAGGGTTTTGATATTGTTTTAAGTCTTCGAGTTGATTTAATAATCTTTTATTTATCATAGAAGAATGAAAGTCTGAAATTGTTTTTCTTTCAATTGCAATGTTTCTTATAATATAATCTGCTACTTTTAATTCTCTAAATTCTACTTCAAGACCAAGATTGATTAAACTTGATGGAACTAGGGAATTTTTCTCTCTATAGTCTACTATTACTTTTATTTTTGAATTTTTTGATTGTTTTATTATTCTTGTTCTTTTTTTTGGGAAGATATTTAAGAGGGGCATTTATGTTGGAACTTATAAATGTTTAAAAAGTTTTATTTGTTTTCAACTTTATGAAAAGAGGCGAAGAATATATTAAACCTTTATTAGTTTTAGTGGTTCTTGGAATTTTGTTTTTTAATTTTTCATTATCTGAAATTTCTGAAAATATTTCTGAAGGGGAGATTTTTTTGTCACCTATTTTGGAAAGTGTAGGTGAGAGGAGTTTTGGTTTAAAATGCATTCCATCAGCAGAAGTTTGCGATGGCGTAGATAATGATTGTGGTGGAGTAGTTGATGAAGGGGGAGTTTGTGAAATATATAATGCTCCTCTAATAGGATCCGAAGTATTTGATGAGGAACTGACCCTTGAGGAGTTGAATTCCAAAATTAAGAAAGAAGGTGCTTTGTGGGTTGCTGGAGAAACTAGCTTATCTGATTTGCCTTATGAAGAAATGGGAGATAGACTAGGATTAATCCCTACTGAAGCAGATCTAGAAAAATTAAAAAATGCAAAAGCAACACATTCTCTCGATAAAAGTTTTGAAGAACTTCCTGATTTTTTTGATTGGAGAGATTATCATGGAAAAGATTATGTAACCCCAATTAGGGATCAATCAAGTTGTGGAGGTTGTTGGGCTTTTGCAGCAGTTGCAGCATTAGAAGGACATGTTAATGTCTACTATAATAATCCAAATATTGACTTAGATTTATCAGAACAAGATTTAATTTCTTGTTTTCATGGAGAAGGTTGTGAAGGTGCATCTTCCTCAGAGATAGAAAATCTATTTTTTAATTATTATCAAAATACAGGAATTGCAACAGAAGAATGTTTTCCTTATACTGCAACAAATAGTGATTGCTCAAATAAATGCTTAAATTGGCAAGGAGAAGCTTGGAAAACTTTAGGATATGTAAATGTTCTTTTAACAGTAGAAGACATAAAAAAAGCGATAATTGGTTATGGTCCTGTTGAAGTAGGTATGGAAGTTTATGATGATTTTTTTGATTATGAAAGGGGGATATATGCTCATACAACTGATTATTTAGTAGGTTATCATGCTGTTACAATAGTTGGTTTTGGAAGTTATGATGGAATAGATTATTGGATTGTGAAAAATTCTTGGGGAGAAGATTGGGGAGAAAATGGTTATTTTAGAATTGCTGTTGGAGATTCAGCTATTGATTCTTGGTTTGCTTATGCTGTTACTCAACCAAATCCTCCAGAAGAAATTAATAAAAATTGCGTTGATGAAGATAATGATGGCTATTGTTATTGGGGGTTAGGAGATAAACCTTTAACAGGCTGTCCTGTTTGTGATAATTTTATTTATGATTGTGATGATTCTGATGAAACTATTTTTGAAGGTTGTGGAGAATCAAATCAATCTTTAGGAACTTTAATTGTGAATTCTATACCTGCAGGAGCAGAAGTTTATGTTAAGGACTTAATTTCTGGAAATTGGATTTATAGAGGACAAACTCCTTTACAATTTGAGTTAATTTCTGGGGAGAGGGAAGTGAAAGTAATAAAAATGTGCTATTTAGAGGAATATATTGTTATTAATATAGATGCAAATACTTTAACTGAGGTGGATAAAGAAATGGATCGTGATCTAGTTTGTAGGCCAGGTTGGCCCCAACAAACTAATGGATTAGTAAAGGATTCTTCAGTTAATGTAGGGCATCTTAAGGGAAGTGAACCCCAACTAATAACCTTAACCCAAAGCCCAGGTAGCAAAGTTTATTCTTGGTATCCAAATGGCTCATTACTTGAAGGTTGGCCCATAGATTTACCTTATGACTATACTCAGGGAACCCCGGCTATAGGTAATCTTGATGATGACCCTGAAGATGAAATTGTATTTATAGAAGAGCCTCACGGAGAAGGGTCACTAATAATTGTAAATTTCGATGAGACCCCTCTTGAAGGTTGGCCTGTAAGTTTAATTTCTCCTCCAGAGTGCATTAGTATTGTTGATGGATTACCAAAGGTGGATATGAAATCAGATCCAACCTTAGCAGACCTTGATAATGATGGGTCCTACGAAATTATTATTGGAGTTTTGTGCCCTGGAATGAGTATGCTTCCTGGAGCAGTTAATGTTTTTCATTCAAACGGATCTCAAGTGAGGGGGTGGCCACAATTTACTGAAAAAGGAGTAATGTCTTCTATATCTGTTGGAGACATAAATAATGATGGTTTAAGAGATTTAATTGTCACAGATTTCGGACGTAATGTTTATGCATTTAATAATGATGGAACCTTAATAGAGGGTTGGCCTGTACAAACTTTGGGGGCCATTTGGGGTTCCCCCTCTTTAGGAGATATAGACAATGATGGTTTCATTGATATTGTAGTAGGAAATATTTATTATTCTAATGGGGGAGTTTATGTGTTTAATTATGATGGAAGTATTAAAGAAGGTTGGCCTTTTTGGAGTTATGGTGCACGTTTTTATGGTTCTCCTGCACTGGGGGATTTAAATGGAGATAATTTTTTAGAAGTTGCAATAGGATCTTGGGGTGATAAAAAAATTTATCTAATTGATTATAAAGGGAAAAACGTAGTAGGGTGGCCTATAAATATTGGTAGATTTTCCGATTCTCCTTCAATAGGCGACGTTGATGGGGATGGAAATCCAGATGTTATCATAGGAGGGATTAGTGTTGATGATGGAGATGTCTTTGCTTTTAATTATAACGGATCCCTAGTCGAAAAATTTCCTTTAGATACAAAAGGATCTGTTTACAGATCACCTACTTTATCTTTTTTAGATAAAACAAATATTTTACAAATTTCTGCTGCCTCTTATGATACTTTTGTATATGTTTGGAATCTTGATATACACTATAATGAATCAACAATGGAATGGCCGATGTATCTTCATGACCCCCAACACACAGGATGCTACAACTGCAATGAAGCGCAAATTGAACTAAAATGCCTTCCAAATCAAAAAATAGGGGACATAAACAACGATGGGCTTATTACAGAAAAAGATGTTAGTGATCTTTCTGACGCACTTTATATAAACAATAATCTTCCTGAAGATATTTGTTGTGCAGATGTTGATTTTAGTGGAAAAATAGACATAAGTGATATTACAAAAATTGGTTCTATGGCAAGTGGAAGTGTGAGTAGTGATTTAGGTTCTTGTCCTCTTTGCATTGATGGAACACCAACTGGAAAATGTTCTGGTTATGATTATTGTTGGGATGGAGAACTTGTGAATTATAGATGTGATAAGTGTGGTTGTATTCCAGGGCATGTTTGTAAAAAGAATGGTGCTAGATATGAGTGTGAAAAAAATACAAATGTGATTGAAAGAGAAGCAAAAGAAGTTAGTGGTCCTGGAGATGTTGGAAGTGGGTTAGAAAGTTCAGCCCCTATAGAA
>JAFCGC010000017.1 GCA_017608305.1 Candidatus Pacearchaeota archaeon
TGAAGATAAGGTTCTTGGGAAAGGAATTGTGGACCAAATTGTAATTGAAGAAGGTAAGATCAATTTAACATTTAAAGAATGGACAAATTTAGGAAAACCGAGAAGTTTAGAAGTTAAAATAACTCCTAATTAATCTATTAACAACTTATAAATCTCACGACTTCACGTTGTGACAAATTTCATATTCAATAATTTCTCAAATAGAAAATCCCACTTGTTCTTAAGAATAAACAACCAGATGATTATTTAGTCAAATTTAATATTCCTTATTTACTATATTTTTCTTCATAGATTCCTTGTTTTTTAGTTTTTATCATAATCATATGAATTAATGAAAGAACCCCCACTGTTAGAAAAAGATATGCTGGAGCAAAAGCAAATGAATTTTTAATTAATAATATTACTCCTAAAATCAATGAGATAAAAGTTATACTCCATAATAAATATCTAAGGGGAACACGGTGGCGTTTTATTAACTTAGCTAATTCACGATGTTCTGGAAGACCTATAATCCCTGTCATAAAGAATTGAATCAAAAACATTATAAAAACCTTACTAACAAAAAATCAGATGGTTATTTACTAAGATATTCCTAAATCACTAAATTTAAATATCCTTTATACATTGTTTTTTAATGGGAGAAAAAGAAATTGGAAAGGTTTCTAGCTTTTTTAGCCATGTGGGTGTAGCTGCTATAAAACTTACAGGCACTTTAAAAAAAGGAGATAAAGTGCATATAAAAGGACACACAACTGACTTTGAAACAGATATCAAAGAAATACAAATAGAAAGAAAATCAGTTGAAAAAGCAAAAAAAGGAGACCACATTGGAATAAAAGTTACTGAAAAAGTCAGACCTAAGGACACAGTATTTCTTGTAAAATAAACCTACAAAAATTTATAAAACAATTTTTCTTAACGTAGGTAGACGCCTCTGTAGTTCAGTGGCCAAGAATGCCGCCCTCTCAAAGAATGATGTGAGTCGATGTTTGGGTTAAGGATTTCCAAACTCAAATGGAGGAGTCCTTTCTCAAATAACAACTTGTTGGCGTTTGTTGAAGAAATTCAATGAATTTCTGATTCAATTATATGTCAACAACGAAGAGGGGTGATCTGGTCTTGATGAAAGAAAAGGTCTATGTATCTCAATACAACCTTCTCTTTGTTTTAGGGAACGGCGGTGACCCGAGTTCAAATCTCGGCAGAGGCGTAAAAATTTTTGAGATTTGAACTTTAGTTTGAATTCTAAAATCTTTGATTTTGAGATTCAGGTCGAGCTTTAGTATTGTCGTGAGGCCCAAATCTCGGCAGAGGCGTAAAACCCTTCAGGTTTTACCCTACTAGAACGCTCAAACGTGATCATCCTAAAGGCGTTATTCTAGATCTGAACTTTAAGTTTAGTGATTAAATTTATAAAATCAAGTCTATTCTTTCTTATATAAGAAGGTGAAATAAAAGTGGTTTGGTTAGAAGTTGAAACAAAAGTTCGTATTAAAAACGTGAATTTTTTTAGAAAAAAAGTAAAAAGAATTGGGAAATTCATTAAAAGAGAAAAAAGAGGAGATGATTATTTTGCATTAAAAAGAAGATTTAGAAAACATGGTTATCCAAAAAAAGCATTTCGTATCAGGCAAAAACCAGGAAAATTTGAAGTTAATTTCAAAAAATGGTTAACCCAATATTGGGACAAAGACATTATTGTTAAACAAGAATTTGAATTTACATTAAAAAATAAATCTCATGTTCAAGATTTAATTGCACTTTTCAAGGATTTGGGTTTTGAACAATGGATGAAAAAAAGAAAAACTTCTGAATCTTATGTTCATAAAAAAGATAAAAAAATTATAATTGAAATTAATCACATAAAACATCTTGGATACTTTATGGAAATAGAATATCTCTGCCAACCTAAGGATATGGATAAGGCAAAAAGAAAAATAAGAAGAACTCTTGAAGAATTAGGGGTAAAGCCAGAAGATATTGATAACACAGGATATACAATGATGCTCTGGAAAAAAGGAATTAAAGATGAAAAATATTGGATGAAATGACAGACACACAACATACCAAAAAAGTATATAATAAACACGCTAAAAGTTATCATAAAAAAATAAAAAGTAAAGATAATATTTGGCATAAATATATAGAAAAACCAGCAATGGTTTCTCTAATTAAAAAAGATATTAAATTAAAAAAAGTTTTAGACTTGGGATGTGGTTCTGGACCTTTTGTTAAAAAATTATATTGTTTAGGGGCAAAAAAAGTCAAAGGAATTGATCTCTCTGAAGGATTAATAGAAATTGCCAAAAAAGAAAATCCAAAAGCAGATTTTGTAGTAGGAGATGCTAAAAAAACCCGCTATAAAAATAAAGAATTTGATCTGATTGTGAGTAGTCTAATGGTCCATTACTTTAAAGATTTAAGACCATTATTCAAAGAAACCTCAAGGATCCTAAATAAAAAGGGCTTATTTGTTTTTTCGATGCATCATCCAGTAATGGAAGTATCAAGTAAACTAGGAATAAAAAAAATTAAAGGAAGTTTACTCAAACCATATTTTCATAATAAAAAATATAATTGGACTCTTAATGAAAAAATGAAAATGATAGCTTATCACCACACATTTGAAATGATTATTAACACATTAAATGATTCTGGTTTTGTAATTGAAAGAATTCTTGAGCCAGTGGCTCCAAAAATAGTAAAAAAATTAAAAAAAAGCACGTATGATAGAACTCAAAAAAGACCTTCTTTTTTAGTAATTAAAGCAAGAAAAATAAAATGACAAAATACATCACAAAAAAATCAGGAAAGTATTGGCCATCTAAAGCCATGAAAGAAATTGCTTGGGTAAATGATAAAAAAATCTATAAACAAGCAAATAAAAATCCTGTGAAGTTTTGGTCAGAACTTGCTAAAAAAGGAATCATGTGGGAAGAATTATGGGATGAAAAAAAGACCTATATTGAAAAACTTCCTTATTTCTGGTGGTTTAAAGGAGCTAAATTAAATTTTTGTGTTAATGCCTTAGACAGACATTTAGGAAGAAGTGAAAAACCTGCATTAATCTGGGTTCCTGAACCAATAAAAGAAAAACCAACAATATTAACTTATAAAGAACTCTATGACAAAGTCAACAAATGTGCAAATCTCTTGAAAAAATTAGGAGTCAAAAAAGGAGATGCAGTTTCAATTTATTTACCCCTTATTCCTGAAGCGGCAATAGCTATGTTAGCTTGCACAAGAATAGGCGCAATTCATTCTGTTGTGTTTTCTGCTTTTGCCCCAGATGCACTAAAAGCAAGAATCCAAGATTGTAAAGCCAAAGTCCTAATAACAGCAGATGGATACTATAGAAGAGGGAAAAAAGAAAATCTCTTAAAAAAAGCTAAAAAAGCACTTAGAAAATCAGGAATAAAAAAAGTATTAGTAGTCAATAGATTATCAAAAAACAAAACTTATTTTGGAAAATTTCTTTCATTCAATAAAGAATTAGAAAAAGTTGATTTATATTGTAAACCTGAAAGAATGAATTCAGAAGATCCTATGTTCATACTTTATACTTCTGGAACAACAGGAAAACCAAAGGGAATTGTTCACGACACAGGAGGTTATGCTGTTCAAGCTTATTACACAGCAAAATGGAATTTTAATTTGCATGACCAAGATATAATGTGGTGCACTGCAGATATTGGATGGATAACAGGACACACATATGCAATTTATGGCCCACTATTAAATGGAACAACAAGCTTGATTTATGAAGGAACACCAGATTTTCCAAAACAAGATAGATGGTGGAAAATAATTGACAAATATAAAGTAAGTGTTTTTTATACTGCTCCAACAGCCATTAGAATGTTTATGAAATTTGGAAACAAATATGTAAATAAGCATAAACTAAAGTCTCTAAAAATTCTTGGAACAGTTGGAGAACCAATTGATATTGATGCTTGGAATTGGTATTTTAAAAAAATAGGAAAATCTCGCTGTCCAATAATTGATACTTGGTGGCAAACAGAAACAGGAGGAACTTTGATTAATGTGCTCCCAGGAATAGGTCCTTTTGTTCCTACAATTGCCGGATTAAGCTTTCCTGGAACTCGTCATGCTATTGTAGATAAAAAAGGTAAAAAAACAAACAAAGGATTTTTAACCCAAGTAAGTCCTTTTGCACCAGGAATGTTACATGGAGTATGGAAAAATCATAAAAAATATGTCGAGACTTATTGGAAAAAGTTCAAAACAAAATATGACACAAGTGATGGGGCTATTTTAAAATCAGGTTTAATTAGGGTCACAGGAAGAACAGATGATGTTATGAAAGTTGCAGGCCATAGACTAGCAACAGCAGAATTAGAAAATACAATAAATGACCATAATTTAGTTAATGAATCTGCAGTTGTTCCTATTCCAGATAAAATAAAAGGAGAAACCCCTATTGCTTTTGTAGTGCTAGAAAAAGGAAAACCATCTGAAAAACTTGAAAAATCTCTCAAAAGTCATGTAGATAAACATCTTGGCCCAACATCACGACCTTCAAAAATATTTTTTGTTCATGCACTCCCAAAAACTAGAAGTGGAAAAATAATGAGAAGGATTCTTAAAAATATTTTAACAAATGAAGAACTAAAAGGATTAATGACTTTAGTAAATCCAAAGTGCGTAGAAGATATTCAAAGACTTATCAAAACAGATGAAATTTTCAAAAATATAGAAGATAAAAATGCCAATAATCTTTTTAAAAAAGATTAGACAAAACCAATAAAATGCCAAGAAAACAAAAACCTAAACCTTTGACAAAAAGAGAAATCATAAAACTAAAAGCAAAGGCATCAGGTCAGAACTTTAAGCAAGAAATGAAAAAAGCCACAAATACTGCAATTGTTGCTGCTTTTGGTTTTGTAATAGCTTTGGTCTGGAAAGATGTAATAACAGAGTGGGTCGCAACAATAACTAGTGCAAGCCCAATTGGTGGAAAAATAATAGAAGCTTTGATAGTGACTATTATTGCTGTTATTGGGATAATAATAATAACCAGAATCTTTGCTAAAAAGAATTAAAAAGTTTTTTCTCTAGATAAGAAGATGAACAAAACAATTCCCCAAACCCTAAAAATCCTCTTTAAAAAATACAAAAAAAGTAGAACAACTCTCAATCGTATGCGTTCTAAACCAGATCCATTTAAAGTCTTAATTGCTTGCTTAATATCTCTTAGAACAAGAGATGAAAATACTGAAAAAGTTTCTGATAAGTTGTTTAAAGTTGCAGATACACCAGAAAAAATTATCAAACTACCAATAAGAAAACTAGAGAAACTAATATTTAGCTCAGGACACTACAAAAAGAAAGCTGCAACTTTAAAACATGTAACTGGTGAAATTATGGGGAGATTTAATTCCAAGGTGCCAGCTACTCGAGAAGAATTATTATCTATTAAGGGGGTAGGCCCAAAAACAGCTAATGTTGTGTTAGCTTTTGCATTTAATCAAAATGTAATTCCTGTAGATGTAAATGTTCATAGGGTTTCAAATAGACTAGAATGGGTAAATACAAAAACAGCTGAAAAAACAGAACCTATTTTACATGAAATTATTCCTAAAAAATATTGGAAAGAATTTAATTCTGTTTTTATTCAGTTTGGAAAAGAAATCTGCCAGCCTATTTCTCCTTGGTGCTCAAGGTGTCCTGTCGAGAAGTTTTGCCCAAGAAATGGGGTTTCTCGAAATAGATAGGAGTCCATCCCTGAACAGGATTCTCTAATGCTTTTTTTAATCCAAGTTCTTTAATATTATTATCAAGATATGTATGAAGATCTTCAAAATGAGGATTCCCCCCAACAATTCTAACACTATTAGAATTATATTCTTCGTAAAAATTAAAAGCTTCTTTAGCACTAATCTGTTTTGTGAATTCAAAAACTAATAGATTTTTTTGATAATTCTTCATGAATTCTACAATGAAAATTATTTTTTAAAGATTTATGTATCAAAAATCTCACCCAAAATATTTATAAACTAATTACATTTTTCCTTTTTCATGAAACGTTCTAGTAGAAGATGGAAAAAGCGATGGCAAATGCGTTGGAAATGGCAACGTAAAAAGCTAAGAAAAGAAAAATCAAAGCGTAAGCTCAGACGTGCTAGAAGTAAATAATTCTAATTCTACACTTTCACAATAATAATATTTATAAGCAAATTCAATTCTAATATATAATGGCAAATTCAAGTGGAATCTGGACAGAGAAATATAGGCCATCTACTTTTCCTGACCTTGTCGGACAACATAATATCATAGAAAGAGTTCAATCTCTAACAAATTCTCTAAATATCCCTCATTTATTATTTGCAGGGCCTCCAGGAACAGGAAAATCAACTCTAGCACTAATCATTGTAAAAGAACTATTCAAACAAAACTGGAAAGAGAATTACCTAGAATTAAATGCTTCTGATGAAAGAGGAATCAATGTGGTTAGAGAAAAAGTAAAAAGTTTTGCAAGAACAAAATCAATCGGAAATGTAGATTTCAAAGTAATTTTTCTAGATGAAGCCGACGCCCTAACTCCTGAAGCCCAACAAGCCTTAAGAAGAACAATGGAAAACTATTCTAACACTTGCAGATTCATCCTATCTTGTAATTATTCAAGCAAAATCATTGATCCAATTCAATCCCGATGTGCAATTTTTAGATTTAAACTTTTAGAAAAAAAAGATGTTGAAAAGGTTTTTGAAAAAATAGCCCAAGGAGAAGGATTAGGAATAAATCCTGAAGCAATGGAAATGTTATATGAAGGAAGTGAAGGAGATTGTAGAAAAGCAATCAATATTTTACAAGCAACAGCATCTATTTCTCCATCAATAACTCCTGATTTGATCTCTACAGTTATTTCTAGTGCAAAACCAAAAGATATCAAAGTTGTTTTAGATTATGCTCTCTCAGGAGATTTTCAAAAATCAAGAGAAAAACTTTTAGATATTATGTTAAAAGAAAGTATTTCTGGGCAAGATGTGATAAAAGCAATTCAAAAAGAAATCTGGAACCTACCAATAGAACCAGATATAAAAGTAAAATTAACAGAAAAAACAGGTGAAACTGAATTCAGAATTGTGGAAGGATCAGATCCTTTTATCCAACTACAATCTCTCATAGCAAGTTTTGTACTTGCAGGATTAGGAAAATGAATTTCTTTGAATATTGGCGTGAGGTACGTATTGGATCTTGGGAAAATTCAGTTGATGCTATGGGAAAGATAATGATTGCCCATAAAAGATTAAAAAAATTATGTGATTTAGAAAAGAAATTAGAAGGCAAAACAAAAAAAGGATTAGATTATATTCTTGAAGAACAATATGAAGCTGAAAAACAATTAAAATTATTAAAACATTATGAACACAAGCTAAAAAGAAGGAAGAAAAAAGGAGAAGATCAAATTTTATTATCTTCTAAAATTAAAGACATTATACATTACGCCAGAAAAAAAGAAAGTTATTATTCTCAATATATAGGGGCACTACCAGATTATTTTCCAGATAAAGAAAAAAATGAGTGAACAAACTTGGACTGAGAAATATAGGCCAAAAAGTTTTGTTGAAGTCAAAGGGCAAGAAGAAGCCATTTCAAAAATAAAAAGTTTTGTTGAAGAATTTAATCTTAGTGCATTAACAAGAATAAAGAAAAAAGCACTTCTTTTACATGGGCCTCCAGGAACAGGCAAAACAACTCTAGCTTATGTTATGTCAAAAGAAGTATCCAAAGAAATATTTGAGTTAAATGCTTCTGATCTCAGAAACAAAGCAAAACTAAAAGAAATTTTAAAACCTGCAATTGAACAACAATCCCTAATAAAAAAAGGAAAAATAATTCTTGTAGATGAGGTTGATGGAATTTCAGCAGTTGATCGGGGAGGATTAACAGAATTATTAATGTTAATAGAAGCCACTCCTTATCCAGTAATAATAACTGCAAATGATATTTGGCAAAAAAAACTGAGTCTACTAAGAAAAAAATCAGAGCTTGTGCAATTAAAAGAAATTGATTATAAAACAATAAAAAACACTTTAATAGAAATTCTCAGAAAAGAAAAATTATTTGTGGAAAATGAGGTCTTAACAAAAATTTCAATAAGATCTAAAGGAGATTTAAGAGCAGCAATAAATGATTTACAGACTATTTCAAAAATACAAGCAGAAAGTTTTATGGAATTTGATGAAAGAAACAAAGAAGTAGATATTTTCAATGCACTTAGAAAAATATTCAAAACAAAACCAGAGAATGCATTATTAAGAATTTTTGATTCTGTAAATATGTCAATAGATGAGATAATTCTTTGGATAGAAGAAAATATTCCAACAGAATATTCAGGAGAAGAGCTTGCAAGAGCATATGATTTATTAAGCAAAACAGATATTTTCAAGAGAAGAATCTATAAACAGCAATACTGGAGATTTTTAGTTTATGAAAATATTTTTTTAAGTTATGGAATTGCATCCTCAAAAAAAGAAATTAAGCCTGGATTCACAAATTACAAAAAACCAACAAGAATATTAAAAATATGGCTCAATAATCAAAAAACAGCAAAAAAGAAATCAATCTCTGAAAAATATGGAAAATATGTGCATGTCAATCAAAAAAGAATAATGAATGAATTCCCAATTATCAAATATATTTTAAAAAATACTAAAGTACAAAAAGAACTAAAGTTAAATGAAGATGAAGAAGCTTATCTAAATAAGATAATTTAGTCATAATTTTTTATGGATAATCAAAAGAATTATTAAAAGTGCAACAGCCCCCCCTAAAAGAACAAGATTACCTGTTTCTAATAATTTAGAAGCTCCTGTTTTTTCCTCTCCTGGAGCAAATCTTATTCCTTCTCTTTCTTCTATTTCTTGAAATATCCCAAATGAAAGAAAAAATATAACTAAAGCTACTACAAAAACATAAACATAAACTCTCTCTTTTTGCATAATATTCTAAAGATTACATCTTTAAAAAGATTTCTTTATAAAAAACTTAAACATAAATACACATATTAAGTAATTATAATACTTAATATACGCAAAGCTTTATAAAGAATAAAATACACATATTAAGTATTCTGGGGTTAAAGTGAAAGAGAGAAAAGAATTTGTAATTAGTAATAAGTATCATAATAATATTTTTCTGGCAAGGTCTCTCTTTCACATCCCAGAATTTGTCAAAGAAGACCTTGCTTTTTTACAAAATGGATAAAACAGATTTTTTAGAAAAAAGAAGAAAAGAAGTAATTGAAAGAATAAGAGACACAGAAGATCTAAAGAAAAAAATAGCAGAAAAACACCAAGAACTAAAAAACGAATATCAGTATGGACCTTTAAATAAAAATCAATATAAAGAAAAAATAAATAAAATATTTCAAGGAAAACATCCAAAACAATGGATTCTTTATTATAATAAATGTGGAAAAATATATAGATCTCATCTTTATGATTGTGAAAAAAGAATCAATAAAGAAAAAAAGAAATCTCTATTAAAGAAAATTATTCCGCTCATAGCAATACTAGGAATATTATTAATCGGTATATTTTTTCTTATGTCCTATTCAAAAGAACCAATTTTTGCTCCAGCAGACAATTTTATTCTAACTCTAAACAATAATTATCAAGAAGGAGAAACCTTAACAGGGAATCTACAACTAAACTTATTTCACGGAGAGCTACTGCCCACTTCAACAAATATTTTAATAGATAATGTGGGAACACCAAGTAATTATCTTTTAAGTGATTTAGTTTCAGAATCTACTACTTTAGGAGATTTTTATCTTGATTCAACAAGCATTTCAGGAAATGGGCAAGGATATGGAATTTTAGGAGAAAAAGAAATTTATCCTGAAGTAAATTTCACATTAAGGATAAGCAAGGCGCAAATAGTTCCTACTGTGGGAGAAGAGCCTTCATCAACAGGCTCTGAAGAAATTCTAGATCAAGAATCTCCTCTAACTCCTCCAGAAATTCTAAGCAACGACACAAATTTAACAGAAATAAATGAATCAGAGATAATGTTTGCTCCACCAAGTTCATATCGAGACATAAATGCAAGTGTTTCAAAAAACAATCCTTTTACTTACACCTTAAAACGAAAAGAATTTGCAGAAATAGTTTACTCAACTCAACCAGTTGAATTAGATATAGTGAGAAGTGAAGTAACAGTGACAACAGAGTACACAGAAATAGAACAAGGTTTTGGAGCAGATTATTTAACAAGTGATATTTAT
>JAFCGC010000006.1 GCA_017608305.1 Candidatus Pacearchaeota archaeon
TGAGATACAATCATTTTAAACCACATACAAGCTTAAGCAATAAAACTCCAGATGAAAGATATTATGATTTTAGTTTATTATTTTAGGGGGTGACATATGTCACGTGGGAGCACAGTCTTCTACAAATTCCAAGTATTTTTTAACATGATTGAGATATCCTTTGATAGTTTCTTTTGAATAATTCTTAAGCTGAAGGTTTTCCTCTAATTTTTTTAATAAACCATTCATACTTAACAAATTACTTTAAAATATATAAAGGTTACTATACCATCTTTAAGGGATAGTAATAGGAATTAATTTAGATTTTCCAAGTAGTTCAACGAAATTTCTAATTCTCCTAAAATTACAAGTAAAACAAAATAGCTAAAATCTCTCTCAGCCATCCCCCGACCACCCACCCCAGATAGGAGGTGCGCGCTGGTTTTATCGAAGATAAAACAGATAGTCTGAAACTTCGTTTCAGAATTTATTTAGAAATAATCTTTTTTCCGCCACCCAAACAATAACTATTTAAGATACAAATATTTTATTTAAGAAAGTGAGAAAATGATTGACAAAAATTTAATCAACTATATCAGCCAAAATATTAATGGAGGTTTTAATATCCAATCAATTCAAAATACCTTAATCAAACGAGGGTATCCTACCAGAAATGTTTATGATACAATTAATTATGTTACAGGAACTAATCCAAACACTCCACAAAAATCTCAATCTCAAAAATCTGGTAAAAAAATTTGGTTATTCATAGGAATACCTATAGGAATTCTTATTGTGGGGTTGTTAATTTTTTTATTTATGGGTTCTTCAAAAACAATTTCAGAAAATGAATTTTCTCAAGGAATAAATTTTGAGTTAAAAGAAAATAAAGAAGTAAAATTTATTCTTGATGAAGAAGAGCATACTATAAAAATTAATTCTGTTAGTGGTGACACAGTAAATTTGATTATTCAAAGCAATCCCCTCCAAATCGATATTAAAATCGGAGAAGAAAAAAAATTTGATTTAGATGACGATGGTTTTTATGATCTTAAAATTAAGTTAAAAGATATAAAACAAGGAATTCCAGAATTATACATAAAAAAAATTCATGAAAGAATATGCACTGAAAATTGGAATTGTGAAGATTGGAGTTCTTGTTCTGAACAAGAAAGTCAAACAAGAACTTGTACGGATTTGAATTCTTGTGGTACAATCAAAGAAAAACCTACCTCAACTCAAAGCTGTACTTATGTTGAAAATTGTGTTGAGGATTGGGATTGTGAGAATTGGAGTTCATGTGTAAACGAAAGTCAAGTAAGAGTATGTACTGATTTGAATTCTTGTGGTACAATTGAAAACAAATCTAATGAACAACAAGAGTGTGAAAATGTTGATGAATGTTTGATAGATGAAGACTGTAATGATGGGGATTTTTCTACAAAAGAGGTTTGTAGTGGAACTCCAAAAAAATGTTCACATAGTACAATGACGGAATGTATAACTGGAGATAATTACTGCCCAACAAATTGTGATTATTCAACAGATGAAGATTGTGAGTTGACAGATTCCATAAAAATTGAATGTGGAGAGAATATTTGGTGTTATCATGATAAGGTTGTGGAAACAAATGATTACACTTTGTGTTTCAATATAAATAATTATTGGAATGATGAGGATCAAGGAGTTGTGGGGTCTTGTATAGAATCTATTGCTAGAAATCTTGATGACTGTTCCCTTTGTGAATATATTGTCAAACAGGATATCCATAATTCATGCGTACGAGATTTTTGTTAAATCCTTTTTTAATGTCGAATAAGAATAATTTTTTAAAAACAATATATGTATAATCGCAGTCTTTTTAATTAAAAGGGATGTTAAATTTTATCTCCCCTAAAAAAGAAGCAAAAAAGGGGCGCACACCTCAAATTTAATGGGATGGCAAAAAGCCCACCTGAACTAAGAGAGATTTTAGAAATATAATAACGGAGAATTAGAAACTTGCTCCGTTTCACTTCGCACCACTCTGCGTCCTCACCTTTGGCTCGGGTCGTTGAACAGGGCTTAAACAGAATTTTCCTCAGCTCGGAAAATTCCCAAATTTTTTCTTTCAGAAAAAACTCTCGAATGTTCAAAATTTTTTCAGCTCTGAATTTTCCGCTCGTCATTTCGCTTCGCTACATTCCAGAGGTCAAATTCGAGGAAAAAATTTATCACTTCGAGCCTTCGCAATGCTTAGGTCTTTTAAGCCCGATGTTATGTCTAATTCTGCCACCTAGCAAGTCCATTCTGATACATTTTAATAGAAGTAAAATAACTAAGTATATATGAATTGGAGAGAATTTTTTAAACTAACTATTGGAAAAGTTATCTTGCTCATAATTCTTTTTGGATTTTTTTCAGTTTTTCTTGGAAATCCATATGTATTTTCATTATGTGATCCTTGTGGATGCTATAACTCGTGGGGTTACCCCGTACACTTTGCAGAAGAAACAGCCATTGGAGCAAATATTCTCGATACCAACACATTACCATTTGATTGCGGCACAAGAGTAACAAATTGGAATATTCCCATGTTACTTGTAGATTTCATGTTCTGGTACATTATTTCCGCAATAATAAGCTTGGCTGTGAATAAAATTAGAAAAAAATAGGTGCTTGGTGGCAGAACTCAAAATTCTTACGGATTTTGCCCCGCTGCGCTCTCGCCCATCGGCTCGGGGCAATTAACAGGAATTTAACGGTTCCGAAACCTTGCAGGCTCCGTCCAAATTTGATTTTCCAGCTCGTTTCACTCGCGGGAGAAATTAACTTTCCTTAATCCCGATGTTATTTACTTTTTAATTATATTGTGCAAGGAGTATTTAGAGCTTCTCTATATCTTAAAGTTGCTTCATGATTATATATTTTAATTATCTCTCCACAGTTTTTACACTGATAAATATCGTTGGTAATATCACTTCTACTCTCATTTTCTGTCCATAAATAGGTTGTGTTTGGATGTCCTGCTTTTTTACATTCTTCATGTTCTTTTGCAATTTCTTCACAAACTTTTTTTATTTTAGCAGGATTATCTAATAATTCAATTATTTTTTTATTTAAATCCATATAAACAAAAAGAATTCCCAATTTATATTAATTTCTATACAGGCTGCAAAGTAAACTCACTCTTTGCAAATATCTTGATAGTGTTAATTACTTTAAATATTCCTATAAATTGTTTACCAGAAAACACAGCAATTTTTGTACCTGTTTCAAATTTATATTTCTCTTTACTTTGGCCAAGCTTGGACGAAGTAGCTAGAGGCTTTGCCTCTTGTCTTAGATCTTTATCATAAATTGGTTGGCCATGAAGAATTCTGTCAACAGAATCTTTTTTAATCTGAACTTCAGGAAAAATTTTCTTAATAGCTTTTTCAGCAGGAGTAATTAAATCTTGAATTTTATCCTTTTTAATTGCTTCATCTAACTGATACAGTGTATAGCTTTCAATTTCATCAAAAATTCCTGCGCGAGTTCTTCTAAGTTCCAACATATGTGCCCCAACACCCAATTCTTGACCTAAATCATGAATTAATTTTCTAATATAAGTCCCTCCTTGAACTGTTGTTCTAAACAAAAAATCTTTATTATCAACTTCTAAAATTTCAAAACTCTTAATTTCTCTTTGCCTTTCAGCCCTTTTAACACGGGATTTTACAGGAGGAAGTTGAGTTATTATTCCTTTAAATTTTTTCTTGATAATCTCTTCAACTTTCTTTTGATCTACTTGTTCATGAAACCTCATTATTCCAACATATTCTTTATCGTGCCCAAGAAAAAATCCAGTGAGTTTGCATGCTCTATTAAGTGCAATAGGTAATACTCCTGTGACTTTTGGATCTAATGTTCCAAAATGAGATGTTTTTCTCAAACCTAGTTTTTTTCTCACATGATCTGAAACAGTAAAACTAGTCGGCCCACGAGGTTTATCTATATTTATTACACCGAATTCTGTGGGTTTTTTTTCAATCATATTTCCTCCTTCAAATACTTCTTTCTTAATTCTTCAGGAAACCTTTCAATAGAATATCTTAACATGGTTCTTGGCATGTTTTTATAATGTTTTTTTAGGAACTTTTCTTCAACATCTTGATCTTTTTTACCAATTTCTCTTAACATCCACCCAACAGCTTTGTGAATAAGATCATGTTTATCATTAAGAAGAATCTCAGAAATCCTTAATGCATCTTTAAATTCTTCATCCTTAATATACCAAAAACATGAAAGAACTGAAATTCTCTTCTCCCATAAGTCTTTTGATTCAGCTAGCTCATATATTTTATCTTTCTTTTTATCTTCTAAAAAGGCTCCAACAATTTTATGTGCAGTTAAATCTACTAAGTCCCAGTTATTGATGTTTCTTGTGTTTTTTAAGTAAAAATTAAAAATATCTCCTTTGCCTTTTTCATCACTATTCTTAAATTTGTCAACTAAAATTAATAGTCCCACAAGCCTATGTTCATGAACCTTACTGTCTAGTAGTTTTTGAATATGTGGGAGATTAAGTCCTGTGTATTTTTTTGCAATTCCTCTTTGTACAGGAACTTTTATTCCTGAAAAAACATCTCCTTCGCCATATTCTCCTTTTCCTGTTTTGAAAAAACGCTGAAGCAACACAGCTTGTTTTGGATTTCTTGCTTCTTGAAGTTCTTTTATTAGATTAGATAGCATATAAATTTAAGAAATATTTAGTATAAAAACTTATTTAGCCAAAGCCTTACGCTGTTGTCTTTTAGGTTGTTTCATGCTTGGTTGTTTTTGTTTTTTCATTTGCTTTGCTTGAACTTCTGCTATTTTTTGAGCAGCTTCTGCCCCTGCTTTTGCTTTTTCCTTTTCAGTAGTTTTTCTCTCTTCCTCTTTTTTCTGTTCTTCAGGAGTTTTTGGCTTTTCTTCAGGTTTTGTTTCGCCTTCTTTAGCTTGGCTTTCAGACGAGCTAGCTAGAGGTTTATCCTCTTGTCTTGCTTTTTCCATTAAAGTTTTCTTTTTTTCTACTGTTTTTAATGCTGCAGCTTCAACTTTTTCTGCTCTAAGTTTTTTGAATTTTAACTTATCTGGAAAATCTACTAAATTTACTTTTACAATCCCATTAATATCTTTTATAGCTTTAACTTTAATTTTATGTGGAGGATTTTTTATTCCTCTTGCCCACATAAATTCATTAAGATATTTATCAAGTTTTATTTTATTTAAATCCCTATCATAAATTTTCATATGTTTAGCTAAAAATTCTTTAATTGACTTTACTGCTTTTGGAGTTTTTTTGTATCTTACAGCTTTTTTAAATTTCTTTCTAAGAGGAATAACATATTCTCTTTCAATATCTTGATCTTTAGGTTGAATTTTTGGTTTTTTATCTGCCATTTTAGTTTATTTTAAAGTTCTGGTTTGGGAACCTTTTCAAAAGGTTCATTATCCAAAATGTGATTTTCTTTGTTTACGTGGTTTGATGTGTAATTTAGTTCTTCTCCAAGATCTTCGATGTCTAGTAATTGTTGATGGGTGAACTCTTTTTCCAATTCCAAATTTTTTTAATACAACCCATACAGGAGCCCATTTAGTTCTTCTTGCCTGTTTAGCAAGTTTTGTTTTTTTAGCTTGATTTTTTATTCCCATCTTACCTGTTCCTCTAATGTTTTTCTTTGTTTTTCAGAAAGTAATTCTCCTCTTGTTATTTCATATCCAGGAGCACTTATAATTACAGCCATCTGTCCATTTCTAGATTTAAGGTAAGGTTTTATTCTTATAACTTCTCCACCCGTTCTATTAATCAAATATATTTCACTCTGTGGGTTAAGAGTTAAACATAAATTTCCATTTTTTTCTTTTTTCCCATGTTCATTCATTTTATCCCCTCCAAAAAAGATTTACCATTTTCAGTTAATTTTCTTCCGGGTTTTCTGCCTCTTACACCCTTAATTGTTTTTGCAATTTCTGTAAAACCCGCAGCATCTGTTTGCTGAAGAATTGTTCTAATTATTTTACCACCAGCTCTTTTGAATTTTTCTGGTTTATAACCTCTATTTTTTTTAGATCCATACTTTGTTCTAAGCCTATTAACTCCCACAATTTTTTTCCTATAAATTTGTTTTAAAATACTAGCAGCTCTTTTATACCAAAAATCAGGATCTTCTATTGGACGTTCTTTTGCAGGACCTGATTTAACAAATTTTACCCATTCAGGCTCCTTAAACTCTGGAATTTGTTTTAAAGCTTTAGCTAATTTTTTGTTATATTCATGAGCATCTAATTCATATATTGAGTTCATCTTAGTCTTGCTTTTCAGCAATAGATAGCTATCAGCTATTTAACTTACAATAATTGAAGAATTTGAGTTTATAAAACTTTTTCTTTATCAAATTCTAAATTTTTTTCTAAATTTTTATTTAATGTTTTAAGCTCCTGATAAATTTTATCTTGAATTATATTTTTCTTTTTAGTTTGATATCCACCATACCAAAGACCAGAAGTAACTGCAGTAGAACACAAACCCCAAAAAACAATATACTCTAATTCCATTTTATCTTCTTCCTCTCTTTATTGTTATTGTATATCCAATTGAATTATAACTATATCTTGGACCAAGTCTTTCTAATATTTTTATGCTAATGTCTTTTAATGCTAACCTGTCTCTACAATATGATTTTAACACAGAAATTTTGACTATCTTATGTTTTTTGAAATGATTTTTTAGAGTTTCAATAAAACCTTCTGTTACTCCATTTTTACCTAGTTGAAGTTGTGCGATCGTCATTTCCCAAACCTTTGAATATCAATTTTTTTTATTTTCATGATTTTTCTTTTTCTTACACCATAGGTTCCTAATGGCATGATTTTTCCTTTGTAAACATCTTTTCCAGTGAATACATGAACAATTACATCTTTTTTATTATCTCTCCAATCTTGGCTTTTTTTTGCACAAAATAAAGCACATTCTTTTTTATCTCCCCTTTTAGGTTTTTCAGTTATAATACAAAAAGGACTTCCTGGTTTTGCAGTATGTATTATAATATTACTTTTACCCACAAATTCTTTTACAAGTTTTTCATTTGAATTAGCATCTTTTCCTGCTAAAATTTTTGTGCCTGATTTTGTGGTATACTCGCGATGTTTCATAGAATTACCTTTACCCCCACTTTTTTAAAGCTTCTCTTAATTCCTCATGAGTTTTAGCATATGATTTTAGATTTTGTTTTTTCATTACAGCATCAACAGCTTGTCTCATTGCTTGTGCTCCTGCCCGAGTTCCTTGAGGATGTCCATGGACGCCACCACCTGCCTGGATGATTAAATCTTTTCCAAGATGTTTCACTAAAAATGGAATATGGCCTGGATGTAAACCTCCTGATGAAACAGGAAAAACAGGTTTAATTTTTCCCCATTTTTGAGATAATCTTTTTTTAGTTGCTTTTACATCTTTCATTGAAATATCTTCTGCTATATCTTCAATATCTTCAATATCTCCTTCAAGTTTTCCTATCCCAGTTCCAATGTGAATCTGATCAACTCCAATTAATCTCGCAAAATCAGCTAAAACCATCATGCTTATTCCATGATCTGGATTTCTATCAAAGGCAGCATGCATTGCTCTATGTGCATGAATAGCTAATTTAAATCCAGCTTCTCTTAGAGTTTGAACAGCCGCCCAACCAGCAGTAATAATATCAACCATAACATATTTCCCTCCTAAATCTTCAACTAATTGTGCTCTTTTTATCATTTCTTTTGTTTCTGCTGTCACATTAATTAAATAGGCTTTTTTCTCACCTGTTTCTTTTTCAGCGTCATGCAATTTTTCAAAACTCCTTGCAAGCCTTTCTTCAAACATATTAAACTTCTGTGACGCGAGATTTTCGTCATCTTTAACAATATCACATCCACCTAACCAAGATTCAGAAGCAGATTCAGCATGATGCCTTGTTTTTAATCCAAGCTTTGGTTTAATAATTGTTCCAACAATAGGCCGATTTTTTATTTTCAATAGTTTTCTAATTCCTAGAATACCATATTTAGGTCCTTTATATGATTTAAGAATTTTTTTAGGAAAACTAACATCTTCTAATCTAATTGATTGAACAGCTTTCATTCCTAAAATATTTCCAGCAATTGATGATAAAATATTTGGAACATTATCTGGTTCAAATAATTCATAAGGATAAGCAACTTTTATCCAATTCCCTTTAATTGAAAATACTTTTGCCTTTAGTTTTTCAACATAATCCTGAGACTTTACTTTTGTCCATGTCCCAACACTTGATTCTAATGCCACTGTATTTGCAGCTTTTTTTATGCTTAATCCTTTTGCTGGTTTAATTTTAAATAAACAAATAAGGTCATTATTTGGTTTATATCTTAGGTTTATAAAATCAAGTTCTTTTACCATCTTTTATTTTAAGAATAAGTTTGAGTTTTTATACTTTAAGGTTTTTTTCTATTAGGATTTCTTAAAATCATCTCCCTTCTAACTCTTTTTGCATATTTTATTAAAGTTAAATAATTTTTATTAATTTGGCCTTGAATTAATTTTTCCAGTTCTTCCCCTGTATAATCCTCTTTATTCCTAACCCTGTAAAATCCTGGACAAGAGTTTTGCCCCCATCCATTACATCTAAGTGCACCAGTAACTTCTGCTAATTTAAGATTTAATCCCATGATTTTTTAATGAAAAGAGATTATTTAAAAATTGTTATAATGGTTAGAGTAAGTTTTATAAACTCACTATTTTATTTTCTTTTATGGCACAGAAATTTGAAGAATTAAAATCTTTAATAGAAAAAGTATTAATTATAATTAAAAAAAATAAATCTAGATTTGAAAATTATGGTCATCCTATTAAATCAATAACTTCAGAAAGATTAGATCAGGTTGCAGGAGACCATTTATTTGATGATTATCCAGAATTATTTGAAATGGAAGAATTAGATGGGCATCGCTTAAGAGAATATTTTCAAACCCCGGGATATCAACATGTTTTTGATTTGCATGAAAATTTTCCAAAATTAATGGACTCTGAAGATAAGGGATATATAGAAAGAGTAAATGATGGAAGGAAAAGACTTGGCTTATCTCTTTTTTAGAACTTATTTTAAACAAGCAGGAAGATCCCCTGATTCGCGATGATGTTCAATACACTCACAACAAATTCCTTTACGCGAGCATCCTGGCCAGTCACAAGTACAACCTTCTAGATTAATTTCTTTGTTCGGGCATGATTTACGTGGCATTTTAGAAATATCCTTTTGTCCAGAATTCTTTTGGAACATCTAAAAATATTTGGTTCAATCTTTTTCGATTTATTTTATTTTTGATTATGGAGATGAGCTTTCGATCTCTTTTTATTTTTGGTAATGGTCTTTTTTCTTCTATTAGACATTGGATTTTAGAAATAAACATCTCCTCAAAGCCAATTACTTTTAGAGTGTATTTTTTGTATTTTTTATTTATTTTTCTTTTAATAAATATCGTTGAAGATATTTTTGAGAAGTGAACATCAAAAGTTGTTTGTCTTTTTTTAAGACAAATCCATAAATATTTTTTTCCCACCGCTTTTTTGTTTATTTCTTTCCAACCCTTTTTAGTAAAATCCTTTTTTATCTCTCTGACATCTGAAATTTTCGTAGTAAATATATCAATATCATTTGAGGGTTCAATATTAAAATATAAAAAACTTGCAAATCCCCCAAAAATAGCATAGTTCTTTTTTTTAGATAAATAGTCTATTATTTCTAAGATCTCTTTATTTAAGCTCATTTTTCCTCACAACAACTCCCTTTTTTGAATCATCAATGCCATACCCTAATTTTTTAATCTTATTTCTAATTTCATCAGCTTTCTTGAAATCTTTTTTAACTCGAGCAAGCTCTCGCTTATTAATTAAATCTTGAATGTTTTTTGGAATTTTTACTTTTGATTTTTTTAATAAATCTAAACCAAAAACTTCATCTATTTTTTTTATTGTGCCTAATTTTCCTTTGGCCTTTGTGTCTCTGATTAATTTCCACAAAACTTGCAATGCCCTTGGAGTATTCAAATCATCATCCATAGCATCTTCAAATTTTTTTAAGTAAGAGGAGTTTGTTCCTTTATCATGAATTTCAGAAATTATATTTTTTAACCGTTCATAACCTGCTTTTGCATTGTCTAAAGCTTTTTTAGAAAAATCAATTGGTTTTCTATATTGATTAGAAATTACAAAATATCTTATCACCTTTCCATCATATTCTTTTAAAATATCTCTAATTGTTTTAAAGTTACCTAAGCTCTTTGACATTTTTATTTTATCAACATTCACCATCCCATTATGTACCCAATAATTAGCAAACTTTTTTCCATATCCTGCTTCAGTTTGTGCAATCTCGTCTTCGTGATGAGGAAATATTAAGTCTTGGCCACCGCCGTGAATATCAAAAGGCAAACCTAAAATTTTTTTTGACATTGCTGAACACTCAATATGCCAACCAGGCCTCCCTTTGCCCCAAGGAGAATCCCATGCAGGTTCACCAGGTTTTGAAATTTTCCACAAAGCAAAATCCTTTGGATTTTTTTTACCTTCTGTATTTCTGACCCGCACTCCTACTTTTAATTTTTTAATATTTTGATGACTTAATTTCCCATAATCCTTAAATTTTGACACCTCAAAATAAACACCATCATCTTTAACCAAATAAGCATAACCTTTTTTTTCTAACAAACTCACAAGTTCAATCATTTGTTTAATATATTTTGTCGCAAATGGTCTAACATCTGGCTCTTGAATTCCAATTTCCTTATAATCTTCTAAATGAGATTTGAGGTTTTTCTTACTTAATTTTTCAATACTTATTCCTTTTTTCTTTGCAGCATCAATTATCTTATCCTCTATGTCTGTAACATTGGAAACAAATTTTACTTTGTATCCTAGAAATTTTAGATATTTTCTTAATACATCAAAAGATATTTGTTGCCTTGCATGACCTAAATGAGGGACTCCATTTACAGTGGGCCCACAAACATACATCCCAACCTGACCTTTTTTTATTGGTTTAAAAATTTCTTTTTTTCTAGTTAAAGTATTATATAATTTTAACATGGGTAGATAAAGGTAATTTAGATTTTAAATTTATTCATTAACACATAGCAGAAGTAAAGCCCCCAACATGAGTTAAATCAATGTAAGAAGTGTGAGTTTTCTTTGTGCCAGTGTCTAAATTTTCTTCTTCTAGGATTATTTTTAAAGTTGTTTCAGAAATTTTATCTGGAACATCTAATACCAAAACAGTTACTGTGTCTTGACCAGGTGATAAAGTTCCTGACCAATCTTGATCTAACACCCAATTTTTCACATTTGCTGTAGGGGCTCCTTTTAGACTTTCTATATTTTTGATTTTTAGATTATACTCTGCTTGAGATTTTATATTTGCAACACAAAAAATCTGTTTTTTCCCACCATCTCCAAGTTTGACATCCTGGCCTTTTTCACCCATACATTTTATTCCATAATCATTAACACTAAATAATCCTTTAATCTCGTTAACCATTCCTTCGTTTATTTGATCTGTTAAAATAATTCCTGAGCACATGATTTTTCTAACAAACACTAAACCTAGAATTAATACTGTAACAAGTAAAACTATTGTTACAACAGTTCCCATAGACATTTCCATTGCCGCGCGTTTATTTTTCATTTTAACCTACAGGGAAATTTTGCATTCCAGTTAAATTAGCTGAAGCAAAAAACATTGTGACAACTATTGAGAGTATCATCACAATTACTCCTATCACTATCCCGATTGTGTTTAGTTTTTTTGCCTTCTTTGAAAGATTGTCTTTTTGTTTTTTACAATAGATCAACCCAACTATCCCTAAAACAATTCCTGCTAAAGGCTGTAGAATTCCAAACACAATACTCACTATCCCAAGTATATATGCTATAAGGCTAAAATCTATCTTTTTATCAACCATCTTTTATATTTGAAATAATCAAGCTGTTTTTATAAATGTTTTTAAAAACTTAATAAGTGGGGATTCGGGGAGTCGAACCCCGGACACCATGATCTTCAGTCATGTGCTCTCCCGCTGAGCTAAATCCCCCCACAAAAATTATAACAAAAAAGACTTTTAAAGCTTGTTGATTCTTATTTTTATGCCATCAAGATGTTATAGTCAATTTCCTGAATGTGAAAAATTTGGTTATGTTATTGTTTCTGAAAAAGCAATTAAACATGCAAAATCCATTTTATATAGAGGAACAAAAATTGCAAGACCAAGAAAAATCAATTATAATAATTTTGGTTCAAGAAAAGATCTTGATTTAAAAGGATGTTCTTTTGAACTTCAGATAGCAACACACCCTCATATAGAAGAAAAAGGGTGGAGTATTAAGACAAATACAGATGAAGCAAAAAAATTAGATAAATTAGAAGAATTTTTGGAGTTAAATGAATATTTAAAAGAAGGGAAATAAATATAAAATATCCTTGCTTGTTCCTTTTATGAATTTAAATCTAGGAACATACGTTAAAAAATATAGTTCAGATAATTCAAAAAAAGCCCAAGATTTTATTATTATTAATGAGAATACAAGGATGAGGGTAGTTAATTATGCTTTTAACAATTGGAGAAGAGTTCTTAGTAATTTAGAGGTACCACATCATGAATATCTTGGAGAGGATGGTTTATTCATTGTTGACACTAGAAAAGAAGATGCAAATGATCTTGAATTACATTCTTTGACAGAAGCAGGTTTAGGAAAAATGATTAAAAAACTAGACATACCTTTTGAAAATAAAATGTAAGTTGGAAATAGGCCAGCTTCTGTACAACTTCGTATTCGAATAGTTGTTGTTAACATTTGACTAAGCAGCTTAAAGCCTTGCACCAGTCAAGATGGCTGTTTCATCAAATCCTTATCTTCAAAGTTCCACACAAGTTTCATAACTCAGATAAGACTGTGTCATTTCTGTTCCAGAGCTTTACCTCACAGCAACAATGCTTTCGCAAAGTGACTTATAATTGGTGGCCGGACCTTCCTAAGAACTCGATATCGATATAAACGAGACCTGGCAATTTAATGTCTGAGTTCCTATGTTAACTATCCAACTTACAAAAATAGAGGGGGAAAAGGGTTTTTAAAATTATCTTTTTGCTTTTTTTTAAAAAAGCATGGAAGATGTTGCACATCTTATTAGATATTTTGTGTTTCCTTTTCTGTCTTTTACTTCTTCAAATTCAATGTAATTAAGTGATGAATACTTTATTTCTTGGTCAATAAGAGAAGGAGTAATTATTCTTCCTTCTTCTAATGAAGAAGCAATTCCTGTTTGGTATAATAATTCTGCCATTTCGTCTAGTGTTTTTGTGGTTTTATACTTAAAAAATCCTAAAGCTTTTCTTTTGAATTTTTTTGCCCCATCTAGTTGTCTTTTTTCTTCAGTTAGGAATTTATCTTTTCTTGATGCTTTTGCAAAAATATTTTCTATTTTATTTTCCATATTCTCCAGGATTATGATATTCTCTAAAAGGACACCTTTTCAATCTCTTTTTATGTAAACTTGCTCCTTGATAATCAATTGTCTTTCTAAAGATTAGATCAAAAAAAGAAGTTTCTTCAGCAACACACAAATTTCCAGTTAATTTACAATAACCTTTTGGAAATCTATCTTCTATAAGCCCTGTTCCCCCAACAGGATCGAGTTTTTTTGCTTCTTTTATTCTCCTTTTTTCTTCCATATTAAGTATATCAACTATTTCTAGATGTTTGCATAATTTTTCAGTTGTCATTTTTATTTATTCTTAAAACATAGTTATTTAAAGGAGTTACAGGATGGCCCGTAATAAAATTAGTGAAATATCCTTCAACACTTTTATTTTCAAATTCAAAATCAAGTCTAAGGTAAGGATTTTTACCCATTCCCATCTTGATTATATTAAATTTTCCTTGAATGGGTTTTCCGAGTTTTATGACTCTTTTAGGATCTTGATATATTCCCCTCATTTTTGTTTGTCCATCAAGCATAAGATTTCTCATTGTTGCAATATCTAATTCTTCTATATCATTTTCTTGAATTATTCTTTCTGTAATGGTGTAGGCAGCTTGGGAAATACAAATATGTACTCCTCTTGGAGTCAAATAATTTACAATGTTTTCTTTTGCTACCAAAGGTTCCTTTACATTAAACTTAAATAATGCACTTTTTTTATCATAGTCTACTTCTAAAAGTCCCATATATCCTGGGAGATAAACATGCTCTGCTAAAAATTCAGATGTGCTTAGTTTTTCTATTTGTGATTTATTTTTCATTTTTTTACTATTTTTACTGGAACACCCATCATATACTTTCGACCAAAAATATTTTTTTTATTAGATAATTGATAGTGGATTAATGTCTCTGCTTCTTCTAATTTTTTTAATGTGCTCCAAGGAAGTTCAAGAGTATTAGAACTAGAATCTATTAAATATTGTTCTTTGTTGTTGCTTCCCATACAAATTATTTTATACTTTTTCTTTTCTTTTCTTTCAAGCTCTTCTAAATTTCCTGGAAATCTTTTTAATTTTTTAAGAATGTATCTTGCGGCTTTTTTATGAACAATGTATGTTGCTTCTCGACTACCTTTTATCCAAGAACGTTTCATTTTAATCTCTTCTCTTTCTAAAATTTTATCTAGTTCTGAATTAATTGTCATTTTTTTACTATTTGCACAGGATATCCTACAAACCAAGAAATACTATCTGGACCTTCTTCATGAATCCCAACCAATAAATTAACTCCTTTTTTCCCAAGTTCTAACCAATATTTTATTCTTTCTTCTTTACAAGAAGACTTTATTAAAGCCCTTCTTTTAGAATAAGGCATTGGTTCGTCTGATAATAGGATTAATTTAGAATTAGGAAAATATTCATTTGTTATTTTCTCTAAATCACAAGAATAAGATAAATTTACATTTCTGCCTTTTTTAATTAATTTCTGTTCTTCTGGAGTATATTGATTAATTATTTCTTCAATTTTATCTTCTTCCTTTTTCTTCCTTTCTTCTTTTCTTGATTTATACCAACCAGAAATTTTATTTACTATATTTACCATAACCTTCCCTAAACCAATCCTTACTTAAATTTTATAGCGATACATATCGCTTTTATTTGTTCTGGTTTAGAAATCTTTTTGCTCTGTTAATTTTATACTCTACACTTGAATTTAAATCTTTTTCAACACATTCTTGAGAATAGAGTTTTATTGCATAATTCATAAAACCACCTCCAATAATATTTTTGTCTTGATAAATAAGTGTATGTGCTTTTCCAATAATTACCTTTTTAATTCTTTTTTCAATTCCATATCCTAATTCAACACTCGAGTGTTTTTCTTGTTTTAGAACAGTTTTTTTTATGAGAAATTTTTCACATCCTGTCCAATACATAACCTCAAATAAAATACCTCTTTTTTCTATTGCATAACTCCCAAGCTGAGCTAGACATTCTACATAATGAACTCCCTCAATTATTGGCATTAAAGGATCTTCAAATATAGAATTTAAATCATATTTATCTCTGAGCAATATTGATCTATAAATTTCTCTTTCAGAATGTTTTAAAGGATTTCCAATTATTACATTTCTGTCTTTTGTTTTATGTACTAATTCTTTGTCTGCTTGACCATATCCTGTTCTGGACAAATGGTCATAAAATAATTTATTCCAATTTTTTAACTCAGATTCATTTAAACAATAATGCTTCATAACAAAATTCTAGAAATAAAATTTTAAATTATTAATACGATATATATCGGTTTATCCAAGAAGAAAAGGAATAAGTTTTTGTTCTGCTTTTCTTAGATGAACTTGAAATGTTGCAAAACTCAATCCAGTAATTTTTGCAAGTTTTTGAACACTGGTTTTTCTAGGAACATTATAATAACCGTTTTTTATTGCAAGCACCATGGCAGAATTTTGTTTTTCTGTAAGTTCTGGATGTATTTTCATTATAGAAATACTTCCAATTTTTTCTTGTTGTATTTTTAGTATTTTTCCGTCTCTTGATTTTTCTAAAAATCTGATAAATTTTGATAATTCTTTTTTATCCCAAGAAGCAACATGATAAATTTGATATCCTTGTTTTGAAATAAAAATAGGCTCAACATAAATTATTTTTGGATTATAAAACTTTTCAACAGACAAGGGCTCATAAATTAAAGCACTCATAAAATTATCTTTTATCTCAATATTTTTGATTCTTTTATCTTTTTTTATATCTTTAATAAAATTCTTTTTTTCTTTTTCTTCACCAAGAATTTCTCCAACAACAAAACAAATTATATTATTACCTTTTTTATGGAAGGATATAGGATATCCTGTTATATCAGTTTGGTTTTTTTTCGCAGTGCTACCTATTAAAGTTTTTTCCGAATTGATTTTTACCTTTGCTACCCACATTCCTCCCGATATATATCGTGGTTTAAAAGAGTTGTGCTTTCAAAACCTTCTTAAACTTTATGATCTTAATGACTCTATGGACCCCCACGCAAAAGAGGTTAAAGAAATATTCAAAGAATTATCTACATCTGAAAAAGGACTTAGTTCTGAACAAGCAGCAGAGAGGCTGAAAAAATATGGCAAGAACATTATTAAGAAAACCCATAAATTAAGACCCTTAAAAATAGTAGTTGAGCAGTTTAAATCCTTTCTAATTTATGTGTTGTTGGCTGCAGTTATTATTTCTTTTTTTATTGGACATCTCACAGATGCAATTGTTATTCTTGCTATTGTTCTTGTTAATGCAGGAATTGGTTTTTTCCAACAATATAGGGCAGAAAAAGCAATAATAGGTTTGAGAAAATTATTAGTGCAGACAACAAAAGTAATCAGAGATGGCAAATATGTGGAAATTTCTTATTCTGAAATTGTTCCTGGAGATATTATCTTACTAGAATCTGGAAAAAAGATAAACGCAGATTCAAGGATTATTGAAGCTAATAATTTGCAGACAATTGAATCAGCCTTGACAGGAGAAAGCCTACCAATAAATAAATTTTCACAAAAACTTTTTCAATCAATAGAATTAGCAAAAAGACGAAATATGCTTTTTGCAGGAACTCAAGTTGTTAGAGGAAGTGCAAAAGCTGTTGTTGTTTCTACAGGAATGAATACTGTTTTTGGAAAAATTGCAATGACCTTACAAGATATTGAAGATCAAAAATCTCCAATGCAAAAGAGATTAGACACTTTTTCAAAACAAGTAGGATTTGTAATTTTAGGATTAGTTGCTTTTGTTTTTCTTTTAGGTTTATTTAGAGAAAATAATGCTGTAGACATGTTTATGGTGGCAGTCACTCTTGCAGTTGGAGCAATTCCAGAAGGATTGCCTGCAGTGCTTGCCATAGGTTTTGCAATAGGTTCAAAACTAATGTCTAAAAACAAAGTCATAATAAGAAAACTTCCTGCAGTAGAAAGCCTAGGAAGTGTTACTGTTATTTGTACAGATAAAACAGGAACCTTAACAGAAGAAAAAATGCATGTGCAAAATATTTTTTCTGGAAATAAATTTTTCACAAAAAAATCCACAAAATTATTTTTAAAAGACAAGCCAATAGATGTTAGAAAAAATAAAGATGTTTTCCAATTATTAAAAACAAGTATTTTATGTAACAATGCTAGATTTGAATTGGCTAAGGGAAAATATGAAATTCTTGGCGATCCAACAGAAGCTGCTTTAGTTGTAGCATCTCTTGATTTAGGATTAAATAAAAAAACAATGATTGAGGCAGAACCAAGCATACAAAAATTTGAATTTGAATCTAAAAGAAAAATGATGTCTGTCATAAGAAAAGGAAAAAATAAAACAATTTATTCTAAAGGAGCTCTTGAAAAGATCCTTTCGATTTCTTCTTCTGAATTAATAAATGGAAAAATTAAAAAATTAACTGAAAAAAGAAAAACACAACTCTTAGATTATTCAAAAAAACTTGAAGAGCAAGCCTTTAGAGTTTTGGCTTTTGCATATAAAGATATTATTGGAGAAAAAATTGATGAAAAAAATCTAATTTTTTTAGGATTTGTCGGAATGATAGATCCTCCAAGAAAAGAGGTTAAAGGTGCAATTCAACAATGTAAAAGTGCTGGAATAGAAGTTAAAATAATAACAGGAGATTCTGCTTTAACAGCAAAAGCAATTGCAACTCAAATAGGAATATCAGGGAAAATAATAACAGAAACACAACTCCAAAAAATGAGTGATGTTGTTTTATCAAATTCAATTAATAATATTTCTATTTTTGCAAGAACAACTCCTCATCAAAAATTAAGAATTACTAAAATCCTTCAACAAAAAGGAGAAGTTGTTGCAATGACAGGAGACGGGATCAATGATGTTCTTGCCTTAAAATCTGCAGATGTTGGTGTTGCAATGGGTCAAAGAGGAACAGATGTTGCAAGAGATGTTTCTGATATTGTTCTTGTTGATGATAATTTTGCTTCAATTGTACAAGGAGTAAAACAAGGAAGAAGAACATATGACAATATCAAAAAATTCACAAAATACATGCTTTCTGTTAATTTTGATACAATTTTATTAGTAAGTCTTTTGACTGTTTTTGGTTTTCCACTACCAATATTGCCCTTACAAATTCTCTGGAAAAATTTAATTACAGATTCTTTTCCTGCTTTAACTTTGGTCTTTGAAAAAGAAGAAGATGTCATGAAAACAAAACCAAGAAAAGAAAAAAGCATTTTATCTGGAATTTGGAAATTTATTATATGGGGTGGTGTGATGAATTTTATAGCTTGTTTAGCTGTTTTTTTAATAGGATATTTTCAATCACTAGAGATAGACTTGATAAGAACAATGGTTGTAACAACAGGAATAGTTTTTGAATTGTTATTTGTTTATACTTGCAGAAGTAAAAAGTCTTTGACTAAAGTAGGAATTTTCTCTAATAAATGGTTAAACTACGCTATTTTATTGGGATTAATCTTGCACCTAGTATTACTATACACACCTCTCGCAACAATATTTCATGTAGTTCCACTAACATTAAATCAATGGTTCTTAATACTTCCTTTTGGAATTTCAGGATTATTAATATTTGAAATAGTTAAATATTTTAGAAACAAATAAAATGGACACTATTTCACATGGATTGTGGGCAATTCTTCTTGTAAAAGGTATTTTCAATAAATCAAAACTTTGGCTTGCTTTTTTATTTGGAATTTTACCTGATGTGTTTAGTTTCGGACTATTTTTTCTGGAGAATATTATTTTTGGGGCTAGGCAATTTGGAACCCCTGTTCCAAGCTCCATTCCTTCTTATATTTCTTTTTTATACAACATAACTCATAGCCTTGTTCTTGCTTTTATAGTATTTTTATTAATCTATATATTTAAAAGAAAAATTTATGTTTGGATGTTAGGATGGCCTCTTCATATTTTAGTTGATATCCCTACACACGCTAAAGAATTTTTTCCAACTCCTTTTCTTTACCCAATAAGTAATTTTGTAATAGGAGGAGTTAACTGGATAAATCCTTATGTGTTTTTTACTAATTGGTTTTTAATAGCATTGTTTTTCATATTAATATACAGAAAACAAATAAGAAAGTGGATTAAAAAATAAATTAAATCAAACCAACAAAATAAGCAATTATTAAACTTATTCCTGCACCAAACATACATCCAGTCATTTTTCCTAGTGAGGATGAAAGCATTCTTCGCTCAGGTTTGAATTTTGTTAGTGATTTTTGTTTTTCAGAAACATAACCTTCAAAAAACCCACCTATTCCATCTGTGATTGTGTTGCCTGCAACCCCCCCAATTATTGCTCCAACAACTCCCCCAACACTTCCACCAATTATTGCTGCAAAAACCATGACTCCATTATCTACAAAGCCAAAAACCAAGTCAGGATAAATAAATTTAGGTTTTATTCCCATCAACCACATAAACCCAAGATTTAATACACCAAGCCCTAAAAATCCAGGTCCAATCCATTTATTCTTAAAAATCAAAAAACCTGCTACAGCCACAACAACAATTGCAACGAGAATAAGACTAAAAAGAGCTTTTAGAAAGTGTATAGAGCCCCCTATTTTAAGAGAAAATCTTGAAGAACCAGATTTTTGTTCTTCTTTTTTAATAGAAATTTTCGGAAGTTTACCCCTTTTTTTCATTTTATCTTTTATAATGAAAAGTGTAGCAAATTTTATATTTGCTCTTTTTTACTCTTTTCATACACCTAAATAGGGTTTAAGATTTAAAAAAGCTTTGAAATTCAGGGGTTTGGGTTAGGGTGGATCTTGTTCCATTTTATACAACTCTTTTTTTTTGTGAACATTATTAGTGCAGCGAAAAGGGGAGGGGCAAAGTCCTTATGAAGAAGAACCACCACAAGATCTTTGAATCAAGGATTCAGCCATCATAGTGTAGATAGTTTCAAGTGCCCTAAAGCTGTTAGAACCTTGCTCCAGATGACGGGGATTGATAGAAACCATTTGCCGCACTAATAAAGTTAAGTATGATTATCTTTTATCCTCCTTTTTTATCATAGTAAATTTACTCTAATTTTGTTTATAAAGGGTAAGAAACAAAGATAATTATGCAAAATATATAGGATTGGTCTATATTTTCCTCAATATAAAACTTTAAATAAATAGAGAAAATGTCAATTCTATGGATGTCTATAGTTGGATAATATCTAATAAAGAAATTGTTAAGATATTCTATGCTTTAATAATTGTAATCGTTTGCACAATCATAGTTTTTAGGACAGATAAACTCTTTAAATTAAGCCTTCACAATGGAATAAGATACTTCAGAAATGCTTTCTTTTTTTATGGAATTGCATTTATTTTTAGGTATTTTATAGGTTCAGGATTTATTGTAGATTTATTTTATCCAGAATATTATTTTGCAATAAATATTTTATTTGAATTTTTTTTAATCATGGCAGGATTTTTTTTATTGTATAGTTTAATGTGGAGAAGATTTGAAAATGAAAAAGGATCTTTTAGTTCACTCTTTAATGTTAAAATATTAGTATTTTATTTAATGGCAATCACTCTTGTGCTATTTGATTTTTTTTGGGCAACTTCTTGTTTTATGTTTTTATCCCAAATAATTTTGTTTTTTGGAGCTTCAATCATGAGCTACATAAATTATAAAAAAGGAGGCAGTCAAAGAAAATTTTCTAAGTTTCATTTTGTTGCGATGATATTAGTTCTATTTGGATGGGTGTTAAATTTTCTTGCAGCACTATATTTTAACTGGAATCCTGCAGTTTTGATCAATGTTTATATTTTTAACATGATCTTCTTCTTAATATTTTTATATGGGGTAGCTAGGATAACAAGGGGATAAAATGACAAGAAAACGTGAAAGATTAGATGTAATAAGAGATATCCTTAGATCTATCCAGGAAAATCGTAAAATAAAACCCACAAGATTATTGTATGCTTCTAATTTATCTCCTCAAATGTTTAAAGAATATGTAGATGAACTACTCAATAAAAAATTTGTCAAAATAGATATAGACCCAAAAGGAAAAAAAACTTTTTCCCTTACAACTAAAGGTTATGAATTTCTTGAAGAATATAAAGTAATTGAAAATTTCATTGAAAATTTTGGATTGTGATCCCTTAAATATAACTTTTTCTTAATATAATCATTCAAAAAGTAGGTGTGATTTTAGTGTCAATTTTATTCTTAATATCAATTATTGGAGTTGTTAGTTCAGTGGAAAATGATATTACAGAAACAGGTTCATTTATCACAGGAAATGCTTTTTTAGATTATTGGTATAATTAATTCTCATAATACCTAGGATGTAAAACTAATGAAAGATTATATTCTGCACCTATTTTTCTTAAATTATTTTCCCAAGTATAATCCCTGTCAACTATACTTTGTTCTTTAATTTCTGTTGGCATAATGCATAGGGTTTGTTTTGATTCTTTTATTGTTTCAAATCTTTCTAGTTCTAAATCTTTTCCTGTGCCATTATAAGGATTCTCTTCTAAAAAATTTCTTACTTTTTTTTCTAACCCTGGAAATAAATTATTAATATCTGAAAATTTCATTCTTAATCTTGAAACTTAGGGTTTAAAAATTTAACTTTCTTCAAATATATATGAAAAAAAGAGAAAAAACAATATTAACAGCTATAACTTTGTGTATTATTTTTATTTTTTTAGCAATCTTTCTTGATAGTGTTTTTGAAAAACCTGTAATAACTAATTTTGAAGAATGTGAAAAAGCAGGCTATCCTATAATGGAAAGCCACCCAAGACAGTGCAGGGCTGATGGATTAATTTTCATAGAAGACATAGAAATTCCAATAGGAGGAGATAAAGATGAATATGGTTGTTTAGTAGCTGCAGGATATAGGTGGAATAACACAGATCAGCGATGTGTTAGAGAATGGGAAAAAAATCATTGCACCTTAGAACAAAAAAACGCAGAAGCTTGCATAAGTCTTTATGACCCTGTTTGTGGTTATCCCACAAAACAAACTTTTTCTAATTCTTGTATGGCTTGTATGAATTCTAAAGTTAACTATTGGATAAAAGGAGAATGTGAAGAAGATAAATAGTTTTATAAAGAAAGTTTTATTTCTAAAAACATAAAATGGTGTGTGAAACAATTAAAGAATGTTTGGCTGTTGAAGGTTTAGGAGAAGCTTTTACAGGAGGGTTTCTAGGTGGTTTAGCAGCAATAGGTGTTTTTTTCATGGTTTTATTAATCGCGGCAATTTATGTTTATTCTTCTTATGCATGGATGATAATTGCTAGGAAATTAAAATATAAAAAATCCTGGCTTGCTTGGATACCTATAGCCAACATATCAATGGTATTACAATTAGGGGGATTTCATTGGGCATGGGTATTTTTAATTTTAGTGCCAATTGTTGGATGGATAGCTCTTTTGGTTTTAGCAATAATTTCAACATGGAGAATTTTTGAAAAAAGAAAATATCCTGGATGGTTTAGTTTATCAATGATAATTCCAAAGGTTGGAGGAATTTTGTATCTTGTTGCAATAGGATTTGTGGCCTTTGCTGATAAGAGAAAGAGATGAATTTTTTCTAGAGTTATATATAAAAAATAAATCACAATAATCTTTTTATATTTATGATCCTTATTTTATTATGGTTAATATTAGGCTTGATGATGATGTTAGTAATGAACTTAGTTGCTATCACGACATAGAAGGAGAACATATACTACTTGTTTCAGATTTTAATTCTTCTCCAATACTGGCTATTTTTGATACTTACATGGGAAGAGGAATTAAAACAAAAGGTGCAATTTATTTACATAAACCAGCATGTTTTGGGAAAAAGGTTCTTCCTTTAATCACAAAAGTCATTGAAGACCCTAAAGAAAAATGGGCTGATTATCTTCCAAAAAAATTCTATATAGGAAAATCAGAAATAAGAGAAGCTTTGAGATCTTTTGGACCTGAATGGGAACTTGCATACATATCTTCCTTAGATGAGTTATAAACAAAAAATATTAAAAAGATTTTATTCTTCTAAAAGATAACTAAAAGAGGTAGTTATTATGAAAAATAAGAAAAAAGATAAAGATGGTTGGGCTGGTATGTTAATTCCTGCAGGCTTATTGATTGGATTAGGAATAGGCCTTATTACAGGCCAAGTAGCAGGATATTTGCTTATTGGTTTAGGATTAGGGTTTTTATTTACTTTCCTATTATCAAATAAAAAGAAATGAAATCTTTAAAAGTGGTAATATTCTCAATAATTGCATTAGGTTTTTTAGTCCTGACTTTTTTAATTGACTGGCTATTTATAATTCCTGCTGTAATTTTAATGATATTAAATCAAAAAGAATTAATGAAAAAGAAATAATTATTCTTCTAAACTTTTGTTTATAAAATCATTAATCTGTTCTTCAACTGGAATGTTAAATATCCCCTCTAGTATTAAATTAATAATTATTAATTTTAAGATAAGATATACTATGATAAAACAAACAAGTAAAATTAAGCGTTTTACCCAAATATTAAACTTACTATATTTTGGATAAATCTTAATAAGTTTTTTTTCAATAAACTTTGAAATAGGAAGAAGTTTAATAAGGAGTAAAAGTTCAAAAATTAGTACAAGACTAACTGGCATATTCATTTTAAAATAAAAAAAGTAAATGATTATGAATGATAAAATAACAAACTTAGATATTCTATAAATTAGAGACTTTGATTTTTGATCCATAATTAAATAGAGATATGATTGTTAATAAATCTAACTTACAAATAAAAAATAATAAAAAATAATAAAAATAAAAGACCTTAATTAGAATCTTCTTCTTTGATTAAAATCTCTTCTAGGTGGCCTTCGAGGCCTATCAGGATCCATTGGTTTTGCTTCATTAACTTTAAGCTTTCTACCTTCAACTTCTTTGTCATTCATTTCTGCAATTGCTTTTTTTGCAGATTCATCTTCTTTAAAGGTTACAAATCCAAATCCTTTTGATCTACCTGAAAATTTGTCCTTAATAACAATTGCTTCTTCTATTTCTCCATAAGGAGCAAAAAGTTCTTTTAACTTATCGTCTTCAATAGTAAAGGGCAAATTTCCCACATAAATTTTCATGTTATTTCTATCCTCCTTACACTTATCCACTCCCAGAATTAGTTCAAACTCAATATCCCTATTCCTAACAGTTAATATTAACTAATTGAGATGGTTTTTAAACCTTGTTATTTGTTTACTTGAATAAATTATAAAGATAATATTAATTATTTAGTGGTTACAGCAGGGTAAGATTTATAAAGATTAAATTTGTGAAAAATGCATGGTTGTTGAGATAATTGGAAGAAAAGTTGAAGCAGATACAAACGATGTTTTTGTAGAAAGAGATGGAGATGTTTATGCTTTTAAAAAGAGCATTGGAGCACTTAAAACTGCTACCTCAATAAATCCAAGCGATTATGCTTTAATTCAAGAAGGAGATAAGTCAACAAGAGCCATTTCAATAAAGCAGGCTTATAATGGACAAAACCAGGCCAACACAATTATAAGTGTTTTAAATGATGGTTTAATTGTTCTTACTGCTGAAATTTTCATGCCCCATTATAAAAATGCTAATGATGCTCTAAAAGGAAAATCTGTTTTATATGATGCTTCTGGAAATTTAATTGAAGGAGATAAATTAAGAAAATATGTTAGTACATTAAATTCTAATTGTTGGGTTTGGTTAAATGGAAAATTTGTTAAAGGTTCAGGATTTAAGGGTCTTGATTTAGAAATAGTCACTGATTTAGATAAAAATGGAAAGCCTGTATTTAGTAAAAGAGCTTTAGAAGATTGTTTAGATAAAAATTGTTATGCTGAATTAGGTTCACTAAATTCTCAAGGGTTTCCAACTCAAAGAGCTTCTGTTCAAAAGTTTGAGCCAGGAGAAACTTTTTACTTTTGGGTTCCAGGAAAAAATAATGCCGTGAGGTTCAGTGCTGACTCTGATAGGGCTAGCTTGTATTGCGTCGGGAATCCTCAGGTCTCGGAATCTAGGCTCGGGGCATTTACTTGCGCCGAAGGTGCGCAAAAAAAATAATTAAGTTTATAAATCAACTTTATCTTTGAAATTTATCCCTTTAAGGAAACACTAATTAAAAAGAGGAAAAGAAGATGACAAACAACAATCAAACATCTGGAGCATGTGTATCTGAAGCAAATATTACTTCTGGGGCATATACCACTAATAATCCAATTGCTATATCAATGGAAGGACCAATAGGCTTTGGTGCGATGTCTAGTTCAATGGCAATAATTTATGTTCCTTCTGGGGCAAAAATTCATTATGTAGAACAGAGAATAGAACGAAATTAAAAATACCTACCAATAATAGTAAAATTATAAACCAGGCATTTCAAAAGAAGTTCAACATCTTGAGCAGTTTCTTTTCTTGTCAATAATGTTTTTAGGGACTTCTATTAAAACCTCCTCTTTCCCAATTCTGTTAGAAATTCCTAGCTCTTTTCCATCTAAAACTTTTCCAATAACCGCATAACTCTTATTATTGGTTTTAAAAATTGCAGGACATGGTCCAGTAATACACATACTCTCTTTTGGGGTCAATTCCTTTTCAATTTTAAGTTCTTTTTTCATGTTTTATTAAAGATCCCATAGTATAAATAATTTATTGAAAGATAAAAAGTCTCGTTAACTCAACAACTCATTATTTCTTCTTTAACACACTCTTTCTATTCTTTTTTCTCTTATGACCTCCACGTTTTTCCCTAGAAAAAATATGCACTAGTCTATCATCTGGTTTTACTGTTTTATATTTTGAAGATGTTGATCTTACTGCGCTTCTTCTGATAATATCTTCAACTTGTTCTGTAAGCGAGAGCATGTTCTTTTTTGCTCTTTTTTCAAGGACTTTTAATTCTATGTCAGATAGAGAAATAGTTACTTTTTTCATTTTTTCACATATACTTTATCCACTTTAAATGATTTATAAATTCCTTCAAGTATATCTGTTCCTGCATAACCTGCAAGTAGACTTAATCTATAATCAAAATTAAAAATAATTCCTACAAAAACTCCAATAACAATTGCAACGACCACTGTTATGATATAATATCCCCAGAGAACTCTTCTTCTAAGTGATAAAGCTTTGAGTAATCCAACAACCCCTCTTGTTAAACCCCCTATTCCTCCTAATAATCCTGCAGTTACAGTTGGTTCTATTTTATCACACCTCTAATATTTAATAAAAGAAAATCTATTTTTTATAGGTTTGGGTTAAAAGATGAAACTCGCATACCCCACAACTCGGGATTTATCTCCTGTAATATCTCCTGAATTTTTATATTCAATTAATTTAGGTTTCCAGTTATTTATTTTACATAATTCTATCAATACCAATAAAGGAAAAAATCCACAAGCATCATTTGAGTTTAATTTTTCTAAATCTAAGTCTTCAATTGCCTTTATTGTGGCCTTATCAACTTTAATTGCCTGATCATAAGATAAAAAATGACTTAAATCCGTTGAAATAATAAAAATAGCATTTTCTTTACTGAGTTTTCCTGCTATTTTTTTAGCTTTTTCAATATTTATTTTTCCAATAACTAAAGGTAAAACTTCTTTAAATCCCAATTTTTGCAAAAAAGGAATTTGATTATCCAAAGAATGTTCATATTCTAGTTTGTCATAAACATTAGGAGTTATTTTCATGGATCCTAAGGAGGTTTGAATTTTTTCTATTGATCTAATTCCTATAAAACCCACATAGTGTGAGGGGGCAAGAATAATTGCTTTTTCTTTTTTAGGCAATATAGAAAAAGCTTTTCCAGCAATTGCCCCTGAAAACACATATCCTGCATGAGGCACAATAATACCATGAATATTTTTCTTAGGATTTGGTTTTCCAAGATATTCTTCTAAAACCTTATTTAATTCTTCTCTTGTTTCAGGATACCAATTCATAAGTTATTTAACCTTCAGATCCTTATATAAATTATGGATGAATTAGTAATTTTACAGGATACTGAAAAGTCTGGAAATGTGAGGTGTTTAGCATGCGCACATAAATGTTTAATTCCAATTGATAAAACAGGTATTTGTGGGGTTAGAAAAAATGAAAAAGGAAAACTTCATCTTCTTGTTTATGGAAGAGTTGTATCACGACATGTTGATCCAATAGAGAAAAAGCCTCTTTTTCACTTTTTACCTCATACTCAAACATTTTCAATTGGAACAGTAGGATGTAATTTTAAATGTGATTTTTGTCAAAACCACGATATTTCCCATTTCAGGGAATTTTATGGAAACAAAATTCTTGGAGAAAGACTTGAGCCTAAACAAATAGTTCAAAATGCAATAAAATCTAAATGTCAAAGTATTTCTTATACCTATAATGAACCAACAATTTTAATAGAATTTATTAAAGACATTGCAAAACTTGCTAAAAGAAAAAAACTAAAAAATATAATGGTGACAAATGGGTTCTTAAGCCCAGAATCTTTTAATTTTATTAAAAATTATATTGATGCTATGAATATTGATATTAAATCCTTTAGTGAAGAATTCTATTCAAGACTTTGTAAAGCAAAACTAAAACCAGTGCTAGATACAATTAAAAGAGCTCATAATGCAGGAATTCATCTAGAAATAACTACTTTGATTATTCCAGGGGAAAATGATAATCTAGAAGAACTAACAAAAATAGCAAAATTTATTGCAAGTGTTGATAAAAACATTCCTTGGCATATTTCTAGATTTTTCCCTCATCATAAATTAATGTATCGGCCAATGACTCCAATGGTAACAATGCAAAAAGCATATGATATTGGAAAAAAATATCTAAAAAATGTTTATATGGGAAATGTATAATGGACATTCTTCAACTAGCTAGAAAAACCCTTGAAAATTATTTTAATAATAAAAAATTTGAGCCAGATGCAGAAACAAAATTAAAATATTCTGAAAAAAAAGCTTCATTTGTAACTCTAACTAAAAATACAAGTCTTAGAGGATGTATTGGAAGTCTAGAAGCACATCAAGAATTGTGGAAAGATGTTCAGTCTAACTCAGTTAATGCTGCTTTTTCAGATCCAAGATTCCCTCAACTAACTAAATCAGAATTATCTCAGATTAAAATAGAAGTTTCTGTTTTATCAATTCCAAAAAAACTAGAATATAAGAATGAACAAGAACTATTAAATAAAATAAATTCTCAAATGGGAATAATCCTAAAAAAAGGTTTTTCCACTTCGACTTTTCTTCCGCAAGTTTGGGAACAAATCCCGGATAAAATAAAATTTCTAGAACAATTAAGTTTGAAAGCAGGGCTTCCACAAGATGCTTGGAAGACAGTAGAAATCCAATATTATACTGTGAAGAAATATAAAGAATAGGTATTTACCTTTAAAAATTATTTTTTTTTAGGAGTATTGTTGTAGACTATGTTATTATTTGGAACATTATTTTCTGTAATTTTAAAATCTGTATAAACACCTAAATTTTCCCTATATCCTGTTAGTTTTATTTTGTTTCCTTCTTTTAATTCATTTAATAAATCTTTTTCATCTTTTTCAATACCATAGGCTAATTTCACAGACTTAACTTCTCTTTTTTTCCCTATTAAACAAATTCTAATTACATCTATCTCTAATTTTTTATCTCTTTCTTTTGTTGCATCGTTTAAAAGAGTTCCTGATAAATTTTTTTTATTTGCCATTTAAGAAGTCTAGTGGGGGGGTTTTTAAGTATTTCTAAAAAAATAGTAGCAAAAGATTTATCAGAAAAACATATACAAATTAAAGCTTTTAGTAGTTCTATGCTGAAATTCTCGGCGAACCTTGAATATTACACAAGAACTCTATCAACGTCATCTTCTTTGACGGCTTTAGTTGTCTCGTTTTGCGGACGACTTCGAGCTTAGATGCTTTCAGCTCTTATTCGCACAATGCGTAGCTATGCAGCCTGCCAAGTGACAACTGCTCACCAGAGGCATCCGAGTCAGGTTCCTCTCGTACTACTAACTCGTTCCACTCAGACAACAACACACCTAGTAGATATCATACTAACTGTCTCACGACGTTATTAACCCAGCTAACGATTCCTTTTAATACGTGAACTCCGGCACCCTTGCACGCTTCTGCACGCGCAGGATAGGAAGAGCCGACAGCGATGTACCAAACCGCCCCGTCAATACGAACTATCGGGGGCGACAAGCCTGTTATCCTTGGGGTAACTTTTCTATCAGACACAGCTTCTATTAAAAAAGCATGTGGGTTCACTAGGCCCGGCTTTCGCCTCTGCATTTCTTACTGTTCAAAATACAGTCAGATAAGCTTTTGCCCTCGCACTCAACTCCAGATTTCCAAGCTGGATGAGCTTATCTTTGGGTCCTATCGATATTTTTTCGACAGGGCACCGCCCCAAAAGTCTCGACGCTCCTACCTATGCTATGCATTTTCGATAAAATTACAACAACAAGTTGCAGTAAAGTTCCACAAGGTCTTCGCTTCCCACTAGGTGTCTCCGGCCTTTTCACCGGAAGGTATTTTCAGAAGGATCCAATTAGGGACAGTGACAACCTCGTTAAACCATTCATGCAAGTCGCAATTCATACGACAAGGTATTACGCTACCTTAAGCAAACTGTTACTTTCATTCTAATAATAGAATTACTAACCATCTATTGATGGCGGATTAATATTTCTATTAATCTCTATATGTTTCCATATAGATCGGACTATATCTTCACAAATTAATGTGTTTGGCGTATAGTCTCTGAGGATTCTAGAATTATTTTAAAAGATTATAGAGTCCAATACCAAGACCAATAACTCCACCTATTCCAGCTACAGTGATTGTAGCATCATAGCGAGCTTTGCTTTTTTGGAAATAGTAATTAGTCTGTTCTTTTTTTAATTTCCAGACTTCATTTACAATTTCTCCAATTTTTTTAGTATCTTTGTTTAATTTATTTCTTTCCATAATTTTTTATTAAATTATGGTTATTTAAATCTTTTTAATTCTAGTCTTTCCTGCTGATTGTCCTTATTCTTTGGATTTTTACTGACGATAAACGCCGAGTACCAAAGACCTATCAGGAGTTTCCAGCATACAGCCAAATTTAAACACCCCCTCATTTGAGGGTCATAGTTACCCCCGCCGTTTCACGGACCTTAGCTCCCTTGAAAAGGAGTTTGAGACACCGCGACTGGGCAGGTCTCACCAAGTATACAAGTCTTTTCAGATTAGCACTTGGCTACGTTTTTGGTAAACAGTCGGGCCGTCCTTGTTACTGAGATCTATCAATGCACTAAACTTCTAACGAAAAAAAGCACAAGGATAGACATCCCTTCAGCCGAAGCTACAGGACTAACTTGCCGAATTCCCTTAATTGGTTTTACCTTTCATGTCTTAGCCTATTAAGCCAGGGCACCAGTGTCGGTTATGGGTACAGCTAATTAAATTCGTTAAGCAAAATGACTTTTCACTGGCTCTTGGAATCAGTAATTTTGTCAAACAGATTCATTTACATCTATGGATTACCCTCAATAAACTTCTCTGAAAGAACACCCTTTAAGGTGCTTACTTATCCGAAAGCAAACATTTTACAAAAAACTTAATCAGTACAGGAATATTAACCTGTTGTCCATCGTCGCACTCAGTTAAGATACGACTTAGGTGCTGACTAACCCTCGGTTAACATATATTGCCGAGGAAACCTTACCCTTACGACATTTTCCATTCTCAGGAAAATCACATCCTACTATTACCAGGATTCTCATTACTATTCGCTCCATCCTTTCTCTCGAAAAAACTTCTGTGCAAATAGTACGCCTGCTTACCCGAACACTCATACGAGTGCCGCTAAAGTATCGGTATTATGTTTGAGCCCCGTCCATTTTCAAGGCCCTGAACCTCAATAGGTGAGCTGTTACGCTTTCTTTAAATGATAGCTGCTTCTGGGCTTACATCCCTAGTGTCTCAGGTTCAAGACACCCTTCGATACACTTAACATAAATTTTGGGACCTTAACTTTAGTCTCCGTTGTTCCGGTCTCGGAAATGTATCTTACATACACACCCTGATTCCTGTCTTAAGCAGTTAACAGCTTCTGAGTTGGAAAAAATTCCGTAAGCATTTGCCCCTGCAAATTTTATCCGTACTTTACACCGTTAACAAACAAGACAAGACTATACGTAGGCATATTTCAGCAGGAACCAGCCATCGCCGAGTTAGATAAGCTTTTCACCCCTATTCACAGATCATCCAAGTGCATGTCCACAACACTGGTTCAGGCCTCCATCCTTCTTTCGAAAGACTTCACCTTGTCCATGAATAGATCACCCGGCTTCAGGTCTTATCCGCATGACTAAACGCGCTTTCACACTTGCTTTCGCTTTGGTTACTCAATAAAATTGATTAGCCTCGCCATACAGAAAAACTCCCTGGCCCGTTCTTCGAAACGTACGTTACAAACCTTTCTGATAAATCAGTTAAGACTAGTAACAAACTGTAACTGCTAGATTTCAAGTCTTTTCACACTCTGCTAAGAGTACTTTTCAGCTTTCCCTCGCGGTACTAGTTCACTATCGGACTTTGGTTTTATTTAGGGTTGGCAGTTAATCCTGCCATATTCAGACTCCCAATCCAGGAAGCCCTACTCTTTTAGAGAACACCATATCATTTTCTTCTACAGGACTATCACCTTCTAAGGTCTTGCTTTCCAGCAAAGTTTGAATCAATGACTTAGGCATTTATCTCCACCACATCTCTAATTCTCTTTCAAGAACAGATTCAGCTTGCCCTGTTCCCTTTTCGCTCTCTGCTAATAAGGGAATAACTTATTGTTTTCTTTTCCTACTGGTACTAAGATGTTTCAATTCCCAGCGTGATTCCGTCTCTCGACGCATTCAGAAATCTTGGGATCAAAGCCTGCATGCGGCTCCCCCAAGCTTATCGCAGCTTGCCACGTCTTTCATCAAAACCAAAACCAAGCTATCCGTCTAACAGTATAAAATATAGTAGTATGTTTTTTCTGAAATTACCATTCGGAAAATTAATTTAATAACTCTCCGAGTGGGAAAATCTTCTGCTACTATTGTCATAGAACATAAATGTTCTCCCAGAATTTTAATAAAATAAAACTCTGCAGAAAATACATAGTATTTTCTCGTTTGATCCAACACAAAATATGATGAACCATTTCTCATAATTGAGTATGATTGTAAATTATCCATTTAGAAAAATTAAATGGACCTGCCGTGAATTGAGCCTCAGAATAACATTCCTCGACTTAGTCCGTCTTCTTACAAATCCGAACTAAACAAGTTCAATTAAAATGGACTCGCCGTGAATTGAACACGGGTCTCCTCGGTTCTTAACTTCCGCGACCATATTTGATTATCGCGTCGTGTGCAAGCGAGGTATCTTAGCCATTGGACAACGAGCCCGTTGTCCAAATAAATGTTTTTTGTTTTTTAAGGCTTTTGATTATCAAGATGAATGTAGAGACAGTCTAGCTGTTTTTTGAATATTAATTTTAATCAATCACCCATGAGGACAAACTCAAGGGAGATGTCATAAGAAGAACCGTAGGTTCTTTTTATTAATAATATATAGGAGGTGATCCATCTGCAGGTTCCCCTACAGATACCTTGTGACGACTTAACCTACCTCATCTAGCCAAGGTTCTCTTTCGAAAAATTTCACCATAACTAAACTTGGTTGGTTTGACGGGCAGTGTGTGCAAGAGACAGTGACATATTCACCGTTCGTTGATAACAAACGATTACTACGGATTCCATCGTCATGAGGTTGAGTTACAAACCTCAATCTGTACTGAGACGAACTTTAAGAGATTGGCTTCTCCTCTCGGAGTCGCATCTCGTTGTATTCGCCGTTGACGCGCGCGTGTTGCCCAGGGGATTCGGGCTGTACTCACCTAACGTAGCCCACACTTTCATCCTCGTTACCAAGGCAATCTCTATATTGTACACGTAGTAAATATAGATGTGGGTCTCGCCTGTTACCTGATTTAACAGGTCACCTCACGGCACAGGCTGACGTCGGCCATGCAACTCCTCTCAGCGTGTCAGGTAAGCCCTTTAGACTGACCTTCATTCTGCTGTCGCTCCTGGTGAGGTTCACGGTGTATAATCTAATTGAACCGCACGCGTCACCCGTTGTAGTGTCTCCCCGCCAATTCCTTTAAGTTTCGGCCTTGCGACTATACTTCCCAGGTAGCA
>JAFCGC010000007.1 GCA_017608305.1 Candidatus Pacearchaeota archaeon
TGAGAATAAGGAAACTAATCAAGAGTTAGTTCTTTATCAAGATGCTTTTCCGGACTTCAAATGATGGGTTCAGAGTAAAGCAAGAAGCACTACCTGGATTTATAATTATATATTTATTATAAAATTAAAATATCGTATTCAATTATACTTAAAAAAAGTCGTGGGATATAGTAATTTATTATTTAGTAAATGCCCCCCCGCATCATATTTTATTATAAATAATCTACCCCTAAATCAATATATGGGCTTATAAGGGGAAAATAAGAAATAAACAATACCTGATTATTTTCTTGTTCTTAAATAGAAAAACAATATTCCCACAGAAGAAATGATTAATCCTATTAAGAAAAGAGGCCAGTTATAGTATGAAGGATAATAATTTTCAATAATTTGAAGGAATTGTTGATTATATGCTAATGTGAAGAATTCATTAGTAAATCCTCCTCTTAAAATTATCTTGCCATAATCATAGAGCCACGTGTATAGTACAATCAAAATACCAATTATAATTAATATTAATTCTCTTAACTTCATCTTAATCTTGATTTTTGAATCCTCTAAATTGAGTATAATAAAAGTAGTTGTTAGCATTAAAATAGTGCATAAAAGTGGGGCTAGAACTGGACCTACCCATGGCCAAGGAATTAGAAATAATACATCCCATGTAAAAAAAGATGCTGGCCAATTTAAGGTTAATTTGAGGAAAATATAGTAAAATATATCCCAAATTGCAAAAACATAAATAAAATAAGCAAACCTCTCATATAATTTTTTCCCGACAAGCATAGCAATTGCGATTAGTATTACAATTGTTGCAAATTCTCTTACCCATTCTATAGTTAGTATGGAAGGGTCAATAAATCCTCTTAGAGGAAAATTAAAACCTTCTGGATAATACAATTTACGCAGATAAATAACAATAACTGCCTCAAGAAATCCCATAACAATAGCAAAAATAGTCACAATTGAAAGCTTATTCAAACTCTTTTTCTTCATAAAAAGTCAAAGATTTTTCAATTATATAAATTTACCCAAAGAAATAATCAGATGATTATTTACTAATTGATTATTAGAATTAATTTACTCAAACCAAACAATTACTTCTTATCAGTTTTTTCTTCAGGTTTTGTGTCTTGTTTTTTGACTTCAAATTCACTATAGTGACACTTACCACAGTAAAATCTTGATTGAGAATTCATTAAAAAAACTCCTGGGCCGCATCTAGGGCAAAATCTTTGTCTTGTGACTTTATCACCTTCTATTTTATATTTAGTATATTTCTTGCTAGTAGGTTTATTCTTATGAGGTTTTTTTCCTTTTTTAACTGATTTTTTTGGCATTTTATAGATAGTCTTTTAGATTTTTTTCAGCTTCTTCTTCAATTACTTTTTGTAATGCATTTAAGTTATCTATCACTTCTTTATACTCTTTTCTATCTTTTAAACTAGGAATATAATAAGTAATTGACTTTAAATTATCGAGGGCATTTTGTCTAGGAGAATTTAATATATTTTTTATTAATTTGCTGTTGTCAAATTTTTTAGGCATTTTGTTTTTCCTCCTCTAATTTATTCTCTTCAGCAGGTTTTTCTTCTGTGGGTTTTTCACCTGGTTCTTCTGTTGATTCTGATTTAGGTTGTTCTGTTGGAATTTCAAGCTTTTCTTGAGGGGCTTCTTCTTGTTTTGACTTTTCTGCTGCAGCTTGTTCTTTTTTTGATTTTGGTTCTATTTCATTTTTATCTTTTTCAGAATCATAAATTTTAGCAGTAATAGTAAATTCTTTTACACCAAATTTTCCTAAAATATTTTTTATTCTGATATTTTCGGATTTTGTTGAAAATTTCTCAGAAAGAAATTTTAAGGTATCAATATAACTAGGAGTTGATTCTGCTTCCACAATTAGTTGAATTTCTTTTCTTTTGAATAAAGGATTTTCTTTTTGGAATATTGTTTTAACTTCTTTCATTAGAATTACCTAGTTTTAATTGCAAAATTTCCTTTACTCTTGATGTTAATTTTTTTAGCGATTTCTGATTTTTCAGGATTTAAAACAACAATTCTTCCTTTAAAAGAATCTGTAGATTCTTTTGCATCACATTTAGGACACTTATCTCCTGTTTCATATATTGTGTTACAAATTTTACATGCTTTTTGTTTTGGCATTTTAAGGTGATGTCCTCCCCATTTTATCTTGATATTCTGAACAGGAATAACAATTAACACAATCACTTTCATTTACTGTTTTTCCAATATAACATCTTCCTTTTCCATCTGCTACAAATTCAAAAAGTTCACATAATGTTTGAGATGATTTTCGTTCCCCAATAATTTCTAATCTTTTTCCAGCTTCTACAATAGCCTTATTTAATTTTGATCCATCATTACTCTCTAAATTCATTTTTTCTTTTTTCCTCCTTTAGCAGATTTTGCTTCTTTGTCTATTGCCTTTGCAGCAATTTTAGCGGCTTTTTCTTTTTTTGCTTGATCTTCTTTGATCCATTCTAATTTTCCTAATCCAGGTTGTCTCATTGTTAACCCTATTTTAGGATCATCTCCTTTATGACTAATTGCAACAACCCTAGCTAAACATAAATCTCCTTGTTTTAAGGCTCTTTTACTTGATTTGCCTAACAAAGAATTTGCTTTGCTAAAACTCACATAATCATCCATTGTTTGGCTGATATGAATCATTCCTCTCATTACCCCTATATCAATAAATGCCCCAAAATCTGTTATTTCTGCAATGACTCCATAGACAATTTCTTGTAAGTCTGGTTTCCAAATAAGTAATTTAAATTTTGTACTATAATATGCTGCTCCATCTCCAGGAATAATCACTCCTTCACCAATCCCTAAAACCTCGATTACTTTTACTACCTTGCCTAACTCTTTATCGTAGTGATCTATATAGGTCTCTTCTAATTGTTTATCAATAGCTTCTACAGTAGGTAAACCAAATAACTTTGGGTCCACTCGAATATGATCTTCTACTTCAGTTAGATAAAACATTTTAATTGAAAATTAAAATTGAAGGTGCTTTTTAAAGCTTTTCAAATAACACTTAGTTTCTTTTTTTCATTAATAACTATTTTTGGGTTTTTTATTTTGTGTTTTAGTTTTCTATCTAGTGTACCTACAACCACATCTTTATTTTGTTCTGCAAATTTTACCAATCCTCTATCTACGTTACTATCTTTTAAATCAATATCATCGAATGAACCTTCTGTTTTTTCTAATATTGTTAGAGCAAGACTAGCATCATTTCTAGAATGATATTTTTGTTTAGAGTGCATTATTTGATCTAGTTCAGTAAAAACCTGTTTTGGGATTAAAATCTTATATCCCCAAAAAAATAAATCATCTAAGAAATCTATTTTCTGCTTCACACATGTTAAAATAAAATTTGTATCTAGTATAACTTTTTTCATGAATATACACATAAAAACATTTATAAAAGCATTGTGGTAAATAGGGGCATGCTATTAGAAGAGAAATTTAATAAGGCCATCAATGAATGGGTAGAATATTCCAACAAGAATAAACATATGTCTGATATAAAATCTAAGATTAGTGAAGATGCAGCTAATAAAATAATTGAAATGGGGTATGATGCTCTTCCATTTATAAGGAATTTATATAATAAAAAAACAGATGAAAATAAGGATTTGATGGGAGTTAGACTTTTTGGTGTTCCTTACTTACTATATGAAATTATTGGAAGAAAAGATTTTCAAATCCCTAATGAAATTGCTGGACAAATGCCTAAAATAGATGAGTTCACTAAAAATTGGCTTGATGAAAATATGAGTAAATATACTCAAGAATCTTAACCTTTAAATAATCTTTTTTCTTATTTTTTTAATGAAAGAAACCAAACATGTTCTGGGTGTTCTTGAAAATACAAAAAAGGCTGTGACAGAAGAAAACCCTATTAAATTAAAAGAATTGAGCAATCAAACAATTCATGCGGCTTCTGTTGAACAAGATCCAGACAGTATCACAGTTGCAGTGATTGTGTATTCTCTAAGTAAAATAATTGAGAGGAAAAAATTTCAAACCTATTCTGGATGGCCAAAATTTTACAAACTAATTATGATGGCTCTTGATGGATCTATAGCGGCTCTTAAAAGAGGAGATCATAGACTGTTTAAAGAAAAATTAAAATCAATTAGGAGGGAGATAAGCAAATTATCTGGAAAACTAAAAATGTATATTCAAGATGTTTTTGAAAAAGCAAAAATAAACAAAGCTTCTAGAATTTATGAGCATGGTATTTCTATGGAAACAACTGCTAGTTTACTAGGCATTACAATGTTTGATTTAGCAGGTTATTCAGGCCAAACAGGAATTTCTGATGTGTCTGTTAGTAGAACCCTTGATGTTAGACAACGAATTAAAACTGCTGTGCAATTTTTCAAATGAAGGAGAAAATTTTAATTTTTGACGCAAGCACATTGATCACTTTCTCAATGAATGGCCTTATTGGGGAATTAAAAAAATTAAAAGAAGGTTTTAATGGAAAGTTTATAATAACAAAAGACGTGAAAAGAGAGATCATTGATAAACCGATTACAATAAAAAAATTTGAACTTGAAGCTTTAAGATTAAAAAAATTATTAGATGAAAAAATTCTTGAGATGTCTTCTATTTTAGGTGTAAGTGATGATGAAATCTCAAGCAAAACAGAGGAGTTCAAGAAAATTGCTAATAGTACATTTCACGCAAGAGAAAAAGATATTCATTTAATTGATTCTGGGGAAGCATCTTGCTTAGCTTTAAGTAAGATATTAACAGAAAAAGGCATCCAAAACATTATTGGTGTTGATGAAAGAACAACAAGGATGCTTGGAGAAAAGCCTGAAAATTTACATAAGCTTTTTGAAAAAAAGTTTCATACCAAAATTCAAGTTAAAAAAGAGAACTACAAGTATTTTAAAGGGTTTACTTTTATTCGATCTTCTGAATTAGTTTATGTAGCATATAAAAAAGGGTTAGTTGAGATAAAAGATGGAGATATAGTATTGGATGCTTTACTCTATGCAGTGAAATTTAAAGGCTGTTCTATTTCTAGCGATGAAATAAAGGAAATCAAAAAGATAGGGTAGAAAGCATTAAAAATAGATTATTTCTTAATAAATTAAGGGTGCGTAGTATAATAGAAAGATATAAATAATACCGTTTAATTCTTATTTAATGAAAAGAAAAAGATATACTCTTAAAGAAAAACAAAATATTATTTTAGATTATATTAAAAGGAATCCCCAAGCAACACATAGAAGTATTAAAGAGGATACTAAACTACATGTGAATAGGATTTTTAGAAGTTTAAAAGAAGCATTTAAGTTGGCTGGAATTAAGGTTCCTAGAACATTTGATTTTAAAAATAGAAATCAAAGAAGGAAAATTATAATTAATTATATAAAAAGAAACCCTACTGTTGGAGGACACACTATAGCAAAAGAGACAAAAATTAATCCATGTAATGCATTTAAGAGTATTAAAGAAGCTTTTGAAAAAGCAGGTGTTCAATATCCTAGGAAGATTGATCAAAGAAAAAAAGAGGAAAAGAAAAGAGAAATCTTAAAACTTGTTAAAGAAAATCCCTTAATTACAATTCCTGAAATAATAAAGAAAGTTCGAACACAACCATATAAGTTGTTCAAAAACTTGGATGAAATATATGAAAAAGCAAAAATTAAACCTTTTAGAAAAGGAGAAAAAAGAAAAATAAAAAAACAACAAGAAATCATCAGATATATTAAGGAAAATCCTTTAGCAACTCAAAGAGAAATAAATAACACTTGTAAAACCCATGTACAAGAAGTTTTCGATAAAGGAATATTTGACGCATATAAAAAAGCAGGAATTAAATTTCCTTTTGAAAGATTAAAAGCATATGGGATTGGTATAAAAGAAATTAGGGAAAGAGCAAAAACCTTTGAAGAAGAAATAGCAATTAACCTTTCCGGATATGGGAAAGTAAATAGATTAGTTAAAACAAAAAGAGGTTTTGCAGATATTATTTTTGAAAGAAAAAATAAAAGAGTAATTATTGAAGTTAAAGATTATAAAAATAAAGAGATATCAATTTCACAAATAAATCAACTTAATAAATACCTTGAAGATTGTCTTTGTAATTTAGGTTTTTTGATCTGCCACAAGAAACCAAAAAAAGATAAGTTTTTAATTAACAAAAACAGCATATTTGTGTTGGAAAAAGAAGAATTAAATAGAGTTCCAAAATTAATCGACGGGATAGTAGGCTAATGGTAAACTGGCGAGCTCCAGCCTCGCATTTGGGGGTTCGATTCCCTCCTATCCCATTTTAGAATTATCTTTTTTTTCTATTAATTACCAACACTATTAGAACTACTATGGCTGCTATTACTAGAATTACAAAAATAACAAATAACCAGAGATAAATTCCTACACCAAATATTTCTGGGCCAAATAACACATCTGCTTTTACACAAGGTCTATTTGCATCTCCTAGATCCGCGGATACAAAGCCGGCTAAAAGGATGATTAAAGGTAAAAAGAATATTAATTTTCTCATTTTACTTAATATGTTTTTCCGCAACCACATGATCCAGTTCTAGCTGTTCCACAGGCAGATAAACCACAATTATTTTCTGCACTACATGTTCGTTTATAAGGACAATCAGCAGAACCATAAGCACAAGAACCTGGGGAAGATTCATCTGCTTGAATGGGTTGTGTGTTCATTACAATTGCAATTCCTGAAATGACTAACAGTCCAGCAATTATTGCACTTATCATCCATAAATTCATATAACACCTCCACAAAATTTAATTAATTATTTATAGAAAACCTTTTATTTAACTGCTTTGGAGAAACTGGTTTCAATCTCTCAATACAACAATATTATTCATTCCACGTCTTTTTCTTTCTATTAATTGCTTTGCTTCTAATTTATCAAGAAGTCTAGTAGTCTTTACTTTTCCTATTTCAAGTTTTTCCATTAAATCTGCTTGAAACACTGCCTTTCCTTCATTCAAAAGTAAATCAATAACTTTTTTTTCATCTTTATCTAATTTACTCCTATCGATTTTCTTTTTCTTTTCTTTAATCTTTTTAATTATAATTTTTTCTTTTGGTTTCTGAAACATTATTACTAACCCTATAACAAAAATAATTGCAACAATACTTAGACTCATCCACATTTGTGTGGAAACTGTTTGATACATTGTGCAAGAAGTGCCGTGTGAGCAAATTTCTCCAGAAAGATCTCTCAAGGAATAATTAAAAATTAAGACTATTATTCCAACTGCAATAGCAATTCCTATTATCAACCAACCTACACTTTTATTTTCCATCTCTTTTTTTATAATCTTTAATTGCTTTTTTAAGAGTTTTTATCCCTAAAATAGAACAATGAACTTTTATTGGAGGCATTTTTTTTAATTTTTTAATAATCTCATCTTTGGTTATTTTTTCAGCTTGTTTAATTGTTTTTCCTTTTGCAAGATCACAAACAACATCTGAACTGGCAATTGCAGCAGCACATCCAAAAGTCCTAAATCCTATGTCTTTAATTTTGTTTTTTTCTACTTTTATTTCTAAATGCATGATATCCCCACATGCAACATTTCCAACTTCCCCAACTCCATCTGGATTTTTTATTTTTTTAACATATTTTGGATTTGTAAAGTGTTTTAAAAGTTCTTTTGAGTAATCCATTTTATTTATTCAATTTTTTAATTAAAGCATCAATTTCTTTCTTACTCATGCCATGAGCCTTACAACCTTGTTCAAGGGTTTCTTGCATTGCTATAGGACATCCCATACACATTAATCCTTGTTCAAATAGGATTTTTGCTGCATTGGAATTATTACCCATGATGTCACTAAGCATACTCTTTATTGTTATTTTATTCTTCATCTTCGTAGTGTTCTCTTTCTGAATCAGTTAAATTCGCCCCTACTGCATCAAGTTCTTCTTCACATTCAGATTCATTCTTGAATTCGCATGCGTGTTGTTTAAATTTATTTTTCATTATAATCATCCTACTAAAGGGGATATTTTCCTTAATTTTTCAATAATCTTTTTTATTTTTTCTAAAAAATATTCAATTTCTTCATCTGTAGTGTATTTACTTATGCTTACTCTAATTGAACTATTTGATTGAAGAGATTCTAATCCTATTGCTTTTAACACATGACTTGATTTAAGGGTGTTAGAAGCGCATGCAGAACCTGTTGAAGTGCAAATTCCTTCATTTTCTAAATAACCTCCAACAGCTTCTCCTTCAATATTATTAAAAGATACATTAATATTATTGCATAATCTATTTTCTTTAGGGCCGTTTAGAGTAACATTTGGAATTTTTAATAAATTTTCAATTATTTTATCTCTCATTTCAGCTATTTTTTTAACATCTTTTGAATTAGCAATATCAACTGATTTTGCAAAACCCACAATTCCAGGAATATTTTCTGTTCCACTTCTTAAATTTCTTTCATGCCCTCCTCCATGTGCTAAGGGAACAATTTTAGTATTTCTTCTTAAATATAATGCACCTACTCCTTTTGGCCCGTGAATTTTATGGGCATTTAAGGTAACTAAATCTAAATTCATTTTTTTTACATTAAGATTAACTTTTGTAAAACTCTGGCAAGCATCTGTATGAAATAAAATATTTTTTTCTTTACAAATTTTACCAATTGATTCTAAATCTTGAATTGTTCCAATTTCATTGTTTCCATGTATAATTGTTACAAGAATTGTTTTATCTGTTATTGTCTTTTTCAAATCTTCTAAATTAATAAATCCCTCTTTATCTACATCTAAATAAGTTACTTTAACACCTTGTTTTTCTAGCCATTCACATGTTCTTAAAATACAATCATGTTCTATTTTTGTTGTAATTATGTGGTTTTTTTCAGGATAATTAGCAAAAAACAATCCTTTAAGAGCAAAATTATTTGATTCTGTTCCTCCAGAAGTAAAAATTATTTCGTCTCTCTTTGCATTTATGGATTTTGCGATTGTTTTTCTTGCTTTTTCCATTGCATGTTTTGCTTGTTTACCTATTTCATGCGCAGACGATGCATTTCCATATTTTTCATCAAAATATGGTTGGATTTCTTTTATTACCTTTTCATCTACTTGAGTTGTTGCTGCATTATCAAAATATATTTTTTTCATTTGTGTTTACAATATTTACATTTATGTTTATCTATAATCTTAAGCATCGGAAGAATTGTAGTTTTATTTAAAAAATAAATTCTTGATTTTCCTTTTTGTTTATAGTCAACTATATTACAGGATTTTAAAGCTGCTAAAGCATGAGAAAGTTTACTTTGTTCAATTTTAAGTTTTTCAGCCAATTCTGTTACAGAACTTTGTTTTTCTTTTAAGGCAGAGATTATTTTTGTTCTAATAGGATTAGCTAGATTTCTAAAAAACACATGGTAACTCTTAAACCCACATTTAGATGCATTATATTTCATATGAAACCTTATTCATATGTCTTTATAAATGTTGTGTATCATTTGTAAGGGGTAGAATTACAACGCTTGGCGTGGGCATGAGATTTAAATACATAGATCTCTAGGAAAAGCATATGGGTATATTTGATTTAATTAAAAAACTAATTAGGGAAAATAAAGCTGAAGAAATTGCTATCGAAAAACTAACTTTTTCTGACATTGGAAATTGGATTGAAAATAAAATTAAAGAAAAAGAGCTTAAACAAAATGAAATTATATTAATAATTAATGATAAAATTGATAAGCATAATAATGAGCTAAATAAAAAAATAAAAATCTTGAAGGGTTTTGATGTTGAAGCAAAAAAAGAAAAAGATAAAATTAAGGAAATTGTAAATCATAGTAGAAAAGATTATATTGAATCCTTTGAAAATTTCTTGGAAAAATTAAATAATCTAGAGATAAATGGTCTTGAGGACTCTATGAAAAAGATAAATAAAATTTTTTTTGATTTTAGTAAAAGTTCATATAAGAATTATGAAAGAGCTACGATATTAATTGGAAAAGAAATGGCGAGTATAAAAGATGGTGTAAGAGTTTTTTCTAAAGACCTATTGAAAACATATGAAGAAAATAAAGATGTTACGGATTATTTTAAAACAATTTTACAAATTAAATCAAAATATCAAAATATTAACACAGTTGATAACATTCTTGATAAAATTATTGAAACAAAATCAGATTTGGATAAAAAAATAAGCGAGAAAGAAAAAGAAAACAGAATTTTAAAGGAAAATGTGGAGGAAATTAAGAAAAGCCAAAATTATTTGGATCATTTGGCAACTCAAAAAAAGATAGAATACTTGAAAGAAGAATCAAAAAATGATGTTTTGGCATTAAAACAGCTCCTTGATTTTAAAGCATTAGCTAATTTCTTTCATATAAACCAGGAACAAATAAAAATAGTTAAAGAGCATCGAGAAAATTTTTATACACACTTTATAGAAGACGATGGAAAATCAATTATAGGTTTGTTAGATGAATCTAAATTAAACAATGATAAAATAGTAGAAAAAATAAAAGAAATATATTCTAAACTAGATGAAACAAAAAATCATGAACAAGAAATAAAAAAAGATAAAACCCAAGAAATATACCCTAAAATAAAAGAAGTTGTATTAGAAATTGATTATCTAAAAATAGAGAAGGTTAAAGAAGAAAAAAGAGATGGAAAGCTTAGAACAAATAAGGAAGAATTGATCAATTCATTAAAACAAGATCTTGATAAAATGAATGTGGAATTTATCCTCCAACCGTGAACATATATAAAATAAGGGGAAAAAATAAAAAAATTATTTGATTTTGAAAATTGCTGTGACTCTTGCTGAAATTTCTTGCTCACCTGGTTGGATATTTGTTGTTTCTGCTTTTGCAACTTGTGCGTCTTCTAACATTCCAGAACCACTATAAGCTCTCCAAGGTGTGTAATAGAAATTCTCATCAGATACTGAAACAAGTTTTCCTAAATCTTTGTCTAAACCTTCTGCTAAAGCTTGTGCCTTTATTTTTGCGTCTTCTGCAGCAAGTTTTATTGCTTCTGCCTTATATTGGTTTTCTTTTTCTTGACTAAGCTCAAAATTAATATAACTTATTCCTGCACCTGCATCAACACCTGCATCAATAACTTTTCCAATATCATCTAAATCATCTGTTGACATTTCCACAACAATTGAGTGACTAGCCTTATACCCTATTAATTCTCTTTCCCTGTCTTTCCAGCTATATTCAGGATAAATATTGAAGTTTTGAGTTTGTATGTCTTTTCTTTCAAAACCTTTTTTCACAACAGCTGTTATTAAATCATCTACAATTTCTGCATTCTCATCCTTTGCTTCTTGACTTGTATCTGCTGAAGTCTCTACATTAAAATACACTTTAACTAGATCAGGAATAACTTCCACTGTTGCTTGCCCGTTTCCTGTGATGGTGTTACTTGAAGGAACTAATGAGGAAAACGCGGTATAACCTATTGATGTTACTACAACAATTCCAATAACAATTATGAGTGTTATTTGAACTGATTTTTCCATTTACTTACTAAACCTCCTTACAATTAAATAAATTAATAATCCTGCTAAAATTCCTCCAAGAATCCAAAAAAAGATAGGAGATTGAACTGCTGTTATGGCTCCTGTTTCCATAGCTGTTTCTGCAACAGATTCTGCAAATACTTCTGCGTCTTTTGAAGCTACAGCAATTTCTGGTAATGTTTGTGTACCTGCCCTAGTAAGAGAATTTGCAGTTTGTTGTGCCCCCATATAAAAGTGTCTTATAATTATTCCTCCGATACCAGATACAAGTGCAACAGGCAGAATATTTTTTATTCCAGAAACTACTTTTGATTTAGGAGAAATTATAATTGATTTATTAGAAACCTTATACATTGATATTTTTTTACCTTTTTTACTCCAAAAAAAGTTTTTTGTTTTTTCAATGATTCCAGAATTCAAAAGTTTTTTTAGATTATATTCAACTGTATTAATTGGGAGTTTTAGTGCATCTGCAATATCTTTTTCAGATGCTTCTTTAATTTCAGATAAAAAATCAATGATTTTTTTACATGTTTTATTTCCTAATATTCCTGAAAGATTTTTTGCTCTTTCATCATCCATTGAAAATAAAAGGTATTTTTTTGCCATGAAATTTACAAGAAAATGTTATTTATAAATGCGGCGAAGAGTTCAATTTTGTTTGAAGTTATTGTATAAATTAGGACTTTAATTAGTCAAACCCATATTTTCCAATCTCTTTTTAATTCTATATCGTTTTACTCTTAATTGATTTTTTTCTGAACCTTCAGAAATATTTTCCCACAAATGATCTAACTGATCTTTAGAATATTTAACTTTCATTTCTTTAAGTTGGTCTAAATAATCATCAACCAACCATTGATCACTGCTAGCTAAAGTAATATAATTTCCTTTTGGAATTTGAGCTAAAAGTTTTAAATCATCATCTAGTTCATCATTCAATCTTTCTTGAATAGTTCCACTTGCATAGTTTATTATTTTCCTTTCAAGGTAGATAAGAGGTATGGAAAAAATTCCCGTGAGGATTAATAAACTATCTATATCCATTTTTCAAAAACTAAACAAACATTTAAATAAATTTGTATTAAATAAGAACATGAACCCCCAACAAAAAGTCAAACAAACAATCAGAAAATATAAACTAATCAATAAATCTGATAAAGTTTTAGTTGCACTTTCAGGAGGAAAAGATTCAACACTGGTAGGTTATTTATTGTATAAGTTAGGGTATCGAATTGAAGGATTTCATATTAATCTAAGGCTTGGGAATTATAGTATTAAATGTGAGAAAGTTGTTAGAAAATTATGTGAAGATTTAGGAATTAAACTTCATGTTTATGATTTTAAAAAAGAACACGGGTCAAGTATGTGCTTTCATAGGATAACAATTCAATCTAAAAAATCCTTGAAAAATTGTGCTGTATGTGGGGTTATTAAAAAATATATTTTAAACAAAGAAGCTCGTAAACTCAAAGCTTCCAAAATTGCAACAGGACATCATTTAGACGATGAATCTCAAACTTTTTTGTTAAATATACTCAAAGGGGCCCTTCAATTAAGTTCTAATACAGGTCCAATTACAAAAAATATTCCAGATAAAAAATTTATCCCAAGAATAAAACCTTTATTTTATATTCCTGAGAATGAAATAAGAAAGTTCACTAAAATGAAAAAACTTCCTGTGATTTATGAAAAATGTCCATGTGCATTTGATTCTTATAGATTACAAGTCAGGAAGTTTTTTGAAAAATTAAGTAATAAAGATAAAAACAATATCATTAAGAATTTTGAAAAAATATTACCTTTATTAGAAAAAAACAAAATTTCAAAAATTAATTATTGTGAAATGTGTGGAGAACCTTCTAGAAAAAAAATTTGTAAAAGATGTGAATTATTAAAACTGAAGAATTGATTACTTTAAATCGTCTAACCAAGCTGCATTTTTTGTTAATTTCTTTTTAAAAAATCTACTTTTGTTTTTTGGATCTTTAGCTTCATTATATTTAAGAAAAATTTCATCTTTTAGAATTCCAAGAATTTCTATTTTTCCTGTTTTATGAGCCATACAATATTTGAATCTTTTTGAATGACCATCTAAATTCTTTTTTGCATCTTCAACAATTTTTAACCCTTTTTCTAAAGTAATTTGAAAATGTTTTTTTACTCTACTCACTGGTCTACATTGAAAAATATAATAAGGATTTATTCCAATTCCAACTAATTTTTTCATTAAATCTTCTAAAATTTTTGAATTGTCATTAACTCCTTTAAGTAAAACTGTTTGATTATTAATTGCTAATCCTGCATCTTTTAGACATTGTATTGCCCTAATAGACTCTAGAGTTATTTCAGTAGGATGATTAAAATGAGTTACAATAAAGATTGGCCTTATTTTTCTAGAATAATCTCTTAAAAGATTTAGCAACTCTTTATCCTGATAAATTCTCCTAGGTAAAACAATTGGAACTCTTGAACCAAACCTAATATATTTTAAATGTTTTATTGGAGCAACTTTGTCTAAAAATTGTTTAATAATTTCTGTTTTTAAAACAAGAGGATCTCCTCCACTAATTAAAACATTATCTATTTCTTTATGTTTTTTTATGTAATCAATTGCTTCATCAAAAATACTGAGAATTTCTTTAGAAGGAAGTCCAACTAATCTTTTTCTAAAGCAGTGTCTACAATAAGCTGCACACCTATTTGTTGAAAGAATAAGGGCTGTTTCAGGATATTTGTGTTGAAGTCCAACTGTTTTTGTGTTTTCTGCTTCTCCACTTGTATCATATGAACCAGTTAAATCTAATTCATCAATAGAAGGAACAATAATTTGTCTTATTGGATCTTTTGGATCTTTTGGATCAATTAAAGAAAGATAATAACGAGTTATCCTAATTGGATGAATTTTTTCAATTTCTTTTAATTGTTTGTATTCCTTAGGACTTAGAGGAATAAATTGCTTTAATTCTTCAACTGAATTTACAAAACTTTTGGGATTTATTTGACACACCATAAAAATCCATCGATGAACTTACTTAAAAGTGTTTTGGTTTTAGATTTAAATTAATCTTCGTCTTGGAAATCAGGTTTTAATCTTCTATCTTTAGGATCAACTCTTTTTTCTTCTTCATAGTGATCAACTCCTATTTTTCCTCCAAAATTAGCATTTCTTTTTCCTGAAAAAGGAAATTCTTTATATGTAGAAACACCACATGCTCTTGCTGTTTTATAAAAATAATTGTGAGCATTTCTATAATTCCCAACAAATATTTCTCCAGTTGCTTTCAAAAGTATTTTTTCTACAGCATTTTCTTTTCTTTTTTTTGATAACATTTTGATACCTTATTTATTAAATTTATTTAGCACAAGAAATGAGTCTCTTATTGACTTCTTATCTTTGCAGGAAATTATAATGAAAAAAGAGATTTATAAATCTTTCTTATTTTTTTTCTTTTTTTGGGATTTTCCCATTTTTGAAAACACAAAGATGTAAAGTATTGGTAAAATTCCTATTGTGTTAACTAATGCGATCACAATAAACCATATTAGATGTTTATTTTGAGCTGATTTCCATAATGCTACTAGCTTCCAAGCAGTTGACCATATCAATAATATTATGACGAGCCAAAAAGGAACACCTAAACTTGTTGCAAGTATTGTAAAATAATTATCCATTTATCTCTTCAACCTTTTAATTTCTTGATTCTATTTTTTAATCTGAGAACTTCCTTTTCTTTTTTTATTTTATTTTTCAATTTTTCTTTATGTTTTTTTAATTTCTTTTTCTCTAGTTCTAAATATTTTTCTGCTTTTTCAAGTCTTTCCAAGTCTTTCTTTAAAAGCTTTAAACATGGGCTAGAAAGTTCTGATTTTTTAGATTTTTTCTTCATTTTCTACCTCTTTTTTATTGTAATAATTAAGGATTTTATATTTTTATAGTTTTTGATTTTGAAATGTAAACTTATTTGACAAGGCCTTGTCACACCTCTAAAATAATCATAAATCTTTAAATACTAATTATCTTTTAATAAACAAGATTGTACAATTTATGGTAATAAAGAGGTATATACATACAATATATTGTATATTCATAAACTGTTGAGGTTTATCTGGTCCTTGAATGGATCTAAGCTTTGAGGTTTTATCTGAATCCCTCAGAGGCCACGTGAAAGATTCAGGGATGTTGGATCTAAAACCCGCAGGAGGTTTTAATGTTATGTTTATTTTGCGCACACAAGAAAACAAGAGTAACTGATAAAAGACCTTCACCTGAAGGGATTCGTAGAAGAAGAGAATGTTTAAAGTGTAAAAAGAGATTTACAACATATGAAAAATATGGTAAAACAGACTTACATGTTATAAAAAAAGATGGAAAAAGGGAAATATTTGATTTAGATAAACTTGAATCAGGAATTCATAAGGCATTTGAAAAACGCCCTGTATCTCAAGAAAAAATTAGTAAAATGATACTTGAGATTGAAGATCAATTAAGGAAAAAAGGGAAAAAAGAAATTAAAAGTACAACAATAGGAGAATTAGTCATGAAAAAAATAAAAAAATTAGATAATGTAGCTTATATTCGGTTTGCTTCTGTATATAGGGACTTCCAGGATATAAAAGATTTTAAACGTGAATTGAGAGATTTGTAAGATGGTGACAGAACTTCAATTAGAAAGAGCATTTGAGGGACAAACTTTTGAACAAGCAAAAGATTTAGAAAATATTTTAAAACAAAGATATGAAATTTCTGATTGGGAATCAGAAAAAGGAAAAGGATATGAAATAATAGATAAAGAAAAAGATAAAAAAATATATTTTAGCCCTAATTCTAGGCTTACTTTAGAAACAAGATATTTTGAAAAAAATAATAAAAGAAAAGTTTGTGAAAATGCATTGGATTTATTTGCAAGAGTTGCTGTAAATATTGCTGATGCTGATTTAAAGTATGACTCAAATAAAGATATTAAACCTGTTGCAGAAGATTTTTTAGAATCAATGGTTTACAAAGAATTTATGCCAAACACTCCAACTTTATGTAATGCTGGAAGAGCACTACAACAACTTTCTGCTTGTTTTGTATTACCTGTTGAAGATTATATGGCTACTGATGATATTGGTGAAGATCCTGAAAAACAAGGATCTGGAATTTATGATACACTTAGAAATATGGCTATGATTCATAAAAGTGGTGGAGGAACAGGTTTTAATTTTTCTAATCTAAGGCCAAAAGGAAATTTAATTTCAACTACTTTTGGAGCCTCAAGTGGACCTATTTCATTTATTAAATCATATGATGGGGCCACAGAAGCAGTTAATCAAGGAGGTTTTAGAAGAGGAGCAAATATGGCAATATTAAACTATGATCACCCAGATATTATTGAATTTATTAGTGAAAAAGCTTTAAATCACAATCTAATGAATTTTAATCTTTCAGTAGGAATAGGTGATAAATTTATGGAGAAAGTTAAAGAAGATGGTTATTATAATCTTATTAATCCAAAAAATCAAAATACTGTTCCTTTAGAAGAAAGAATTTGGAAAGCAGATAACATTTTGTGTAAAGGAAATTCTGATTTCAAAAGTATGTTCAGAGAATTAAATCCTTCAATAATTATTTCTGAAGATAAAAAAACAGTTCTTGATGCTTACACAGAGCAAGAAATAGGAAAAATTTCAGAAAAGGGGGAAGTTTTACTAAGTGCTAGAAAAGTTTTTGATAAAATGGTTAAATATGCTTGGGAGGAAGGGTGTCCAGGAATTATTTTTAAAGATAGGCTTGAAAAAAATAATACAACCCCTCATATAGCTAAAATTGAAGCTACAAATCCTTGTGGAGAACAACCTCTTCCTGCCTATGAGGCTTGTAATTTGGGGGCAGTTAATTTGGCAACTTGTGTAAAAGATGGGGAAGTGAACTATGAAGAAATTAATAGAAGAGTTGAAAAAGGAGTTCATTTTTTAGATAATGTTATTGATAAGAGTAAATTCCCATTCCAAAAAATATATGGGATGGTTCATGGAAATAGAAGAATTGGATTAGGTATAATGGGTTGGGCAGAAATGTTAACTCAATTAAAAATTCCTTATGATGATCAAAAAGCTATTTCTCTAGCAAAAAAAGTAATCAGCCATATAACTGAAAAAGGAAGAGAAGTTTCTGAAAAACTTGCTGAAGAAAGAGGAGTGTTTCCAAATTGGAAAGGAAGCAAATGGGATAAAGAAGGAAAAAAAGTTAGAAATGCTACAATAACTACAATAGCTCCAAATGGTACAACAGGAATGATTGCAGATTGTACAGGAGGTATTGAACCTTATTTTAAATTAGCATTTGAAAAAAATTGTATGGATAAAAAGAAATTAGTTTATAGAAATGAACTTTTTGTTGAAGAAATTTCTAAAAAATATAAAGGCAAAGAATTAGAAAAAATCCTAAGAGAACTAGATGAGAAAGGGCAAATAGGAGATATAGAAAATTTGGATTTGGAATTAAGAAGTAAATATAAAACATCTCATGAGGTATCTCCAGAAAACCATGTAAGAATGCAATCAGCATTTCAATCAGGAATAGATAATGCTGTTTCTAAAACAGTTAATTTGCCTAATGAAGCCACAATGGACGATGTTAAAAAAATTTACAGAATGGCTTATGATGAAGGATGTATAGGGGTTACAATTTTTAGAGATGGTTCTAAAAAAGGGGTTTTAAGTGGTATTGAAAAAAAAGTTGAATTAATTCAGCATAATGTAAATCCAGATCAAAGAATGCAAATTAGAGATCAAGCATTAAAATATAGGGTAAAAAGAAATGAAAATAAAGATAGTCTACATGTTACAATAACAAGTGACCTTCATGTTGATGATAAAACCAATAAAGCTTATTTTATTCCTACTGAAATATTTCAAGAAAGAGCTCCTTTAGGACATAGTGATACTGTAAGTTTTCAACAATCTGGAATAGATAGAACAGAAATATTAAAAGGTCCAAATCCAGATTATGTTAAATTAATTGAAAGGTGGCAATCAGGATCTTCTTCTGAAGAAGAAGGAATAGGTCCAAGAAAAATAAAATCTAAAGAACATGCAGTGGGATTAATTTTTGAAGATTGTTTGCTTGGAAATGGTGTTGTGAGATATGATGAGAGTATTACTCCTGCTAAACTTGTTAATGGAGTTAGAAAAAAAGATTTAAGAAAAGTTGAAAGAGAGACAGAAGAGTGGAAAAAAATAATGAGTCAAGTTAGAGTAGTTCATTCTGACGAAGAATTAATTGTTAGTGGTAATCACGGAAAACTTGGGAGAAAATTTGTTTGTGAAAGATGTGGTTCAGAAGAATATACCTTTGAAACAGGTTGTAATCATCCAAAATGTTTGGGTTGTGGAGAATATGAAGGAGGAGGATGTGGATGATCCTCAAGGTTAAAAAATTACATCCTGATGCTATTGTTCCAAAATATGCTCATGAAGGAGATGCTGGTTTAGATTTATTTTCAATTGAAGATCTTGAAATTTCACCTGGAGAGAAAAAATTAATCTCTACAGGAATTTCAATTGAAATTCCAAAAAATTATGTTGGATTGGTTTGGGATAAATCTGGAATGGCTGCAAATCATAATTTACATACTTTAGCGGGAGTAATTGATTCGGGGTATAGGGGTGAAGTAAAAATTGTTTTAATGAATCTTGGAAAAGAATCTAAACAAATAGAAAAATCACAAAAAATAGCACAGTTACTTATTCAACCAATAGAAACAGCAGGAATTCAAGAAGTTTTAGAATTATCAGATACTTCTCGCGGAGAAGGTGGTTTTGGAAGTAGTGGATTGAAATAGATTTTCTAGAATAATTATATTTATAATAAATAAGAGGTAAAGATTTTAATAAAATGGTGAAACAATACCTAGATCACTCAAGGGCAATTTTGTCCTCAAAAGATTCAAGATTTAAATTCAATGAAAGAAGAGGTCTTGGAAGGATCTTTATTTTTGGTTATCAAAACAGATATGATTTAAGTGAAGGATTTCCTCTTCTTACAACAAAAAAACTACACACTAAATCTATAATTCATGAATTAGTTTGGTTTTTAAAAGGAAATACAAATATTAAATATTTAGTTGACAATAAAGTTCATATTTGGGATGATGATTCATTTAACTATAACTTAGAGGGAATGGTTAATGGAGGAATATTTCCTGAAAAATTTAAAAAATTTTCAAATGAATGGTACTCAGCAAAAAAAGAGTATGTTAGAAAAATAAAAGAAGATCCAAAATTTGCTAGAAGGTGGGGAGAGTTAGGGCCTGTTTATGGTGCACAGTGGAGGCATTGGCCAAAATTTGATTCTGTTGATATAACTATGGATGGGAAAAAGCGTTATGCAAAAGACACTAACGGAATAGATCAAATATCAAGACTCATTGAAGGAATGAAAAAAAGCCCCACTTCATCTAGGCACTTGTTATCTGCATGGAATCCTGAAGAAGTTCCTCAGATGGCTCTTCCTCCGTGCCACACAATATTTCAACTTAATTCTGAGGAAGAACAATTAGACCTACATCTTTATCAAAGATCTTGTGATATGTTTTTAGGAGTTCCATTTAATATTGCTAGTTATGCTATGCTTACAACTATTTTTGCAAATGAATTAAATCTAAAACCTGGAGATTTTGTTCACAGTTTTGGGGATGTTCATTTTTATACTGGAGCAGGAGATAGAGGAAGATGGTATAGAGATAATTTTCATGAACTAAAAAGGAGAATGAATGAAGATGGTGCTGGAAAAACATTGGAATGGATCAATAGCAATACTCCTCCAGAGCCTGAAGGAACAGAAGGAATGGACCATGTTACAGGAATATTAGAGCAATTACAAAGAACCCCAAAACCTCTCCCAAGATTAGAGATTGCAAAAAAACCTTTTGATGAATTAGAGTTTGATGATTTTAAAATCACAGGGTATGATGCTCATCCCCACATAAAAAGAGCACTGGCTGTTTAAATGGATTTAACAATAATTGCTGCTGTTTCTGAAAATAATGTTGTTGGAATTAATGGAAAAATTCCTTGGAGAATTAAAGAAGATATAATAAGATTTAAGGAACTTACATTAAATCATCCAGTAATAATGGGAAGGAAAACTTATGAATCCATTCCAGGTAAATTTCGACCTCTTCCTAGGAGAAAAAATGTTGTTTTATCAAGGAATTTTAAAACTGATGAAAAAATTTATGTTGTTGGAAGTATTAAAGAGGCACTGGAATTTGTGAAACAAGAAAATTCTTATGTTATTGGTGGAGAACAAATTTACAAGGCTTTTTTACCTTATGCTAATAAAATGGAATTAACAAGGGTCTTTGAAATATATGAGGGGGATTCCTTTTTCCCACATGTAAATTGGGATGAATGGAAAGGAGTGGATCGAAGTCACAATCGTGAGGAAAATGGAATTAAATATGCTTTTTTAAGTTATGTTAGAAAATAACAAAAACTTTTATAAACATTAGTAATTCTTAATTCTTAGAGTGGTAGATAAAATGACAAATAATGACAAAGTTCCTGAGTTGAGTAATGGTACATTTAATGATTTTTTTAAAGAAGGTGTCGTGTTGATTGATTTTTTTGCTGAATGGTGTATGCCTTGTGTGATGATGTCCCCTATAATTGATGATTTATCAGAAAAGTTTGATGGAAAGATAAAGTTTGGTAAAGTAAATGTTTCTGAAAATCAAACTCTTGCAAGCCAATTTAATGTTAGCTCTATACCTAATTTAATATTATTTAAAGATGGGAAACAAGTTGATCAGTTTATTGGTTCAATGTCTGAAGATGAACTTGAAGAGAAACTAAACAAATACTTGTAAGGTAAATTTAGCTGCTCATTAATTCGTCTAATCCTTATCCAAATTAAAGAAAAATTGAAGAAACATATCTAGATAATTTTATAAACTAATTTTTAGTATTAAATTTATACGGCTCCGTAGCTCAGCCTGGCAGAGCACTTGGCTTTTAAGTGAGATTTTTATCTCCCATTCTAAGTTCTTCTAGAACAAAGAAACCAAGGTGTCCAGGGTTCAAATCCCTGCGGGGCCATTGATTTGAACTTTAGTTTAGTACTTAAACTTGTTTAAGTGATAGGCCTGAATTTATTCAGAGCCCAAATCCCTGCGGGGCCATTCTTCTCAACCACAAACTTTTTAAAGCAAATTCTTTTATCTTTTAGTATTGGAAAGTTGTTAAAATTTTCAGCGGTTCGATACTCTGCAATTATTAATCCACAAAAATGTCACATATTCTACATCCCAAACACACCAAATTACCTGAAAAAGAAGTTGAAGCACTTTTAGCAAAACTAAATATTTCTAAAGCCCAATTACCAAAAATTCTTTCAAGTGATGCTGGATTGCCAGAAGGCTGTCAAATAGGAGATGTTATTAAAATAGAACGTAAAGACGACGATAAAACAGTTCTTTACTATAGGGTGGTTGTATAAATGGAACAGAAAAATAAACATTTAGTTGTGGAAAAATATCTTAAAAAACACTCATTAGTTGAATCTAATATTACTTCTTTTAATAATTTTGTTGATCACCGGATGCAAGAAATTGTAGATGAAATTTCAAGCACAATAAATAATGAAGATTTTGAAATTAAATTAGGAAAAATAAAAGTTGGAAAACCAAAAGTTATTGAATCAGATGGAAGCTCATCTTTAATCATGCCTTATGAAGCCAGATTAAGGAGTCTCACTTATGCTGCCCCAATAACACTTGAAATAACTGTAAAAAAAGATGGACAAGTAGATTCAGAAATAGTAGAAATAGGAAAAATTCCTATAATGGTAAAAAGTCAAGTGTGTAATACTTATGGATTATCAAAAGAGGACTTAATCCAAAATTACAGTGATCCTTTAGATCCTGGAGGTTATTTTATTATTAAAGGAAATGAAAGAGTAATGGTTCTTGCAGAAGATTTAGCAGAAAATCAACCTTTTATTGAAACAGATAACAAGGGCTTATTGAGTTTAAGATTATTTTCCTCAAAAGGAACTTATAGAATCCCTACACTAATTTCAGAAAATAAAGAAGGATTATTTGACTTATCATTTAGTAAATTCAAAAATCTTCCTGCAATAGTGATTCTAAAAGCACTTGGATTAACAAAAGAAGCAGACATTTCAAAATATATTGGAAAAGAGACAGATAGTGTTATTGTCAATCTTTATGAATTTGTAAACCTCGGAACAAAAGAAGATGCCATGTTATACATAGCTGAAAAAGCAAATTTGCAAGGAACAAAAAAAGAGATTTTAGATAGAATTCAACAAAGAATGGATTCTTATTTGTTCCCACATATTGGACAAAAAAAAGAAGACCGAATAAAAAAAGCTGTAACTTTGTGTAAACTCATAAAACAATTTTTGATCTCAAAAGAAAATGCTAATCTAAGAACAGACAAAGACCATTATGCAAATAAAAGAGTTAGACTTTCAGGAGATTTATTATCTACTTTGTTTAGGGTTAATTTAGGAATTTTAATCAGAGATATACAGTACTCTTTACAGAAATCAGCAAAGAGAAAAAAGTTTTTTTCTATAAAGATAATTGCAAAATCTACTTTATTTTCTCATAGGGTTGAATCTGCAATTGCTACAGGAAGTTGGACAGGGGAAAGAAGTGGAATAACTCAAAACATGGATAAAACAAATTATCTCGCAACAATTTCTCAATTACAAAGAGTTTCAAGTATGCTTCCAAGTGACCAAGAAAATTTCATGGCAAGAACTCTTCATCCAACTCATTATGGAAGATTCTGCCCCATAGAAACTCCTGAAGGAACAGAAATTGGATTAAGAAAAAATTTAGCAATTTTAAGTAGAGTTTCTACAAGAGTTGATCTTGATGATAAAAAATTTCTAGAAGATTTAGAATCTCGTGGTTTATCTAAAGAAGGAGTTCAAGGAACAGAAGTTTTTCTTAATGGAATCTTTGTAGGAAGTGCAGAAAATGCAAACGAGTTTGTCAAGAACCTAAAAGAAAGAAGAAGGGACAATGAACTTCCAATCCAAATGAATATTAGATATGATCCTAATTTTCAAATCATTGTTATCTCAACAGAACCTGGAAGAGTTTTAAGGCCTTTAATAATTGTTGAAAACGGGAGTCCAAAATTAAAACATGAACATTTAGTCAGATTAGAGCAGGATGAATTGTCTTGGAAAGAATTAATAGAACAAGGAATAATTGAATATTTAGATGCATCTGAAGAAGAAAGTTGTTTGGTTGCTTTATATGAAGAAGAAATAACTCCTGAACATACTCATTTAGAAATAGATGCTATGGATCTATTTGGGGTTGTTACAAGCCTTGTTCCTTATGCAAATCATGATCAAAGTTCTAGATTAAACAGGGGAAGTAAAACTCAAAAACAAGCTTTAGGAATTTATGCGGCTAATTATTTATGCAGACTTGATACTGATGTAAGTATTCTTCAATATCCTCAAACACCAATTGTAAAAAGTTTTGTATATGATACTTTAAACACTTATCCTGCAGGTCAGAATTTAGTAGTTGCTATCATGACTTATGAAGGTTACAATATGGAAGATGCTTTAATTTTAAATAAAGGGAGTTTAGATAGAGGGGTCGGAAGAAGTTTTTATTTTAGACCTTATTCGGCAATAGAAATGAATTATGCTGGAGGATTAAAAGACGAAATACTTATTCCTGAAAAAGATGCTTCTGGATATAAAACAGAAGCAAGTTATAATCTTTTAGAAAAAGATGGGGTGACTTTTCCTGAAGCAGAAATTAGTCAAGGAAAAGTTCTTATTGGGAAAGTTTCTCCTCCCAAATTCTTGTCAGAAGCTCGTGAAATTTCAGTAAGAACTCAAAAAGAATCAAGTGTGACAATGAGGCAAGAAGAAAAAGGAATTGTTGATGCAGTCTTTATAACAGAAGATGATGAGGCTAATAAAATTGTTCAAGTTAAAACAAGAGACCAAAGAATTCCAGAGTTAGGAGATAAGTTTGCTACATCCCACGGACAAAAAGGAGTTATTGGAATGATTGTTGATGAAGAAGATATTCCTTTTACAGCTAGTGGAATAAAACCAGATTTAATATTCAATCCTCATGGGTTACCTAGCAGAATGACTGTTGGATATTTATTAGAATTACTCGCAGGTAAATTGGGTTGTTTAAGAGGAAAAGTTGTTGATGGAACTGCCTTTTCTGGAGAAGATAAAAACAGAGTAGAAGATCAATTGAAAAATTTAGGATTTAGGTATGATGGAAAAGAAACAATGTACAATGGAATTACTGGAAAAAGGATGATCTCAAAAATATTTGTTGGAAATTTATATTATTTGAAATTAAAATATATGGTAGGTAATAAAATTCATGGAAGAGCATCAGGTAAAGTGGCTCTTTTAACAAGACAGCCTGTTGAAGGAAGAGCAAGAGGAGGAGCATTAAGATTAGGAGAAATGGAACAACAAGTATTAGTCGCTCACGGAGCTTCTCTATTATTAAAAGAAAGATATGATTCAGATAAAGTTTCTCTACCTATTTGTACAAAGTGTGGTTCAATAGCAATAGAGGATAATGTGAGAAGCAAAATTTATTGTCCAATATGCAGTAGCGAAGGAGTTGAAAGGGTAGAAATTTCTTATGCATTTAAATTATTGTTAGAAGAATTACAAGGATTACATATTCATACAACTTTTGAATTAAAAAATAAATACGATTAATAAAAAAATAAAATGGAAATAATAAGAAAAAAAGTCGGAGAAATTAAGTTTAGTTTAATTAGTCCAGACAAGATTAAAAAACTTTCATCTGCAAAGATAGTGACTCCAGAACTTTATGATATTGATGGGTATCCCGTTGATGGAGGTTTAATGGATTTAAGATTAGGAGCAATTGACCCAGGAGTTAGATGTAGAACTTGTGGGGGAAGATTAAAAGAATGTTTAGGACATCCTGGAAGTATTGATCTTGCAAGACCAATAATTCATCTAAAATATGTTCCTTTAATTGAACTAGGTTTAAGATGTTTTTGTAATTCTTGTGGAAAATTAATGATTGCAGAAAAAGATTTAGAAAAATATACTCCAAGTCAAAGAGCCAAAAAAGCAAAAGATGCTAAAAAATGTCCTCATTGCCAGTCTATGAATGAAAAAATAAAAGTGGATAAACCTACAAATTTCTATAAAGGAAAAACAAGAATATTTCCTATAGAAGTGAGAGAAATGTTGAGTAATCTTCCTGATGAAGAATTAAGAAAAATAGGGATTGATCCAATAAGTGCTAGGCCAGAGTGGGCAATTCTAACTTCACTTTTAGTCCCGCCTGTAACTGTGAGACCAAGTATTATTCTAGAATCAGGAGAAAGAAGTGAAGACGACTTAACTCATAAACTTTCTGATATCATAAGAGCTAATCAAAGGCTCTGGGAAAATTTAAATGCAGGAGCACCTGAAGTGATTATAGAAGATCTTTGGGATTTATTACAATTTCATGTGACTACTTTTTTTGATAATACTGTTGCTAGAATTCCTCCTGCAAGACATCGGAGCGGTCAACCCCTAAAAACAATTACAGAAAGAATTAAAGGTAAAGAGGGAAGAATAAGAAAAAACCTTGCAGGTAAAAGAGTTAATTTTTCTGGAAGAACAGTTATTTCTCCAGATCCTTCTATTGAAATTAATGAGGTAGGTATTCCTTATGAAATTGCAAGAATAGTAACTTTTGCTGAAACTGTAACTGATTTAAATGCCGATAAATTAAAAAAACTTATTAAAAAAGGGGAAGAATATCCTGGAGCAAATTATATTATAAGGCCAGATGGAAAAAGGAAAAAAATAACTTCTGAACTTAAAGAAGAAATAGTAAATGAACTTTCTCCTGGTTATAAAGTTGAAAGACACCTTCAAAATGGAGATATTGTTTTATTCAATAGACATCCAAGCTTACACAGAGGAAGCCTGATGGCACATTTTGTAAAGGTTCTTCCAGGAAGAACTTTTAGATTACATCCTGCAGCTGCTTTCCCATATAATGCTGATTTTGATGGGGATGAAATGAATATCCACTCCCCCCAAACAGAAGAAGCAAGAGCAGAGGCAAAAATTCTTTTAGATGTTAAACAAAATTTATTGTCTCCAAAAAACAATGCTAATTTTGTAGGATGTATTGCAGATTCCATCACAGGAAATTATTTTTTAGGATTAAGAGAGTTTGATAAAGAAGAAGCAAACCAGATTCTTTATCAGTCAGGAATAGATCAACAGATTTTAAAGAAAACAATTTCAGGAACAGAATTATTTTCTAAAATATTGCCTAAAATTAATTTTTCAAATAATTCTATTAAAATTAAAGATGGACAAATTACTAAAGGAATAATTGATAAAACAATTTTTGGAAGTGAAGATGGAGAATTGATTAAAGAACTAGACAAAACCATAGGAAGATTTGAGACTTTTGAAATAATCAAAAAAGCTTTTAATTTAGGTAAAAATTATTTGACTAGCAGAGGAATTACCATTTCTGTAGAAGATTTTGATTTAGATCAGAAAATAATAGATATGGGAAATAAAATTATTCAAGATGCTGAACAAAAAACACAACAAATTATTGAATCTTGGAAGCAAGGGAATCTAGACATAATTCCAGGTAAATCTCTTGAAGAGTCTAGAGAAATTAAAATTCTTCAAACTTTGAATGAAGTTAGAACTAAAATAGGAGATATTGTAAAAAGAGAGTTTCCTTCATATAATCCTGTCTATGGGATGATTAAGTCAGGAGGTGCAGGAAACATGATGCAGATTACTCAAATGGCTTCTTGTGTTGGCCAACAGGCATTTTTAGGGGGGAGAGTTGATTTTGGATATACTGGAAGAACTTTATCATTTTTCAAAAATAATGATCTATCTCCTAGATCAAGAGGGTTTATACACAGTCCTTTTATTAAAGGATTAAGGCCTGATGAATTTTTCTTTCAATCAATAACAGGAAGGGATTCATTAATGGATACTGCATTAAGAACCCCAAAATCAGGTTATTTATATCGAAGACTTGCAAATGCTCTTCAAGATATAAGAAAAGAATATGATGGAACAGTTCGAGATAGCAGTAATAGAATAATTCAATTTACTTATGGGGATGATGGGATAGATGTTTCAAAACTTCATGTAAATGGAAAACTAGATTCAGGGGAGGCAATTGGAATAATTACAGCGCAATCTTTTGGAGAGTCCTCAACACAAATGATTTTAAGAACATTCCACGCAGCAGGAGTTGCAGAAATGCAGATTACTTCAGGTTTAGCTAGACTTATAGAAGTTTTTGATGCAAGAAAAAAACCTTCTTCTCCTAAAATGGACATTTATCTGAATAAAGAAAATAATAATGAAAAAAATGCAAGAGTTTTTGCAGAAAAAATAAAAGAAATAACAATAAAAGAAATTTCTTCTGAGATTCATCTAAACTTCAGTGATAGAAGAATTGAAATTGAAATTGACAAAGAAGGTATGAGGCAAACTCACACTTCTGTAAAAAAAGTTGTTGAAAAATTAAGAGATAAGGGATTTAAAGCTAAAGAAAAAGATAACGCGATTATTTTAAATGCAGGAGACATGGATTTTAAAGAGATATATAAATTAAAAGAAAAACTTAAAGATACAATAATTTCTGGAATTAAAGGAGTTAAACAAGTCTTAATTGTAAAAAGAGGAAGAGATTTTGTTATCACAACTCTCGGAACCAACCTAAAGGATATTCTTGAACTAAAAGAAGTGGACAAAAGTAGATTGATTTCTAATGATCTGTATGAAGTTGACAATGTTTTCGGTATTGAAGTAGCAAGACAAATTATAATTAATGAAATTAAGAATGTGCTTAAGACTCAGGGATTAGATATTAACAAGAGGCACCTTAAGTTGATTTCAGATGCGATGACTAATACTGGAGGGGTAAAAGGAGTTACAAGAATAGGAATTATTGCGCAAAAATCTTCGATTTTAGCAAGGGCGACTTTTGAAACTCCAGATAAACAATTTGTCAATGCTACAATAAAAGGGCAGAAAGAAAAATTAGTAAGTGTAATTGAAAATATAATTTTAAATCAACCAATTCCTGTTGGAACAGGATTACCTGGATTATTAGTAAAGATAATTGGCCCTTTGGTTAAAAAAGAAGAAGAAAAGAAAACTGCTAAGAGTAAAGTTGTTGCGAGAACTAATAAATAGTTTCTGGAAGATAAATCTTTAAATAATTGCTAAAAATAGTTTTAATATGAATTTAAAAGGAAAATATTATTCTTGGAGATTGAAACAAACTAAAAAAGCCATAGGTAAAACTGAAGAAACATTGGCACACTATGAAAAATTAAAAAGAATTTATGGAGATAATTTAAGAGGTTATATTACTACAGCAAAACCTTATCCCTCACCCCAAATAATAGGACTTCTTACTTTTTATGATCCTTGTGTAGCTGAAGAAGATGCATTAAAAGAATTAATAAATAAACAATCTAAATTAATTAAAAAATTAAATATTTCTCCTATTAACAATAAATAATTTTTATTTTATTTAGAAACCATGTTCTTTGGATTAAATTCGTCTTGAGTAACAAACCCTAATTTTCTTAGAATTGAATCTAATTCAAGAGTAATATCTGATTCTTTTGGTTGAGAAAAGATATTTACAATCCATTGATATCTTAAAGTGTCACCCCTATTTGCATTTTTCCACCACACAGAAGGATGATACCCATCATAAATTACTTCTGGTCTAATTTTGAAAAGAACTTTGTTAGACCCCATAAATAAATATCCTTTTTCATCTTTATTAAAACAATTTTCTTCTAACCAGTTACTAAAACCTGACCCTAAATAACTTGGGTCAAACTCTCCATATCCTTTATCAAAATCTGGAGAAAATGTATCATTGTCTTGCATATCATGTCCTGAGCAACGCTTTCCAAGATAAGTTAGTTTTTCTGGTTTTTTTATATAAATTGTTTCCTTAAAAGTTTTTTCTAAAGGCATAAGCTAATGAAAATTTAAAGGTTTAAAAAAATAATTACAATTAAAGATATATGATGGTTAAATCCTTCTCGAGCAAAGATTTATAAAACAGACAAATCTTTGATTTTTATCAAATGGGAAATACAATTGATATGCAAGATTTAAGATACATTAATTTATTCGGAAAAATAACCAGAATCAATACTCGATTTTGTTTTATGTATAATGAAACGCTTTTTTTCTGTGTTCCAAAACAATTAATTAGAAAAGCCGTTGGAGAAGAAGGAAAAAACGTAAAAAAAATATCTGAAATTATTAAAAGAAAAATTAAAATTATTCCTATTCCAAAAGAACCTGAACATGTTAAACCCTTTATAGAAGCTATTATTAGCCCTATTACTTTTAAAAATTTAGAAATAAAAGATAATGAAATTATTTTAACTGCAGGGAGCCATAATAAAGCTGCCTTAATTGGAAGATTTAAAAGAAGACTTCTTGAGATGCAAAAAATTGTCAAAGATTTTTTTAATAAAGAGTTTAGAATTGTATAAAGATTTTTTCAAGATAACTATATTCTTTTTTTAAGTTTAATAAATCTTTTTTTAGATTTATAAGATTTTTAGATTTATATAAGGGTATTTCTTCATCTAAATCTTTGGTATTTAAAACAAAATCTATTGCTTTTTCTTGATCTTCTGAAGAAGTAGGTAAATCACAATTATTTAAAATAAAAGATTGAAATTGCCTTCGTTTAATCTTATGTATGATTAAATAAACTTCTTGTTCAAGGATCTTTTTTACTTCTAGGTTTTTTAATCCTGTTAATTTTGCGATTCGTTCTGCATAAATAGAAGCTTGAGAAAAATGACTTATTGTATCATAAACTTTCACTATATCTAAAATAGGAATATTTTTTTCTCTAGCTAATTGAATTAATCTATTTGGCCTTGCCATTAAATTCTTGTAGAAATATTCCTTATAAATCTTTGGTTTAAAAAGAAAAAGGTTCTAGTTTTGCTACTCTTTCAAAAAATGGAATAAGATAAGAAGCAACTTGGTTCTCTTTTTTATATTGTTCTAATTGTTCTTTAAAGCATTCTGGATGAAGAGACATCCCTGACATTCTCCTAAGATTTTTTGGACCATATATATTATCATGACATCGAGTACATTTAGGAATTCTTTCTTTAGAACACCACCAACCATCTCCCTCTTTATATTCTTGCATTTTAAGTCTATACCAAAATGCGAAATCATAATCAGATAACTCCATTATTTCTTTTGTGTCAAGATATGCTATGGCCATAAAATCAAATGCCTTTTAATATTTATAAAAATTTATATCATTTACTAACAGCAACTTTTAAAAAGCAATCTTTCAATTAAGATATATTCATAAAATGGGATTAAAAAGCGCATTAAAACAAAAGAAAAATCGAAAAAAGTTTCGATGGAAAGATAGACATTATAAAGTGAAAGCCCTAAATCTTTATGCTAAATCAGATCCATTAGAAGGGGCTAATCAAGCAAAAGGAATTGTTTTGCAGAAGGTACAAAAAGAAGCAAAACAACCAAACTCTGCTATGAGAAAATGTTGCAGGGTTCAATTAAAGAAAAATGGTAAACAAGTTACTGCTTTTATTCCTGGAAATCTAGCTCAAAAATTTATTGATGAGCACGATGAAGTCATGATTGAAAGAATTGGTGGAAAACAAGGAAGATCTAAAGGAGATATTCCTGGGGTTAGATTTCAAGTTATTCAAGTAAATGATCAACCTTTAGCAAGATTAGTTAAAGGAAAGATTGAAAAGGGAAGGAGATAAAATGGATCTTGATCTTCCAGGAGTAATTAGAGGATATTATGGTAATAAATTAAGTGAAGAGGAAAATAATGCTTATTACACATTTTCAACTAATAAAGAAACACTAGAGGATATACAAGATTATTTGAAAGGAACTAAAGAAGTCAAGATAGAATTAAATGGAGCATGTGGAGATTTATTTTTTTTAGAAGTAGGTAAAATAGTGCTTGGATGGTCAAATGAAAAAATACATTTTAAAAATCTAAATCCCATAATACAAAATGATTTAGTAAAATTAATCATAAAAGGAAAGACACAATAAAATGCCAGAACAAATTCAAACAACTAATTTCAAAATATTTGATTTATATGATTTATCTGAAGTAAAAGTAGAAGATCCTGGATTAAAATCAGTTATTAATCTTGAACCAAAACTTATTTTAAAGAGTCATGGAAGAAATTTTCAGAAATTTGGTCAGGCAAAAGTTAATGTTGTTGAGAGATTGATGAATAAACTTGCTGTTGCAGGCCATAGAGGGAAAAAGCACAGGATTATTTTAGGACATTCTACTGGGAAATATTCTAGAAATATGAAAATTGTGTTGGGTGCTTTTAAGGTTATCAATGAAAAAACAGGGAAAAATCCTGTTCAAGTTTTAATCAAGGCAATTGAAAATGCTGCCCCAAAAGATGAAACAACTGTAATTGAATATGGTGGAGCAAGATATCCTCAAGCAGTTGATGTATCTCCTTTAAGAAGAGTTAATTTAGCCCTAAAGCATATTATTCATGGAGCATCAGATAAGGCTTTTAATAAAAAGAAAAACATAACTCAAGCACTAGTTGAAGAAATAATGTTTGCTTCTGAAAAAAATGGTGAAAGTTTTGCGATTAAGAAAAAGAATGAAGCAGAGAAACAGGCTGATTCTGCTAGGTAAGATTTATAGAAATCTTTAAAAACCCTTTACTTTAATAAAAATTATGATAATAAGATTTCCTGTAGATACAAGAACAAGTACTGTAAAAAGTTTAATAGAAAAGAGAGTAACTAATTATTTAGGGTTTAATGAATATGAACCACAAAAAAAAGAGATTAATGGCTCTGAACTCATTAGGCAAATAGGGTATCTTGATACAAGAACTCTTTACCATATTATGGATGAAAGAGAAAGAGAAAATTCTTCTGAATTAATTGAGGGGTTTTTTAATTTAATGAGTGATATGATTCCAATGTATAGAAAAGCAGTTAAAGAGGCAGTTGAAGAAAGTCTTCAAGAAGCAATTCAATTAGCAAAGGGCTGTCATAAAAAAATGGATAAAATAGAGAATAGATTAAGTAAAACTAATAAAAGAGCAGAAAAAATTAAAGAAAAATTAAAAGAAGTAAGATTTATAAATAATATTAATTCTTGAAGATTCATGGAAAAAAGAACTTTAAAAAAAAGTTTGATGCATGATTTTATGAAAGGAACAGGTAATAAATGGAGGTGGATTATTAATAATATAAAAGTTGAAGGAAATAAGGAGCAAAGGACCGCCAGAAGAAAACTCCATGAAAAGATATGTGATGCTTCAAAAAGTGAATATAAAGAAGGAGGAATTAATGATATTGGGACTACATTGTATTTAATTGGGGCAATAGACGAAGAAAAATATGTTGATCCAATAGGAGAAAGTGATTTTATCTTAGATCAATTAGATAGAACCCAAAAACCTTTGATAGGAGGTGTAATTGTGAAAAAATCTAGAAGAGGAAATATTTCTAGGATGGGTTTAATAACTTTGATTGATCCTTTAAGAATAACCACAAGAAGAAAAGAAGGCAGAAAGCTAAAAGTAGATATGATTCCAAGTTTAGTTGGATTTAGACTAGCAAAAAAAGCTCATTTAATTGAATATTATATTCCTAAAGTTTAAGTAATTCAAGAAAACTTTATAAAGCAATTTCACAAAATTATAATATTCTAACTCTATTGAGATAAGATGGCAGAAAAAGATATTACAAAATTAATGGAAAAGCAAGACCACATTAGAAACATAGCAATTGCTGCACACATTGATCATGGTAAGACTACTTTTTCTGATAATCTTTTAGCAGGTGCAGGAATGCTTTCTGAAGAAACTGCTGGAAAACAATTAGCACTAGATTTTCATGAAGATGAAGCAACAAGAGGAATTACAATTGATTCTGCTTCTGTATCTATGATTCATAATGTGGGTGGGGAAGATTATTTGATTAATTTAATTGATACTCCAGGGCATGTAGATTTTGGAGGAGATGTCACAAGAGCTATGCGTGCTGTTGATGGATGTATTATTTTGTGCTGTGCTGTTGAAGGAGTCATGCCGCAAACAGAAACAGTTGTAAGACAGGCCCTAAAAGAACTAGTAAAACCAATTTTATTTATTAATAAAGTGGATAGACTAATCAAAGAGGTTAAATTAACTCCTCAAGAAATGGAAAAAAAATTTATTTCTATTATAGATCATGTTAATGAATTAATAGAGGCTATTGCACCTGAAGGATACAAAGAAAAATGGAAAGTTGGGGTGGGTGAAGGAAGTGTTGCATTTGGATCTGCATTTCATAATTGGGCTTTAAGTTTTTCTTATATGAAAGAAAAAGGGATTACTTTCAAAGATGTTATTGATGCTTATGAAAATGATAATTATAAAGAGTTAGCTAAAAAAGCACCTTTACATGAAGTTGTCTTGGCTATGACTGTGAACCACCATCCTAATCCTATTCAAGCCCAAAAATACAGGATTCCAAAAATATGGCATGGAGACATTGATTCTAGTCTTGGAAAATCATTAATTAATTGTGATCCTAAAGGAGAAATTGCTTTTGTGCCTATTAAAATTGTTGTAGATAAACATGCAGGAGAAGTGGCGGCAGGAAGATTATTTTCTGGAACCCTAAAACAAGGTGATGAAGTTTATATGAATCTTGCTAAAAGAAATGTAAGGCTACAGCAAGTTTCTGTGTATAAAGGTTCACAAAGAGTTATTGTAGATAAAGTTAGTGCAGGAAATATTGCAGGAGTTGTGGGTTTAAGAGATGTTTTTGCTGGTGAAACTGTTAGTAAAACAGAAACAGAACCTTTTGAAGCAATTAAACATTTGTTTGATCCTGTTGTTACAAAATCGATTGAAGTAAAAAAAGCTGCAGATCTTCCTAAATTAGTAGAAGTTTTAAAACAAGTTGGAAAAGAAGATCCTTCAATTAAAATAGAGATAAATGAGCAGACTGGTGAAAGTTTAATGTCTGGAATGGGAGAATTACATTTAGAAATTATAGAAAATAGGATTAAATCAGAAAAAGGATTAGATGTGAAAACTTCTGCACCAATTATTGTTTATAGGGAAACGGTTGGTAAAGAATCTACTCCTGTAGAAGGAAGAAGTCCAAACAAACACAATAGTTTTTTCATAAAAGTTGCCCCCCTAGAAGATAATATCTATGATGCAATAAAAAGCGGGGATTTAAGAGAAGGAAGAGTTAAAAAGAAAAATAAAGAAATTGCAGAGGCCTTTTCTAATTTAGATTGGGATGGAGATGCAATAAGAAATGTTAGAGATATTTACAAAGGAAATGTGTTTCTTGATGAAACTCGTGGAGAGGTTCATATTGGTGAAGTAATAGAAATGGTTTTGGATGCTTTTGAAATGGTCATGGATCATGGACCTTTAGCTCGTGAACCTTGTATGAAAATGAAAGTTTCCTTAGTTGATATAAAACTTCACGAAGATGCTATTCATCGTGGTCCTGCTCAAGTTTATCCTGCTGTTAGAGAATCAATTAAAGGATCTATGCAAAAAGGCAGTTATACTCTTTTAGAACCTTTACAGATTCATCTTATTGAAATACCTGAAAAGTTTTTAGGAGGCATTACAAAACTTGTTGGAAGTAAAAGAGGACAAATGTTAAATGTAAAACAAGATGGTTCAAATGCTGAGATGGAATCAAAACTTCCTGTTGCAGAAATGCTGGGTTGGAGTAATGATTTACGAAGTGCAACAGAAGGTAGAGGAGTGTCTTCATTAAAAGACCAGTTGTTTGAAAAAGTCCCTACAAGTATACAGGATGATGTGATCAAAAAGATAAGAAGTCGGAAGGGACTTAGTGAAAATCAATAGAAAGTCCTGCGACGACCTAGAAGGTACGTCGGAAGGTTTGTCTGAAAACCAATAATCTTAAATATTCTAAAGTTCTATAAAACAATATGGATAATATTAATATAAGTAAAGCAGCTCTTGCAGATTTAATTAGGTTAAAAGAAGAATTTAGTTCTATTATAGAGTCTCTTGAGCTTATGGATAATAAGGAATTTATGGATTCTTTTGAAAAATCAAGAGAGCAAATAAAAAATAGAGAATTCTCTGATTGGAATGGCTTATGAAATAAAGCCAACTAAAGAGTTTGAAAAAGATTTTAGAAAAATTGATTCTTTTATGCAAAAAAGAATTAAAAAGAAAATTCAAGAAGTTGCTGAAAATCCAGAAAGACATAAACACATGCATTATGATTTAAAAGATAGTTGCAGAATTTGGATTGGAAAATTAAGAATTATTTTTTCATATGATAAAAATAAAAAAGAACCATATCTTGAAAAAGTTGTTTTTGGACATAAATATGAGTAAGAATCAATAACAATAATTCTTTTAAAAACAAAGAGTTTTAGCCTTTTATGGTCAATATAGGAGATATCACAATTGGTTCTAAAGTAATTATCCCAAAAGGAGTTAAATCTATTGATAGTTATGGTGTTAGCTTTACAAAAGATCGAGTAGGAAAAGTTTATGATACTAACAAAAAAGAGAACATAGTTGTTGTT
>JAFCGC010000008.1 GCA_017608305.1 Candidatus Pacearchaeota archaeon
AAAGTAATTATCCCAAAAGGAGTTAAATCTATTGATAGTTATGGTGTTAGCTTTACAAAAGATCGAGTAGGAAAAGTTTATGATACTAACAAAAAAGAGAACATAGTTGTTGTTGATTTAAATTTTATAGATAAAATACCTGGAAAAACATGTGGTTACCTATTACACTATAGTCCTTTAGATTTAAAAATTGTCTAAAAAAATCAAGAACAATTCTAAACCAGCACACTAACAACCATCAATAATCCAAAGATAATTGCAAACCATCCAAAATTAATTTTTTTTGTTAATCTAATTAATCCTGAAATTGTTAAAAGACCAAATACAAAACTTGCGAGTAGTCCGTAAATTGCTGTTGAAGTAAATTGCAAATCAGGTAGATTTAGGAAGATATTTCCTATTAATACTATGGGAATACTCATTAAAAAACTAAGTTTAAGTGCTGTTGTATCATCGAATTTTTTTAAAAGTAAAGTTGAAACAGTTATTCCGCTTCGAGATAAACCTGGAAGTGCTGCAATTCCTTGGACTAATCCTAAGACAATTGAATCAGAAGTCTTTAGGTTTTTTGCTTTTTTTAATCCAGAATATTTTTTCCTTAATTGAATTGCTCCTGTAAACAACAATAAAATTCCAACAGCAAAACTAATTGTTTTTCCTGTTAATTCAACATATTCAAAATAATAAAATGCCATTACTAAAACAATTCCTAAAACTCCACTGATTATTGTGGCTATTATTAAGAATTTTAAGACATTTTTATCGTCGATGTTTGACTGTTTATAATTAAATAAGGTTTTAATTAACCTAAAAATTTCTTTTCTAAAATATACCATTGCTGCAAGAGATGTTCCTAAATGAAAAAATAAAGATGTTGTAATAAGTTCTGAAGTAGAAGTTATATTGAAAAAATTTGCAAGAATTAAAACAAGCATTCCGCTTGAACTAACTGGCAGCCATTCTGTGATTCCTTGAACTGCTCCTAGTAAAATTTGTTGGAGGATTGTAAACTCCATAACCCAATTCAATAAAAAAGAGTATAAAAGATTTATGAAGAAGTGATAGAAAACTTTATAAACTATTTGTTAGCTATTTTATCATGAAAGAAATAACTGATAAATTTAGAAATAAACACATAGAGGAATTAATGGAATCTTTTTCTGAAAAAGAAGTTAAAACAAAAATAAACGGACAAGAAGTAAAAATATCAAAGAGATATGTTCTTGCCTTTGAAAAAAGAATAAAATATTTTGAAACAGAAAATATAGAAGATATTCATAAAAATTATTTGGAATTAACACGAAATAGAGGTGTTGGAATTATTACAACATTTTTAGGAATTAAAGAAGGATTAAAAATTATGAGAAAAAATCCTGAAATAATAAGAGATAATAAAAATGAAGAAGATGAAAACTATTGCTTTAATGAATCAAAAAATCCTTTAAAAATGAATTTAAATATGGGTTTTATAGATAATATTTATGTAGATAATTTTAAATTTATAAAAAGAAATTCTTACAAATCTTGTAAATTTGATATTAAAGATATTAAAGGTGATTTTATAAGAGGAGCATTTGTTTATGAATCAAAAACCAATCAAGACAATGAAAATAAAAAAGCACAATTAGAAAAAATATTAAATTCAGATGGGGCATCTCCTTTTGATATAGTTTTTATGGCATTAAATAAAAAATTTGAAAAAAATGAAAAAAGAATTTATTTGCCAAAAGAAAGAAAATTATTAGTAATAGAATTTAAAGATAAAAACAAAAATGATGAAAACCATACCCCATACAATGAAAATCTTCCTGAAACAATTTTAGAGCTATTAGGAGCATAATTTTAAAAAAGATAGGTAAAAGAAATAGAAAGATTTATAAATTAAAATTTTCATAGATAATTAGTCTAAAAATTCTTACGAGGATTTTTACTATATTACAAGGATAAAAAATGGCTAGACTGGAATTAAAAGATTCCGTATAAATCATTTATTTAAAAAAACAAAAAATGGCTAGAGAAAAACCAAATATGAATATTGTGTTTGTGGGGCATGTTGATGCTGGAAAATCAACAATAGTTGGAAGACTTTTATTCGACACTGGTGCTGTGGCTGAACAAGAAATGAAAAAACTTAGAGAAGAAGCTGAAAAACACGGTAAAGCTGGTTTTGAATTTGCTTATGTTATGGATAAAATTAAAGAAGAAAGAGAAAGAGGAGTAACCATTGATTTAGCTTATAAAAAAGTAATAACCCAGAAATGGGAAGTCACAATCATTGACGCACCTGGGCACAGAGATTTTGTTAAGAATATGATCACAGGGGCAAGCCAAGCAGATTCTGCATTTTTAGTAATTGCTGCTCCTGCTGGTGTACAACCACAAACAACAGAACATTTATGGTTATTGAGAACCATGGGTGTAAAAAACATATGTGTGGCAATTAATAAAATGGATGCTGTTGAATATGCTGAAGATAAATTCAATAAAGTTAAAGAAGATGTTTCTAAACTATTACAGCAAGTTGGAATTGATGCTGCAAACACTACTTTTTTAGCTGTTAGTGGATTAAAAGGAGAGAATGTTGCTAAAAAATCAGATAAAATGGCTTGGTATAAAGGGCCAACTGTATTAGAACAATTTGATTTGTTTTCTGCTCCTGAATTACCAACTAATTTACCAATGAGAATGCCTTGTCAAGATGTTTATGAAATTACAGGTATTGGAACTGTTCCTGTTGGAAAAATTGAAACAGGAATCATGAAAGTTGGACAAAAAGTTAAAGTCTTACCTGGAAGAACAGGAAAAGGAATTGATGGTGAGGTTAAAACAATAGAAATGCACCATGATCAATTACCAGAAGCTGTTGCTGGAGATAATGTTGGAATTAATATTAGAGGGGTAGGTAAAAAAGACATTGCAAGAGGAGATGTTATTTGTGATGCTGCTCAACCAATCCCAATTGTAGAAGAGTTTATTGCACAAATTGCAGTGATTAATCATCCAACTGTGTTAGCAAAAGGATATACTCCTGTATTTCACATCCACACAGCACAAGTTCCTTGTCAATTTATAGAACTTATAGAACAAATTGATGCAAAAACAGGACAAGTTATAAAACAAAATCCTGATTTCTTGAAAAACGGAGATGTGGCTAAAGTAAGAATTAAACCTCAAGGAAATTTAGCATTAGAAACTCAAACAGATAATCCTTATACATCTAGATTTGCAGTAAGAGATGCTGGCGCAACAGTTGCTGCAGGAATGTGCATTGAAATTGTTAAGTCTAAATAAATTTATTAATTTCTAAAATGGATAATTTAAGATATTTTGTAAACATGAATATACCCGATATTAAGGGCTATGAAACAGTTGGAACTTCTGGTTCAGTTCCTTATTTTAAAGTTCCTTTAGGCGATCTTAGTAGAGAAAGAATAGCTACAATAAGCAGAAAAGTTGTAGAAAAAGAAAATGGAAAAAACTTTGCTTGTGATGCTTGTGCTTTAATAAACATAGAAGATTTAATTCATGTTTATCCTTTAGGGAAAAAGATAATTCTAGAACAATAATTCTTTTAAAGTTAAAAGAAATCTAATTTCAATGTATAATTCAAAATATGTCATTGAAAGAAAAAAAGACGGGGATGGCAATCTGATTGTAGAAAGGTGTTCATTAAATGCAAAACTAGATCTTTCAGATGAAGTTGCTAAAAAAGATAAAGAACAAGTAAAAACAAAATTAGAATACAGTAGAGGGAGTGAGTTATCTATATATCTTGGAGGAAAAGGTTTTAACCATACAGATTATTCTACTATTGATGTGCTTAGCAAATATAAAAAGCATGATATAACTCTTACTATAAGGCCTTTAAAATTTGGTTTAGATTTAATGAGGGTTTTCCTTGGATTTAAAAAACTAGGTTTAGATATTAAAGTAACAGCAATTAAAGAACGTCCTGAAAAAAAAATGTTCGATCTAGAAGCTTTACATAATTTTATTCTTAATGGAAAAACTGAATAAAAAATGCCAACAATAAAAATCTTTTATGAAGTGGATGAATTTTCAAAAGATTATAAGAGAATTCGAAACAAAATTAATAATTTTGAAGATAAAAAAGATATAAGAGAAAATAATAAAGAAGAATATCAAAGATTTCTTGAAGATCTAATTAAGGAATATTCTACTTCTAATATTTATGGTTTTGAATGTCAAGCATTAGAAAATGATATAGAATGGTTTAGAAAAGAATATAGTGAAAATTTTAGAGAACCTATTATAAAATTTGTAAGAAGAAAAGAAAAATCAAATCAGCCTTTTGTTCCAATAATATTAAATGTAAAAAATTTTAATAAAACAAAATTTCAAAAATTAAAAAAAGGTATTGAGAAATTAGTTGAGGATATAAACCAACAAAAACCTTTATAAAGCATTTTAAACATAATTCTTTATTAGAAAAATATCATTGATATTATTCACGATCACTTTCACAATCACTGATTTAACTCATATTTGAGTAGTGGAAAACTAGGTATTTTTCTATATGAAATCATAGATTTCAAACTGAATAAAAATTAAATAAATAAATTGTTGAGGTTTTATCTGGTCCTTGAATGGATCTAAGCTTTGAGGTTTTATCTGAATTCCTCAGAGGCAATATGAAAATTCAGGGATGCTGGATCTAAAACCCGCAGGAGGTTTTAATGGCAAAAGTAAGTCCAGTATCAATCAAATACATGATACATGCAAATTTTACAGTAGAAGGAGCTCTAGAAAAACCTGATGTAATTGGAGCAATTTTTGGACAAACAGAAGGACTGCTTGGATCTGAATTAGAAATGAGGGAATTGCAGAAAGAAGGGAAAATAGGTAGAATAGAAGTAGATCTAGAAAGAAGTGATAAAAAGACTACTGGAGTTATCAAGATTCCTACTGCATTAGACCAATCAGAAACAACTCTAATTGCTGCTGCTATGGAAACAATTGAGAGAATTGGTCCTTGTGATTCTGAGATTGAAGTTGAAAGAATCGAAGATGTTAGAGGTTCTAAAAGAGACTATATTATTGAAAGAGCAAAAAAGCTTATGAAAGGAATTGAAGGAACATCTGATTCAAGAGAAATTTCAAATCAAATCAAAGATTCTTCAAAAATGGCAGATATCCAAGAATATGGCAAATCTAAATTACCATGTGGAGACATTTCTGGAAAAGAAATAATTGTTGTTGAAGGAAGAGCAGATGTTTTGAATCTAATGAGAAACAATGTCAAAAATGCTATAGCAATGAATGGAACCAAACTTCCAGATGACATTAAAGAATTAAGTAAGGAAAAAGAAATCATCTTGTTTGTTGATGGAGATAGGGGTGGAAAACTTATTGTTCAAAATGTTGTTGACAATGCAAATATTAAATATGTTGCAATAGCTCCTGATGGAAAAGAAGTTGAAGAACTTGCTGGAAAAGAAATTTTAATACAATTGAGAAAAAAAGTTTCACCAGAAGAGTTTTTGGCTAAAGACAAAAAGTCAAAAACTCCTTTGAGTTCTTTTAAAAAAAAAGATAAAGAGATTAAATTAGATGATAATACTAAAGAAAAAATAAAAGAGATATATAGTAAAAATAAAAATTCAAAAAAGGCTATTCTCTTAGATGAAAATTTTAATGAAATGGAAACAGTTTCACCAAGAGGATTAGGATCAACCCTTAATAGATTAAGATTTAAGCCCAAAATTATAATAATCAATGGGACTGTAACAGCTCCTGTTTTAAGAGCTGTGGAAGAATCAGGATGTCAAATTCTTGCTGCTAAAAATTTCTCAACAGCAAACACAAATATTCAATTATTGAATTTGTGAATTTTAAGAAAGAGTCACCACCTGTCAAAATCTTATCTGCTTTTTCCTAGAAAATTTGCAACATCAACTCCTGCACTTGTTATTTTCCCGTTACTTATTAAAAGTTCTTCTAATTTTGAAGAACTTAATTCTGAAAAAGAAATTTTAGCTCTTGCAAGGGGTTGAAAATCATCGTTTCCAATATGAACTCTAAAACCTCCTTCAAGTGTAATTGTCTTAGCACTTCCACTAGAAAAATTCATAAAACAAATAGAGTCTTCTATATTTTCCTTATATTTTTCAACATTTTTGATATTAAGCCCTAATCTTTCCATAGTATAAATAAACAAATCAGAAATACTAGATACAGATCTAATTATATCCATAGATGTTCTTAACTTTTCTCTATGTCTTTTTTCTTTAGCTCCAAAAATTTTATCTATTTCTTCTTGTCTTTTATCAGCATCATCAAGACGTGATTCATATCCCTCACTGGATTCAAAAAACCCTATTCTACTGGGATTTATAATTGGCCTCTGTCTCAAAAAAGATGTTTCTGTAAAAAAGTTATACAAATCTATTTGATTTTTATTTTTCCTTAATTTAGAACAATATTCTGTAAAACCTTCTTGGCCATGTACTAATTCCAACACATTACTAATGCCAGAAACATGAGATCCCCTATTATGCATATTAAACCAAGCTTCTTGGAATTTATTTGTGGGCCTAGAATAAAAATTTAGTTCTTTTTCAGTAAATGTTGGAACAAGAATTCCTCCTTTAACATCGTATTTATGCCACTCTATTTTTTTATTATCAAGATAAATTGGTCCTTCAGGATAATCTGAAGTAAAGGTCCCAAGAGAATATTCAGTGACTCTTGGCAACCCCCTCTTGATTACTTTTGTCATCAAAATTAAGGATAATTCTTATTTATAAAGATTTCTAGTTATAAAGATTTATTCACCACCTGTCACTTACATTTAGTACTACAAAATTACTGTTTCCTGTCGTCACCATAAAGTTTATAAATCAATTTTATATCTGAAATTTAACAGAAACTAAGTTTCTGTGTAACTAAATTAAACTAAAATGAAAATGAATACAAAGAAACTATTGGTTTCTTTTATGGCAATCACATGTGTTCTTTTTTTAGCTGCAATTGTTAGTGCTGACTACGAGATCAAGAAAGTTGAAATTGATGGTATTATATTAGATCCTGATTTTGATCCTGATTTTGATCCTGAATTTGACGAAGGCGGCGTAAGTGTTACTGCTGGTGAAACTGTTGAAATTGATGTTTGGTTCATAGCAGAAGAATATGATTATGACGTAACAGTTAGAGTAGAACTTGAAGGCGACAAAAAAGATACTAGTGCTGAAACTAGTCCTTTTGATGTTAGACCAGGAAGAGAGTACCACAAAACATTGCATCTTAAAGTTCCTTATGAACTTAAAGATGAGCTTTATGATGAGTTAACTCTTAACATAGAGATTGATGGTGCTGACACTAACACAGAAAAAGACTATTACTTAGAAGTTGAAAGACCAACTTACAATGCAGATATTAAGTCAATCAGTGTTCCTCAAACAATTAGTGCTGGAGATGTTTTCCCAGTTGAAATTGTTTTGAAAAATATTGGTTATAATGACTTAGATGATGTATATGTAACTGTGAGTTTACCTGCATTAGGCATTGAAAAATCAGGTTATTTTGGTGACATTGTTGCTCTTGAGTGCGATGAAGATGATGAAGATGATGAATTCCCATGGAGGGATTATTATGAAGATGAAGGAGACAACAAAGGTTTAGATAGAGACTGTAACGAAGATGACCCAGACAGCATAAGTGGAAAACTTTATTTAGAAGTTCCATTTGAAGCTCAAGCAGGTTTATACGCTCTTGAAGTTCAAGTATCAAACGATGATGCTACTTCTAGTGCAGCAAAAGAAATTGTGATAGAAAATGACTTTGAAAACACTGTATTTGTTTCTGGAAGCGACTTATGGATTGTAAACCCAACTAATGATTTAGTAGGGTATAGAGTTGTTCCTGAATCTCCAGCTAGTGTTAGTGAAGGGATTGTAATGATTTCTGCTGGTTCAAGCAAGACAGTTACAGTTTCTCCAAATGCAGACGGAGAATACAGCTTCAATGTTAACATCTTCACAATGAACGGCGAACTCGTTAAGACAGTAGCTTTCACTGGTGAAGCAGATGAATCTGTTACAAGCAACCCAGTTGTTGTTTTGACAGTAATTTTAGCAATAATCTTTATTGTATTGCTAATTGTTTTGATTGTCTTAATCGGAAAGAAACCTGAAAGATCTGAAGAATTTGGGGAAAGTTATTACTAAGTTTAATTCTTATTTTTTTTATTTTTTTTACTTTCTCCCTTCTTTTTTATAATAAAAAATTAAACATAAAATTAAAAAAATAATATATCCCTTGTTGGTAGCGGGATGATTTTATTAAATAAATACCTGGTTTTTTGGTTAGATTTAATAGTGTTCATTTCTTCTTAATTAAGGGAGATTAAAAAATGAGAAAATCAATTTATGAAAAATTTAGTGGTTTAATGGAAAAATCATTAAATCGGAAATTCTCTTCGAAAGAAAGAGCTGAAGCATTTGATAAAATTTATTATGATTACGTTAAAGAAAAAGGAAATGATAAAGAATGGGATCAATTTAGGGAAAAACTTAGAAAAAAATATTTCGACCCCCTATCCGAAAAACAAAAAAAGCAATTTGGATTAACAACTAAAAAAATGATTAACAACTCTAAAGAATTAAAAAAATTCATTTCCAAAAAACCCAAGTCAAATTATCCCGTGGATATATTCTATAAAACTGCTTATTGCATAATTAGAAAACTCTCTAATAAAAAAGATAATATCCTGGATATAGGTTATGGAAATCATCCAACTTTTATAGATTTTTTAAATTCTAAAGGATACAGTGCCTATGGAATTGAACCATTCCCTAGCAGATTCGATAAAATAACTTCATTTAAAGGAACCATAAATCATTTTCCAAAAAAATTAAAACAGAAATATGGAATTATCCTCATAAACATGGTTTTCACTATTAATTACACACATCATTTTTCGAAAAAGTTTAAATGGGAGTTAAAAAATAAGCAAAAACTTCTCTCGAAATTGGCTTCACTATTAAGTAAAGAGGGTTACCTAATATTGGTGGATGATATTGGAACAATATTCTCAAGAAAGGATTTAGGGAGAAAATTCAAGATAATTGTGTTTGAAAAAGATAACAATGGAAGAATAACTCTTTTAAGAAAAAAACAAATAATCAGATGATTCTTTTCTATATCTTCAAACTTATAATCTTTGACACACCATCATGCATACTAACTCCATAAAGAGTTGTTGCTCTTGAGATGACTTCATCATTATGGGTTATTACAATATACTGACCTTTTTGCATGTATTTATTCAAAAGACCTGCGAGCCTCTCAGAGTTTCTCTTGTCAAGTGCTGCATCAATTTCATCAAGAATATAGAAACGATAAGGATTTAATTCTTGAATTGCGAATATTAAAGAAAGAGCCACTAGGGTTTGTTCTCCTCCTGAAAGAGAAGTCACATCAAAATATTTTCCATGGCCTGTTTTAACTGTGATTCCAACTCCTGCTTCAAAAGGATGTTTTCTATTTTCTAAGTCTAGATAAACTTCTCCCTTAGTATATAATTGAGAAAAATTCCTAGTGAAAACTTCATTAAGCTTATCTAAAGTCTTCAAGAATGTTTTCTTTTTTTTAATATCAATCTCATGGATTATTTTGAAAACTCCTGTTTTTTCTTTTTCAATAATTTCTACCCTATCTTTTATTGTATCATATTCCTTTTTAATAGAATCATAGACTTCTAAAGAACGTAAATTAACAGACCCTATTTTTGAAAGAATATCTTGGGTTTTACTTAATCTCTGCAATAAGATTTCTTTATTTGCTTTTATTAGTTCTATCCCTGCAAAAGTTAACATATCTGTTTCTAAATTTTCTAGAATCGCATCAAATTTAGCCTTCTCTATTTTAAAGTTGTTTATCTCTTGTTCAAGGTTATAAACAACATTCTTTTTTATTGCTGATTCTTGTTCTTTTTGTCTTATTTGATTTTGAAAATTATCTCTTTCTGAAATTAATCTTTGAAATTTTTTAGTTAATTCTTCTTCTTGGTATTTTTTATTCTCAAGAAGTTCTTGTTTTTCTTCTAGGTCTTTTTTAATTTCTGAAATTTCCTCATCTAAATCCTCTTCATCTCTTGTTAGTTGCTTTAAAGAGATTCTCGATCTTTCGAGTTCTCTCTGTTTAAAAGAAATTTCTGAATTCACAGTTTCCTTGGTTCTTAAAGAAATTTCTTGAACTTCAACTTTTAATGTTTCATACTTTTGTTCAATATTAGAATTGTCATCAAAACTCTTTACAAGCCTTTTTTCAATTTTCAATAAACCCTCTATTTCTCCTTTTAGGGATTCAATCTTTTCTTGTAAACCCTTAATTTGATCTTTTTTTTCATTTATGTTTGAAAGTTGCACAATATCTGATTCTCTTTTTGAGAGTTCTGAAATTATCTGGTCTGTTTCTCTTTTAACAACATCTTTTTTATTGTATATTGTAGTTAATTCTTTATCAGAATCTTTAATTTGTTTTTTTAACCTATCAACAAAAGGGTTTATTTCCTTGTTAATTGACTTCATATGCTCATCTGTTATTTTTGATTTACATAAAGGACATTTATCCATTTTAGCAATCTTCTCAATTAGTCTTTGTTGTTTTTCTATTTCAGCCTCATTAATATAAGAAACCTTTTCAAGTTCTTTTTCTCTTTTCTCAAGTCTTTCCAAGAATTGTTTTTTTTCAGCTAGAGATAATCTAAGAGTATCTATTTTTGATTCATTACTATCTCTATCAAACAATTCTCTTGTTAGAGATTTAATCTGTTTTAATAAAAATTCAGATTCAGAGTTATAATTTTGAAGAATATTTTTCTTATCTCGAACTCTATCTTTAATGGATTTCAATTCAGATTTGATCATATAGAACTTTTTTCTCTGTTCTTCAACTTTATCTAGTTCTAATTTCTTATTTTCAATTTCTTTTTCTTTTTTAGTTTCAGGGGATTCTTTTTTCAAATCTTTAATTGAAATTTCATTTTCTCTTAGACTATTTTTAATTTCTGATTTTTGTCTTGAAATTTCAGATAATTTAGATTCATAATTCTCTGATCTGACTTGCAATCCTGCAAGTTCTGCTCTTAGGTTAGCAATTTCTGAGTTTAATCTCTCTTGCTCTAAGCCAGTTGATTTTTGAATTGTAGAATTTATTGATTCTATTCTTGATTCAAAATTTGTTATAGATGTTTGAATACCAACTATATTTTTTTTGATTTTTTCTATTTCTGTGTTTTTCCTAGAAATTTGATCTACTAATCTTTTTACTTGTTTTTTATTTTTATTTAGATCAAAATAAATTATACTTGCTTTATATCTCTTAACATCTTTTTCGAGTTTTTTATATCTTAATGCTTGTTGCCTTTCTCTTTCAAGATTATTTAGGTAAATTGTTCTTTCTCTTAAAATAGATAAAACTTCTTTTAGTCTGTCTTCTGTTTTTTCTAGTTCTTTTAGAGATTTTTGTTTTCTTGATTCATAGATTGAAATTCCAGAAACTTCTTCAATCACTTTTCTTCTTTCCTCTGTATGCATTTTTACAAAATTCTGAATTTCGCCTTGAAGAACTATATTAAATCCGTTTGGATCTACTCCTGCCTGAGCTAAAAGAGCTAAAATTTCTTGCCTGGTTTTTTTCTCATTGTTGATTCTATAAATGCTCTGACCATTTTTTCTCACAACTCTTTTTATTGAAATTTCTTTTGCGTCTATTGAAAAAGTATTATCAGAATTATCAAATACAATTTCAACTCTTGCTTCTTTTCCAGGAGGCAATTGTTTTGTCCCTAGGAAAATTAAGTTTTTTGCTTTAGCTGCTCTCATTGACTTTATGCTTAAACGACCTAAAACAAAACATAAAGCATCAGAAATATTACTTTTACCACTTCCATTTGGACCCAATACCACATTTATTCCTTGAGTAAAAGGGACTTCTGTTTTTTTAATAAAACTTTTAAATCCATGCATCACCAGTTTCTTAATGAACATCGAAGAAAAAAGCTGGATAAGTTTTTAAAGTTTCATATAGAATTAAACCAACTTTTTCTGCTCTACTATTGCAACAGCTCTTTTCCATGTGGCCCAAGTTTGTCGAAAAATTCCATCATCATTGTATTTTTTTAAGTTAGTTTCAAGAAATTTGCATGTTAAGGGATCTGAACTATAACCTGATCCAATTTCAGAACCATATTTTTTCTTGAGTTTATCCATTTCAATTTCTCTTACACATTTTGCTAAAATTGAAGCAGCTGAAACACTTGGATGATTTTTATCTGCTTTGTGTTCACAAGAAATCTCTAAATTTGAAAGATTTTTTACACGTGTTTTTAAAAAATCTGTCCATGTAGTTATATTTATTGAAGGACAATCAATCACAACCCTTATTTTTCCAAATCCCTTATTAATTCTATTGATTATTTTTGCACAAGCAATTCCTTCAACTTTATTGAGGTTTACACCTTTTGCATTTTGTTTGTCAATATCAGAAGGATATATGATAATTATTTCAAAAGTTTCTGATTCTTCCTTAATCTTCTCTGCAAGAAATTCTCTTCTTTTTTGAGTTAATTGTTTAGAATCTCTAACCCCTAATTTCTTGAGTTCTTTTTCAGTCTTATCATCCATTAAACATCCTGCAAGAACCATTGGGCCAATGACAGGCCCTCTACCCGCATCATCAATACCTAGTACTAACATTAAAAGTTAAAAAACAATTAGTTTTTAAATATTTAGGAAGATAAAAATTATATTTTTTCAAGATTTCTTTCGTCTTCTTTAATGTAGATTTTAACTCTCTTTTTTCTTTAAATTCTTTACAAAGCTGTTGGATTGAGAAGGTTTCCTTCTTTATCTCTTATATATTTTCCATCCACAAGATGTTTACACTTAATAGATGTCTTACAATAGAGCTTAAAACCTGCTTTAGAAACATTCTCCATAAAAATTATTTCATCTGAATATTTTTCTCTAAACTCGTACTTACATTTTTCAAAAACTTCTCTTTTTATCAACATGCACCCCCCAGCACAATACAAAACTTCAAAAAGTTTTCCGGTAGCAATCTCTTCCTCACTCAAATGTCTTTTTAATTTAAATCTTGATTCTGCAGAAGTTCTATAATTTTTTTTCAAGTCTTCAAATTCTTCCTCACTAAGATTAACAAAAGCTAGGGGCAACCAAACCATTTTTTTGGAATACTTAAAATAATTGTTATAAATTCCACTAACAAGAGGTTTCTTACAAGAAAGAAGTTCAGAAATAATTGTTTTTGGGGGAATTATATCTGCATCAATCAATAAGATATATTCATAATTGTGTTTCAAAGCATAATCAATTATCTTATTTCTACTGTGAAGAATTCTCTTAAGATTTTTTTCTTCATCATTGTTATCTCTTATCAAAATTATGCCTTCTTTTTGACTTAGCTCCTGAAAAAAATTATCATTTTTTGAATTATCTACAATTAGAAAATCATAATTTTCGTAATCTATGTTCCCTATCCCTTCTAAAAATTCATCTAAACAATATTTCATTCCTTCAAAAGTTGGGGTTCCAACAAGAATTTTTGGTTTCTGAACAAGAATAGAATTCCCAGATGAAAATTCTTTTTTCATTTATGCATAAAAAAGCAATGGTTAATAAAAGTATCCCCAACATTACTGGGCTTTCTCGATAAATTTTTTCCTTATAATCTAAGTCAGGCTCCAACTTAATTCTTTTGTCTTTCAGACACGCTTTGCTAAAAGAAATAAGAGAACTTTCCTTCAAGACGATTATGGAAAAAATTATTATATCTAGAAAACATATCAGCGGTATGGAACTTACTCCAGAACTAGCTAGAATTCATGCACATTTATGTGGGGATGGGTTTACTTGCATGTATAAAACAAAAAGAAAAGATCGGATATATGTCGCTCAAATAGGATATTGTAATAAAAATCAAAAACTTCTTGATAAATTTAGAGTAGATTTCAGCAAACTATTTGGAGTAAAAATGAAGATGGTAAGAAATAAACAAGTTACAATCAGTAGCATTAGGATATTCAAAGAAATTAAAGAAAGATTCGGGAAATTTGGATCAAGAAAGTGGAGGATTCCCGAAGAGATTAAAAATTCATCTAAATTTATAAAATTAGAGTGGTTAAAGGCATTTTTTGAGGATGAAGCATATGATGAAAAAAGATATAATAGATTAAAAACTAAATCTGTAAATTTTAAGGGACTAAAAGATGCTAAAGAAATGTTAGATTCATTAAATATTAATTCCACTCTAACTGGTCCAAACTGCGATCATAGTTATTATTTAACAATACCTAATTTTAGTTCTATAAAAGAATTTAATGATTTCTCAAAAGAACCAATAAGAAAGTAGCGGGGGCGGGAATTTCATGAATAAAAGATTTTACTCCTTACATCCACTTTGAACCACGCGTTAGAGCTTCGTAAAGATTTTACTCCTTAACAAAGTACCTCCGGGTTATGGGCCCGACGAGCACTCCAAACTGCTCCACCCCGCTATAATAGTTAAGAATAGAGTAACCTTTTAAAAGTTTCTAATTTAGATTATTTTGATTATATTTAATCTCTTTAATAATAAAAAACCTTAAAAGCGAATAATTGATAATATATTCATGCCTCGATCGCATAATGGTATTGCACCAGATTGCTAATCTGGACCCTTCGGGGTGCGTAGGTTCGATTCCTGCTCGAGGCGTTTTGATTTTAAGTAAATAATCTATCCCCTTAGCTATATCTGAGCTTAAAAGAGGGAATGAAGAAATGAATAATCACCTTATTTTTTACAGTATAATAATGTTTAAAAAAGGAAAAACCCAAAAATAGATTATGAGATTAACTGATAAAGAACAATTACAAATATATAGCTTCACAGATGAGTCTAAGGGGGGAATCGGCCCGTGTGGTTGCAATAATGAACATGATATTGAAGTGATTGCAGCATCGCCAGAAGAAGCCAGTAGAATATTAATTGCTAAACATCCAGAATATGCTAAAAAAGAGCACGACTGGATAAAATATGAAAATTCAGAAAAAATTCTAAAATTACATTGTAAGGCACATGGATTCGATTTTGGAAAATTAGGGGCAGGTGTTTTAAGTGATCTGCTATATTACTAATTATTCCTATCTTTAACAAAACAACCAAATAATTATTTACTCTAACCGAACATTTCTATTATAAGCTTATTCTATGTGTTCAATAAACTAAAGAATTAATTTTACTTAATGCGTTTTCCATATCTTGTCTAAGATCTTCAAAATCTTCAATTCCAACTGAAACCCTAACTAGTTCATCAGTTATTCCTGCCTTTATTCTTTCTTCTGGAGATATTCCTGCATGAGTCATAGAAGCAGGGTGTTGTATTAATGATTCAACTCCCCCTAGTGATACTGCAAGAGTTATTAATTTTAAATTATTAAGAACTATTTTTGCATTTTCTAATCCTCCCTTAACACCAAAATTTAACATACATCCAGGCCCTTTCATTTGGATCTTTTCTGAGACAAGCTGAAATTGTGGATGAGACGGCAGTCCAGGATAGGCAACCCAATCTATTTTTGGATGATTTTGTAAATACCCCACTAGTTTTCTTGCGTTATCTTGCATTTTTTCCATTCTTATCCCAAGAGTTTTTACTCCTTTGAAAAAAAGTGTTGCTGTGTGCGGTGCCATTGTTGGACCTGTTGTTGTGACAAGACTTCTTAAACCATAATATAATTCTTCATTTTTAGAGATTATTACCCCTCCTACTGCGTCAGCATGGCCTCCAATTGATTTTGTTAAGGAGTGTATTACTATGTCTGCACCAAATTCAAGGGGATTTTGCAAATATGGAGAACAAAAAGTATTATCCACTACAAGAGGAATATTATGCTCTTTAGCAATTTGAGATATTTTTTGAATGTCTGTTATTGAAAGTGTTGGATTTGCAGGAGTTTCTATAATTATTAATTTTGTGCTAGGTCTAATAGATGCCCTTACTATTTCTATATTTGAAGTATCTATACAAGTAGTCTGAACACCCCATTTTTTATAAAATTGTGAATTTTCTAAGAGTACTCTTGAAGGCCCGTACATGGAGGAGGTTGCAATGACATGTGAATCACTATCAAGAAAATAAAAATACACTGCATTTACTGCGGCCATTCCTGAAGCAGTTAATATAGCACCATATCCTTTTTCTAAATCTGCTAATTTTTTTTCTAGAGCATCTGTAGATGAATTTCCAAATCTTGCATAAATTTGTTTTTTATCTCTACTTGCAAATCTTCTTGCACCATCATCACAATCTGAAAAAGCGCAAGTTGATGACTCTTCAATAGGAGGATTAACTGGACCACTACTAGCATGAAAACCAGAATGAACTGCTTTAGAATTAAAGCCTCTTTTATCTTCCATGATAATTAGGCAAGAAAAGATTATTTAAGTTTTTATATTTAGAATAATATAATTTGAACTAATTCATTTCAAGCTCACAAATTTATCTCGTCCTGTTTGTTTTGCTTTGTAAAGAGCTTTATCAACTCTTGTCTTAAATATTTTTCTAGTATCTTTATTTTTAAATTGAGTAATCCCCCCACTAACAGTAACTTTGTGTTTCTTAAGAATCTTATTAGAATGAATTGCATTTCTTAGCCTAGTAGAAAATTTTGTTGCCTTACTTAAAGAAGTTTCAGGTAAAAGCAAAATAAATTCTTCTCCACCAAATCTTGCAGCAATATCTGATTTTCTAATTTGTTTTTGAACAACTTTTGCTAATTGTAATAATAAATCATCTGCCTTAATGTGACCATATTTATCATTTACTTTTTTAAAAAAATCAATATCTATTATCATAATAGAAAGTTTTTGTTTTCCTCTTTTTGCTTTTTCAATTTCCATGGACAAAATATTTTCAAAGAACTTATTATTATATAGGCCTGTTTTTTCATCACGAGTTGCAATGTCATAAAGCATAGAAATAGACTCATGCATGCTTTCAAACATATTTTCAATTTTCTTCTTGACTTTTGGATCTAAAGCATGAAGCTTATCAGTAATACCTCTTTTCATGAATTAATTAAAGAAAATTATTATTTAAAGGTTTATACCCACACCAAGAAATCTCTAATTAATAGAAAAATTTATATATACATAATGCATACATATAATATGCAAAACCAAACATCAATCAGAATTAGTTCTGATTTACTAAATACTTTGAAAAAATTCAAAGAAGAAGGAGATAGTTATGAAGATATAATCTGGGATTTTATTGAGCCACATTTAGAATTATCAGATCAAGCAAAAAAAGATATAGAACAATCAAAAAAAGAGTACGAAAGAGGAAACCTTGTTACACTTGAAGAACTTAAAAAAGAACTTGGATTATAAAATGGAAATCATTTTTTCTAATAATTCTAAAAAACAAATAAAAAAACTAAATATAAGAATACAAAATAAGATAATAAATACTTTAGATAAATTCAAAAATAACCAACATGTCGATATAATTAAAATGAAGAATAAAGACAATGAGTTCAGAATAAGAACAGGAAACTACCGAATTCAGATACAAAAAATTAATGAAGGATTTTTAATTACAAAAATTGGTAAAAGAGAAAATTTTTATCAAATCTTTTTCTAACAAACGCCCACGCCGCGCCTGTATCAGAAGTGATACAATCCTCTAATAGAAACCCTTAAATTCTCTCATTCATATTTAACTATATGCCTTTTTTATATCATAGAGTTCCTAAAAAAGTACATGGAAAAACACTTTACCCACTAAATACTCTTAAACACAAATTTCCTAAAGCATACGAAAAAGAAAAAGAAAAATATGTTGAAAGAGAGGAAATTTTAGGAAGAAAAATATCTATTCTAAATTGTTTGTGGAATGATGTCTTGCATCTAAGTCCAATTCATCCTTTAAAAATTAAAAAAGAATTAATGAAAGCTGGGTTTAAACCAAAAACAAGAAAATGGTTTAAGATAAATGTGAATAAATTAGATCTAAAAAAGACAATTATTTTTTTAAATAAATATGGTCCTAGAACCATAAAGCAAGAGTTTGATAAGAAGAATTTTATAAAATATGATGTTAAAAAACTTTCACAGTATGAAGATATTCCTAAAGAAACAAAAGAATATTACTCTAAAAGATTTAAGGAAGGAAAAGGCCCTTTGCTTCGCTTTTACGCAGCCCCACATGTGTTTTACAAAGGAAATCTAGATGTTGGAGATGTCGAAATAATTGAAGTTTAAAAAAAACCCACTCCCTAAAGATTTGAGGAAAACTCCTACGCCCACGCCGATAGTTAGGCTATTTACCTACATCACTTGTTTTTTTCCACCTAATATAATTTTTATCTAAAATATCTAAAACTTGTTGTCTCTGTTCACTTGTTCCAAGACCTTTCCAATCAATTAAAGCAAAATCTATTTCTTCTTGTGTTTTATTAACAGCTTCTTTAATCATTTCTTCTGTTATTGGGGCTGAATAATTTGGGATAATATGAGAAAGAGCAATATTACTCTTGAGTTGGATTTTATTAAAATTAGGGCAATAATGTGGGCCTCCGATTCCAATAGCCACTTCATTATATTGGTTTTGCTTAAAATTATCAATTGTTTCTGAGATTGTCTTAGCTATGACAAATCCTGCTCTTCTATCAGCCCATTCTTCTTCACCAGAACCAATTTCAATAAAAACACACGGCTTGTTTATTAATGGCCCATGATGGGTACATTCTAAAGTTAATTCATATTTATCTGCAAGCTCATGTTCTTGGATGTTTTTATTTAAATTTTCAAATAATTGTTTTTGAAAAAATGCAGAAGTTGGAGAGACTTGACCAGATTTTCCTCCTAATTCAGCTTGCCTCCAATTTCCAGGAGCATGAATTGAAAGCGATTTTGTTCCTTTGTCTGATTTATGGGTACAAGGAAAAATAACAAAATCATATTTATTAATTTTATCATGATCTAAATTTTCATCATAAAGCACTTCTTCTTCTGTCAAATAAAAATCAAATCCAGGACTATCAACTCTCATTGAAGCTAATAAAGGATTTTTTCTAAACTGAGATAAATTAGTAGTTATATTAATGGCTGCCTTGTTTTTCTTACACGCGACTATTAGATATTTTGTGTACATGTTTAAGGAGATTATATTTGAGTTTAAATAATTTTATGAGATTAAATAAAAAATAAACTTCCTAATCCTATTGCGAGGATGATTAAAGAGATTATACTAATATAAGTTGCGAATTTCTTTGCTCCAAAAAACCAGGCTATTCCTGATTTGACAATTGTATTTGAAGCAACTGCTAAAACAATAGTTGTTATTGCTACATTATTTGTTATTTCTCCAAGCTTACTCAGAGAAGACATAGTCAGGACAATTGCATCAACATCTGCAATACCAGCTAAAATTCCTGCTGCATAGACTCCTGAAGAACCTAAAAGAACACTCGCGAGTTTTGAAATAAAAATTATAAGCGCAAAGAAAAATCCGAATTTTAATGCGGGTAAAAGAGCAAAGGGCTGTTTAAATTTTATTTCTTTTACTTTATGAGTTTTTGATTTTTTAGTAAACAAGAAAATAATTGAGAAAAATCCTGCTAGACCCATTAATCCTATTGGAATAATTAAATCCTTAAGAAGAGAACTATTTACTACTATGACTTCTATTAAAACCCTAATAAAAGAAGTTGCTGTTGCTATTATTGCTGCTAAAACAAAAGGTGAGCTAATAGTTTTGTGTTTTTTTGATTCTCCTGACATGGATAATGTGACTGCTGTAGAAGAAACCAAACCTCCAACAAATCCTGTGAGCCCATAACCTTTTTTTGTCCCTAAAAATCTAACTAAAAGATATCCTATCAAACTTATTCCTGCGACAAGAATCACCATTAACCAAATATTAAATGGATTAAAAACATTTAATTGAGATAAAAGAGTTGTAGAAATTCCAAAAGACAATAAAATTTCATTAAGGATAGGTATGTCTAAAGGGGAAAATTCTTTATTTGGAAGAAGAGGCAACACGACGAGAGATATTAATGCAAACTGAGCAATTGCAAATAATTCTGGTTTTTTTATTTTAAAAGCGAATTTATGAAAAACTTTTTTAAAGGTTATAAAAACAGCAATTATTGCTCCTAAAACCACTGCTATTTTAAGATAACCAATAGTACACATGACTCCTAAAATAAATGTTAAAATTGCTGCTACTTCTGTAGTTGCTGTTGTGTCTTTGTATTTAGAATAAGTAAAAAAATAAGATAAAAGAGATAATAAAATAATTGCAATGAGCCCTATGAAGATCAAGATATTATTCTGAAAAAAATTCTGAGATAAATAACCTAAAAGAGCTCCAAAAATAGAAATTAAAATAAAAGTACGAATTCCTGCAAACCGATATATTTTTGTTTTTTGTTGATCATGTTCTCTTTGTAAGCCTATGAGTGCTCCTAGAAAAATAGCTATTAAGAAATTCATCACCTCCATAAATAATCATAGGGAAATGTATATAAAAACCTATTTCTTTTTTTCAACATGTCAGAGTTAACTAATCTTATTATTGGAATTGTTGTTTTAATTTTAGGAATTCCTATTGGAAGTTTTCTTGCAAAAATGACAAAAGATGAACAAAAATTAGGACAAAAATGGTTTAAATTAATCATAATAATTGCGGTACTAGGAGCAATAATTAATTTAATTGCTGGAAATGATGTTTTGTTATTTGGTTTTTTGTTTATTACGGTTGTTACTGGAATGAATTTGAGGAAAAAATAAGATATATTGTAAAAAATAAATCTTTATTAAGGCTTTTAATTGAATTTAAAAATGGGAAATTCATTAAGTGTTTGGGATTTATTAAGTGAAACTTATTCTAAATTGTGTGAGAATAATTCTGAAAAAGAAATTTTTTTTGGGAAAAAAGTTTTGTCAGAAATAGCCGATGATTCTGATTGGCATAGGCATAGAACAGGATATATGGGATATGAAAAAGTCAATATAATCAAGATTAAAGGTAATAAGTGGGTATTAGGACTTGGAAAAAAATGTGGGGCTTATCCAGGAAATCAGTATGTTGGAGATATAATAGCATTAGATATTAAAAATGAAAAAGAAATAAACAAAAAATCAATTGAAGAAATAGCAAAACAAATTGATAAAGGAGAATATTTTAGAAATTCTTTAATTGTTGGAACAAGAGATGGAGGTTTGGAGGCTTTTAAAAAGAGTAAACTTAGTATGAAATTATTAGAAATTGTAGAATCTAAAGGTGAAGATTATATAGCTCGAGAAGCTAAAGTGGATGTTACTAAAATAATGGTAGATACTCTTTCTCCTGTTGTAAGACAAGGAATGGAATATAAACCAGAATTTGTAGATTTCTTAAGAAACTCTATTGAAAAGGTTTTAACTGATAATTATTAAAAAAATAGATCAAATATATTTCTACTACATAAATTATTATATAGAAATAAAATTTTTTATTTTATGAGTTTAAAAAAGGTGATTGATATAGCTTCTGGTATTTTTAAAAAAAAAGATAAAAAACAAATAATTCTTGAAGATGTTGTTAAAGCAGAGCAAGCATTAGAAGAAAAAGATACTGATCAAGCAATGAAATATGTGGGTAAGGCTATAAAAAAATATTCTGAACTAAATGAAAAAAATAATGCATTTTATGGAAGAATAAATAGAATTATTCAAAACTCGCAAAAAATTAATCGAAGAGAATTAATGTGTGAAACAGAATATTTTGGAAATAGGTAATCTTTAATAGTAAATTTTTACATGACTTATAGAATATAAAAACTTATAAAAGAGATGGATGATTATTTTAATTGTTTATCAAGTTCTCCCAACAAAGGAACTATTTAGTCGATCACGGGCAAAGGGATAAACAAATACCTGGTTGTTTACTCCAATACAACAATTCTTAAATACCAAAATTCTCTGCAATTAAATGGCAAACGACATATATGAGAGTGGGGAAGTGTGTGAATGGTTAGGGTATTGCTTGACATCAGTGGGGATATTAGCTCAACACCCAACTCCTATTGGAATAGGAGTAGGATTTTACACTCTTGGAAAAATTATTAAAATTGGTGCAAAAGAATCATATACTCCAAGAGAAGCTAAATTGACTCTTGAAAAAAAATTATAATTTCCTCAGATATTTTTTGGAAACAAATAATCAGATGATTATTTGCCAATCCCTCTCCAATTAGAACTAATAAGTCAGGCCTGGGTGGAGGGATATTTTCATTATTTAGTAGTAACAAGTAGAAAGGTTTATAAAGAATTTATTTTTTAATAATCAATGAGAAAAAGATTAAATAATTTACTTGCAAAATCCTTTTTAGTACTTGGATCTCTTGCAACAATATCAGGAATTGGGATTATGATAAAAGACCCAGAAAACATAATTGGCTATACTGGTACTATTGGAGGGATAGCTTCCATTAAATGGGGATATGATCAAATAAGACAATATTCTAAAAGATAGAAGATAAAGAGTTCTTAGTTTAATAACAACCAACTCCTCTCAAATAGAACTAATAAGTCAGGCCTGGGCGGAAGGATTCCTACGGAAAATATGGAGATTATAGGGAAAAAATAGAAGTTTTTATTTAATCAACAAGCTTTAAAACCCTATATTAATTCTCTTTTTATATGTTATACATAATAGGTTTGGGGCTGAATATTGATGGAATATCCAAACAAGGGTTAGAAATTGTTCAAAGATGTAAACATGTTTATCTTGAAAATTATACAGTAGATTTTCCATATTCTCAAGAAGAATTAGAAAAAGCAGTTGGAAAAAAAACTATTCCTGCTGACAGAGAATTAGTTGAGTCACTAGATATTGTAGATGAATCTAAAAAAATGGATGTTGGGCTTCTTGTTTATGGTTCTCCTTTATTTGCTACAACTCATATTTCTTTAATACAAGAAGCAAAAAAATTAGGAGTCAAATATGAAATAATTTATTCTGCATCTGTGTTTGATGCAATTGCAGAAACAGGTTTACAATTGTATAAATTTGGAAAAATAGCTAGTATGCCTGATTTTAAAGCAGATAGTTTTATGGATGTTGTGAAAGATAATCAAAAAATCAATGCTTATAGTTTAATTTTAATTGATATTGGAATGGAATTTAAAGATGCTTTAGATAGATTAATTGAAGTGAGTAAAAAAAATAAAATAAAATTAGATAAAATGGTTGTGTGTTCGCAGCTTGGGACAAAGGCAGGTAAAATTTTCTATAAAAAAATAGGTGATCTAAGTGGAGTTGAAAATATTAAAAAGCCTTTTTGTTTTATTATACCAGGTAAGTTACACTTTGTTGAAAAAGATGTGCTAGAAAATGTATAATTTTAAAGAAGTTGAAGAAAAAGCAAAAAAAGTTTGGAAGAAAAATAAATCAAAAATAGATAAGGCCGTGCAAAATAGGCCTGGAAAACCTTTATTTAGTTTTCTTGAAGGACCCCCAACTGCAAATGCCCCCCCTGCATTGCATCATTTAGAGGTTAGAACATTCAAAGATATAATTTGTAAATTTAAATATATGCAAGGATTTTCTGTTCCAAGAAAAGGGGGATGGGATTGTCATGGATTACCTGTTGAAGTACAAGTAGAAAAAAATTTAAAATTAAAAGATAAAAAAGACATAGTAAAATATGGTATTGAAAAATTTATTCGACAAGCCAAAAAAAGTGTGTTTTCAAATATTTCTGATTGGGAAGAATCCACAAAAGAACTAGCATACTGGATTGATTTAAAAAATCCTTATATTACTCTTGAAAATAATTATATTGAAAGTGTTTGGTGGAGCCTTAAAAAACTTTATGAGAAAAAATTATTGTATGAAGGATATAAAGTTGTTCCTTTTTGCCCTAGATGTGGAACTCCATTATCAAGTCATGAAGTTGCCCAAGGATATAAAGATGTTACAGAAGATTCAGTTTATGTTGCATTTAAACTAAAAAATATACCCAAGGAATATATTCTCGCGTGGACAACTACTGCCTGGACTTTGCCGGGAAATGTTGCTTTAGCAATAGGTAAAAATATTGATTATGTTAAAATAAAACTAAATGATGGAAATAAATTAATTTTAGGAAAGGAAAAACTAAATTTAATAAAAGGAAAATATCAAATAATTAAAAAATTAAAAGGAAAAGATTTAGTTGGATTAGAATATGAACCCCTTTACAATATTAAAGAAACTCAAAATGAAAATTCTCATAAGATAATTGACGCTGATTTTGTTACAACAGATGAAGGGACAGGTATTGTTCATACTGCAGTTATGTATGGTGAAGATGATTATAATGTTGGAATTAAAAAAGCACTGCCTGCTGTCCATACTGTTGGCGAAGATGGTAAATTTTTAGATATTGTTCCTAAATTTAAAGGGATATTTGTTAAAGATGCTGAAAAACAGATAATCCAAGATTTAAAAAATAGACAATTACTTTTTAAAACAGAAAAAATAACTCACCCTTATCCTTTTTGTTGGAGATGTGATTCTCTTCTTTTATATTATGCGATTAATTCTTGGTTTATCAAAATTAGTTCAATTAAGAAAAAATTAGTTCAATTAAATAAACAAATAAAATGGGAACCTAAACATATTAAAGAAGGAAGATTTGGAAAATGGTTAGAGGGTGCAAAAGATTGGGCTTTGTCGAGATCAAAATTTTGGGGAACTCCCTTACCAATCTGGAAATGTAAATGTGGAGAAGAAAAAATAATTGGGAGTATAAGGGAATTAAAAGAAAATTCATCTAAAAAAATTTCTGGAAAAATTGATTTACATAAACCTTGGATTGATAGTGTAAAATTAAAATGTTCTAAATGTAAAAAAGAAATGGTAAGGGTTTCTGATGTAATTGATTGCTGGTATGATTCTGGGAGTGCTAGTTTTGCACAATTTCACTACCCTTTTGAAAACAAAAAAGAGTTTGAAAAAAGATTCCCCTATGATTTTATTGCAGAGGCTATAGACCAAACAAGGGGATGGTTTTATACTTTACATGCTATATCAAGTATGTTATTTAACAAACCTGCTTACAAAAATGTTATTTGTGCAGGACATATTGTTGATGAAAAAGGGGAAAAAATGTCCAAGTCAAAAGGAAACATAATAAAACCTAAAGAGATAATTGATAAAGTTGGTGTTGATGCTATTAGAAGTTATTTTTGTATTTCAGATGCTGGAAACTCTAAAAGATTTTCATTTGAATTAATGAAAGAATCTGTAATTCCTTTCTTAACAATGTTATATAATTCAAATAGGTATTTTAACCAATTAACTAATAAAAAAGTAAAAGTAAAAATTGAGGATAAATGGATTTTAAGTAGACTTAATTCAACAATTGAAAAGACCACTCAAGAACTTAAAGATCTCAAATTAGATAGGGCCTTTCAAGCGGTTATGGATTTTATTGTAAAAGATTTATCAAGAGGATATATTAAACTAACAAGAGATAGAGATGATACTAAACAAATTCTTGCAAGAGTCTTAGAAAAAATTTCTTTGTTACTTGGTCCTTTTACACCCTATATTTCTGAATACATTTATAGTCAATTTAACAAAGAATCAGTCCACTTATATTCATGGCCAAAACCAGATAAGAAAAAAATAAACAAGAAGTTGGAAAAAGAAATGGAGAATGTGTTTAAAATTATTGAAGCAGGTTTGGCTGCAAGAGATAAATCCCAAATAGGACTAAAATGGCCTTTAGCAAAAGCCATCATTACAACAGATAAAAAACCAGGCAAGGAATTACAAGAGATAATCAAGTCTCAATTAAATGTTAAGGGACTTGAGTTAAAATCAGGCAAAAAAATTTCTGTGAAGCTGAATACTAAGTTAACTCCAGAGCTTGAGGCAGAAGGATATGCTCGAGAAATGAGTCGACAAATTCAATCATTTAGAAAAAAACTAGGATTAGAAAAAAAAGATCTTGTGGAAATTTATATTTTTACCGACGACAAATGCAAAAATATCCTAGAAAAACATAAAAAATTTATTCGAGAACGAACAAATGCAAAAAAATTAGAATTTGTTACAACTGTCAAGGAAAGATTTAAAAACAAGATTGACTTCAAAATAAAAGATAAAAAAGGGGAGATATGGATTGTGGATTAAATAACCACTAACAAGTAATCCATTGTATTTACTCCTTTATAGCATAACAATCTTTAAAAATAAAAAAGCCCAGATAAAAATAACAAAATGATTATCAAAGACGAATTTTTAAGTCGATTGAGAAAAATATTTGATCTTAATCTTTATGAAGTAAAAGTATGGACTGCTTTATTATCTAGGGGGACTTCAACTGCAGGCGAGTTGAGTAATATTTCGGATGTTCCTAGGTCAAGAACTTATGATATTCTTGAATCCTTAGAAAAAAAAGGATTCATAGTAATGAAGCTTGGGAAACCAATTAAGTTTGTTGCTCTTAAGCCAGAAGAAGTTGTGGAAAGAGTTAAAAAGAATTTAATGAAGTGTGCACAAGAAAGATCTAAGAGACTTGAAACATTAAAAGGAGATGAGGTGTTGGAAGAACTAAATAATTTATTTACAAAAGGGATTAAGTTTGTTGAACCTTCTGATTTGTCAGGAAGTTTAAGAGGTAGGCAGAATTTGTATAATCATTTAGATATGATGGTTAGAGACGCTGAAAAAACAATCACCATCATAACAACAGCAGAAGGTATCAATAGAAAACTTGAGGCATTAATGCCAAGTTTAGAAAAATGTAAAAAAAGAGGTGTTAAAATAAGAATTGCTGCTCCAATTGACAGTAATAATATTAAAGTTGCAAGGGAATTAAAAAAAGTTGCAGAAGTTAAAAATTTTGATAAAATAAAAGCTAGATTTGTTCTTATTGATTCTACTCAGTTGATGTTTATGCTTTTAGATGATGAAAAATTCCATCCAAACTATGATATTGGTATTTGGGTAAACACAGAATTTTTCGCGCAGGCACTTGAACAGCTTTTTGAATTGGCGTGGAAAGAAATGAAATCAGTACGCTGATCTCATCCTGCGACGATCTAGAAGATGTGTCGGAAGGAAATGACAACTGTGAGGTAAATATTCATAAAATTAAAAAGGAGGAAAAGAGGTGATAAATGGCACTTGGAGTTATTGAAATTTTTGTCCTAGTATTTGTAATATTAGGACTTATCAAACTACTAGTGGTTTTATTTAGTCCAAAGTCGTGGGTAGGAGTTGCTAAAGGGGTTTATAAAAATCCAGCCTTGTTAGTTATTGTAGAACTAATCTTAGCAGCAATATTATTCTATTATTTGCTACCAGCTATAGGTCTTGTGTATTTGATGGCCGGAGTTGTTCTTGGTACGCTTTTAACAGGTTTGACTTTTGCAGTATTTGCTAAAGAAGTTACGCCTTTAGTGAATAAAATATTAAAACCAAACATGTTGAAAAAAATGTGGCTACCATTAATAATTTGGGTAATATTGATGGTTTGGACTTTAATAGAATTACTTTAAATTTATTTTAATTTTTTTTGTTTTTTTCTTAGAATTAGATCTATTTCCAACTTAGTTAAACTTCTGTTTTAATAAAAATAATATAAAAAATAAAAAATTTATTTTTTCTTAGAAAATTTCTTATCTAATTTTTTCTCTTTTTTCAAGATCTTTTTTATGTTAGGGACAGCACGTTTAGCAACTTTTCTTTTTGTTTTTTTCTTTGCTTTCTTTTTTGGAGCTTTTTTCTTAACAACTTTCTTCTTTACTGCTTTTTTCTTTGCTTTCTTTTTTTGTCCTCCACTAATTCCTGATAAAGTTGCCCTGAAAAATTCTGGTGCTTGTCTTGCTACAAATGCTCTCATCCTGTCTAAAATCCCTTTTGCATGTAGTATAGCTGTTCTTATATCTTTATCAAGTCTTTGAAGTTCATTGTTTGCTTTTTTAACTGAAGAAGCCAATGCTTTTTCAGAAATTTTTCCAAAAAAGAATCTTCTACACTGTGCATCAAACTGATTAAGAAGAGCTTGCTTTTCGTCTTGACGTGCACGCACGAGTTCTCCAAAAGAATTAAAATCTTTTATGAGTCTTGCAAAATAGCCCTCATCCATTTTTTTAGTTCTAACCATCTTTTTTTCAAACCTCTTTTAATTTAATTATTATTTAAAAGAAGATATTGTTTAAATATGTTTTGTTAATATTAAATCAAACTTCTAACGGAATAATTACTGCTCAGCTTTGCCTCACAGATTACTTTAATTTATTAATCTCTAAAGTGAACTTAGTTAACCATTCACCCCTATACACAAATTTTATGAGTGTCAAATAGAGGGTTGTATATTTTACATCTCTTCTAAGGGAATAATTCCTAACAAATCCAAAGAATTTCTCAAGACTATTCTAAAAGCCTCTACAAGAGCGAGTCTAAATGCTTCTTCTTCTGATCCAATAACAGGGCAATCATGATAAAATTCATTAAATATCTTTGAAAGTTGATAAGAATAATTTGCAATTATCGAAGGATTTAAACTATTATAAGCACCCAGAACCACTTCCTGGAACTGTAAAAGTTTTTTGACTAATTCGAGTTCTTTAGGTTTGAGATCAAAAATTTCAAACTTTTTTTCTGCCTCGGCTTTTCTCATTATTGAACTGGCTCTTGCATAACTATAGAGGATATAAGGCCCAGTATCTCCTTCAAAAGAAACAAATTTTTTTATATCAAAAATAATGTTATTCTTTCTATTATTTTTTAAATCACCATAAAAAATTGCTGCAAGTGCAACTTTCAAAGCCCTTTCCTCTAAATCTTTTTTTGAAATTCTTGGAACTCTTTTTTTAATTTCTTTTTTTGCTAAACTTACTGTTTCTTCTAAGATATCTTGCATAAAAACAGTCTTGCCTTTTCTTGTAGCAAATCTTTTTTTATTTTTATCTAAATACAAACCATGTCCAACATGAACACAATTTTTAGCCCATTTATAATCCATTAATTCTAAGACTTTAAACAATTGCTTAAAATATAATTGTTGCTCATATCCAACCTCATAAATCATTTTATCAAATTTATAATCTTTATAACGAGAAATTGCTGCAGCTAAGTCTCTTGTTCCATAAAGAGTGGCTCCGTCAGATTTTTGTATTAAAAAAACTCCTAACTCTGATTTTTTTAAATCCACAAGTAATGCACCTTTACTCTTTTTTAATAACTCTTTCTGACTTAATTCTTCAACAACCTTTTTCATTTGTTTATTATATTTTGATTCTGCAGAAATTTCATCAAATTTTATTCCAAAGGTTTTATAGATTTTTTTAAATTCACTTAT
>JAFCGC010000033.1 GCA_017608305.1 Candidatus Pacearchaeota archaeon
TTAAGTTATGTTCAGAATCAAGAGTTGCACCATGCATATTAAGGACGCTGTCATCCGAGCAAAGCGAGGATTTGATGCGAAGCATCAAACCTTTAGGTGACAGAGGATGTCACAAAATTTGAAGGAAATGTTATTAAAATTTCTACTGAAATAGGATATGATTATAATACTGTTAGAAAATATTTAAAAAAAAGAGGAAAATTTGTTCCAAATTATAGGGGATTTAAAGATCCTTTAGATTACTATGAGGCACATCCTGAATTACATGAATTAGGAAGATGGGAGTTAGCAAAACAAGATAATGCTCTTTATTGTGCTTTGCTTAGGAGAGGACTTATTTCTAAACTTATTCCCGAAATAAATTGTAAAGGGAATTCAGGGCGAAAACCCATTTCTAAAAAAGAAGAAGAGAGAATCTTAAGAATTTATATAAAATCTGGTTTTAATTATGCTGAGACTGCGAGAAGAACAGGTTATTCTGTACCTACAATAAAAAAGAAAATAAAGAAATTAAGAAATTCTGATACAACAATTCTTATTAATCCTGAATGGCTTGATCTTTAATGGTGGAGAAAATTTCTTCAGGTAGTTTTGATTTTAATAAGTGGTTATATGGAGGCTATGAAAAAGGCATAATAACAATGATAGCAGGTGGTGCGGGGAGTGGTAAAACGAATTTTTGTATTTTAACTGCATGTAGTCAGGCTAAAAAGGATAATAAAATTATTTTTGTTGATACAGAAGGTGGTTTTAGCTCTGATAGAGTTAAACAAATTATTGGAGATAATTATAAAGACATTTTAAAAAATATTTTATTATTAGAACCAACAAGTTTTGAAGAACAGAAAAAAGCTTTGTCTAATTTGTTGGATAGAGTAAAAAAAGAACATGTGAGTTTAATTATTATTGATGGAATGGCTATGCTTTATAGATTAGAGCTTGGTGATGCAAAATCAAAAGAAGAAGACATAAGAAAAGTAAATAGGGAAGTTGCTAATCAAATGAGAATGCTTTCTGAACTTGCTAGAAAACAGAATATTCCAATAATTATTACTAATCAAGTTTATGGGGGTTTTTTATCTGAAGAGGATTGGAAAAAAGGAGTTAAAAGAGAAATGAATCTTGTTGGAGGAGATTTATTAAAGTATTGGAGTAAATGCATAATTGAGTTGAAGTTAGAGGGAAATAAAAGAAAAGCCATTTTATTAAAGCACAGGAGTTTGCCAAGAAAAGAAATGGCTTTTGAGATAAAAAATAAGGGTATTTTTAGGAGAAGATGGTTTTGAAGGGATTTATTCTGTTACAATAATGTTTAAATAAAAGAATAAACAAGTATTCTAATGATTTTTAAAAATTTGTTTAAGAAAGAGAAAGATACCCCAAAATTAGAAAATAAATTGCTGGTTATAGGAGACAATCATTATAATGTCTGGGAAAATAGAGGAAGTATTTTAAGAAAGAATATTCCTAAAGACATAATGTACTTGAATTTCTGTGAAGCATATGTTAAATTAGGATTGCAGAGGAGGAAAAATTCAACAGGGGAAACAGAATTTGTTTGGGAAAAAGATAGGGAAAATGGAAAAGTGTTGAATATTCATGAGTTAAATTTTGTTGAAGTTATGAGGCCAAAGTATGCTATCACTCAAGATGGAAGAATTTTTATGGACGAAAATGAAGATATGCTCTTAAAAGAAGAATATGAAAAAATTGTGGATTATTTAAATTAAATCTCAAAACAACCAATTAGGTAATTATTCTGTCACAATAATGTTTAAAAGGAGGAATTATTTTGGGGTTCTATGGCAGAAAAACAAAATAAAATTACATATGGTATATTAGAGTCCTATAGAGATGAATCCTCAGATGGAATAAGATCGTCTGTAGCGCTTATTGGTTTAGGGGCCCTTATAGGTTCTGTGTTTATGGAAAGTACTCCTTTGGCAATTGGTGGAGGAGTTTGTATTGGTGTACCTTTTTTTGGGGGTGCAATGGAGTATGGAAAAGCGTACCTGGAAGCAAGATTGGATTACTTAAAGAATGATGAATTTGCTAGATTAAGAGATTAATTTTTCTTTTCTTTTTAGGTAGTAATAAATAAATATAAACTTCTTGGTCTTTAGATCTTTATGTCTGGGGATATAAGATTTGAAGTAATAAAAAAAATAGCAGATACGAAGTTTAGAACTAGAAATCTTGGGTGTATTTCTAAACTAGATAGTGCTTCTCCTCCAAGTGTGTTTGTTGGAAGTAAATTAAAATATCCACTGGTGAATGTTGGAATTTTGTCGCCGTTGGAGCGAGATGAAGATGCATGGGTATATGATGCAGAAAAATATTGGGCAGACAATGATTTTCAGATTCAAGATGTTGTTCAGTTAAGAGATAGTTTGCTTAATTCAAGATTTCAATCACAGGTTCAGGATTCTCGGATCAATAAGAAGTTTGTTCAAATTGCTCAAGAAATTGCAATTGCTTCTAAGCCTGTTGATGTTGAAATTGAGCTTAAGAAAAGAGTTAGAGTTGGGAGAAAAACAGACAGAGTTGTGACTCCCCAAGGAATGAGGGCTCCATTAAAAAAAGCAAGAGTCACTAGTAATGTTAAAATAGATCGGAAAGTTGATCGAGTTATTAATGATGAGTTGAAAGCTGCTCAAGGAATTGAATATTTGTATAAAAATAAATTTGATGTATATGTTTTGAATAAGATATTGAGTGTAGGGGTTTTAGGATTAAAGAAAAATAAAAGATTTGTGCCAACTCGTTGGTCAATTACTGCAACAGATGATACAATTGGAAAACAAATCTTGAGAAGAGTTAGAGATTATAAATGGATTGAAGATTATGAATTGTTTTTTGGAGAATTTATGGGAAACCAATATATGATATTATTATTTCCAAATGTTTTTAGTTATGAATTATTTGAATTATATTTTCCTGGAAGTTCTTGGAA
>JAFCGC010000018.1 GCA_017608305.1 Candidatus Pacearchaeota archaeon
GTAAGTAGATGTCCTAGTCACACTACATTCAATTTCAGGGTAAACTAATGCTAATTTCATGTTTTTGCAGGGAAATGTGATTTTATAAACAGTTGTTGTTTATATTTAACAACAATAAAATGTATCAAGAAAAATTAAGACAAATAGGATTAAATGAGAAGGAAAGTGGGGTTTATCTTGCATTGTTAGAATTAGAAGATGCTTTGGTTTCAGAAATTTCTAAAAAAACAAAGATTAATCGTAGTTTACTTTATTCAATATTAGAAAGTTTATCTGGAAAAGGAATGGTTACTTATATCATAAAGAATAATGTGAGATATTATAGGGCAGCAGAACCACAAAAGATTTTTTCCATGTTAAAAGAAAAAGAAAAAATCTTTGAATCAATACTTCCTAATTTAATAGAGCTTCACAAACCCAGAAAGAAAAAACCAGTAGTAGAAATACTTGAAGGAATAGAAGGAATAAAGACAATTTTAAATGATATCTTAAAGCAAAAACAAGATTGGTATGCTTATAATGTTCCGGGTAAGGGCCCGGGCTTACTTGGGGATTGGATTCATATGTATGAAAAACAGAGACAAAAATTCAAAATTCCTCTAAATGTTTTAGTGGTCGAAACAAAAGAAGGATTGCAAAGAGCAAAGGAATTTTCAAAGATGAAATATACTAGGGTTAAATATCTTGGGAAAAATTATGAATCTCCTGCTTCAAACTATGTTTATGGAGATAGGCTAGTTATAGTTTTTTGGTATAAAGAATTTCCTTTTGCTATTAGAATAATTGACCAAAATCTGGCTAATAGTTATAAAAAGTATTTTGGTGAAATGTGGAAAATGGCTCACAAGTGAATCATTATTTTAAAATCTATAAATCCTTATAAAGACGAGGAGTTTTGATTTTTAATGTCTGCTAAGAAATAATCTTTTTAAAAAAGATTAGACAAAACCAGAAGATGACAAAAAAAAATTCTAAAGAAGCTAAAGAGCCTGAATTAACTGATTTGCCTGGTATTGGTCCTGCTGTTGCTGCTAAATTAGAGGGTGCAGGAATCTTTGATTTAATGAGTTTGGCTGTTATGAGTCCTGCTTCTTTGGGTGATGCTGCAGGTATTAGTAGTGCTGTTGCGCGAAAAGCTATTCAAGCATCAAGAGATCTTCTTGATTTAGGTTTTACAGATGGTGTTGAATATGCACAAAAAAGAGCTAATGTTTCTAATATAATTACTGGAAGCAAAGAAATGGATAATTTGCTGGGTGGAAGAGGGATTGAGAGCAGAGCCATAACAGAGGCTTTTGGAGCCTATGGTTCTGGCAAAACTCAGTTAGGATTGACTTTGGCTGTTAATGTACAATTGCCTATTGATAAAGGAGGTTCAAATGGAAAAGCTGTTTTTGTTGATACAGAAGGAACTTTTAGACCAGCAAGAATAAAACAAATTGCAACAGGTATTGGAGCAAACCCTGAAAAAGTTTTGAAAAATATTTTAGTTGCAAGAGCTTTTAATTCAGATCACCAAATTTTGCTTTTGGAAAAGATTGGAGAAATGGTGAAAAAAGGAGAGCCAATTAAACTAGTTATAGTTGATTCTTTGACAGCCCATTTTAGGGCAGAGTTTGCTGGAAGAGGACAATTAGCGGATAGACAGCAAAAACTAAATCGTTATATGCATGAGTTGATGAGAATGGCAGAAACTTTTAATGTTGCTGTTTATGTGACTAATCAAGTAATGGCAAATCCTGCACAATTGTTTGGTGATCCTACAACTGCTATTGGAGGAAATATTGTGGGACACGCTAGCACTTACAGAATGTATCTGCGTAGAGGAAAACAAGGTTCTCGAGTCGCAAAACTAATTGATAGTCCTAATCTTCCTGATAATGAGTGTATGTTTTTTGTGACTGATAAGGGGGTTGTAGATAAGGCTTAAGATGACAAGAGAAATTTTTGAGAGTAGGGTTTGTAAATTGTTAGTTGATGTAGGGAAAGAATATTCTATTAATCAAATTTTTAGAAGATTAGATATGTGGGGTTATGATTATGTTAGAAAAGGTCTTTCACGAATGGTTAAAGAGAGGACATTAAAAAGAAGAACTGGTTCTAGACCTGATGAAGGTGGTGTATGGATTACTGATGACCCAAAGCCGTGGGTTTATTTGTATACTTTATCTAAATAATCTTTATAAAGAAAATAGATGATTGGTTCATATTAAAAGAGAAAATGAAACAAGAGAGTTATTATTTATATGGGATTGACTATGACCCTAGTAAGGAAACTCTTCCTAAAGATAGAGATAGTTGTGATATTCTTATTTATAAGAGTTTAGATCCAAATGAAACTCGTTCAATTGGTTCTTTAGAAGGGCGTTTTTTCACTTGGGCTCCTGAGGAAGAAATATTTCAAGGAGCTGATAAAATGATTGTTCCTCGTTTTGATATGGATATGTTTGCAAGCCTTAATGCAGGGAGATTTGTTAAGTGGAGGAAAAAATGAAAAAAACATTTATTACATCTGAATCTGTGACAGAAGGTCATCCTGACAAAATTTGTGATCAGATCAGTGATGCCATATTAGATAACTTAATTGTGCAAGATCCTTATTCAAGAGTTGCGGTTGAGTGTTTAACAACAACTGGAAGTGTTCATGTTGCAGGAGAGATTTCTACCCGAGGCTATGCCGATATCCAAGATATTGTTAGGAGAGTTTTAAGAGAAATTGGTTATACTGATCCTAGGTTTGGTCTTGATTGTGAAGATGCAGGAGTTTGGATTTCAGTTCATGGTCAGAGCCCTGATATTGCTCAAGGAGTTGATAAAGAAGGAGCAGGAGATCAAGGAATGATGTATGGATATGCTTGTAATGAAACTCCTGAATTAATGCCTTTACCTATTATGATTGCCCATAAGTTAACAAGAAGATTAGCTGAAGTTAGGAGAAATAATGAAATAAGAAATATTGGGCCTGATGGTAAAAGCCAGGTTACAGTAGAGTATGAAGATAATAAACCAAAAAGAATAGACGCTGTTGTTGTGTCTCAGCAACATAAAAAAGATCTTTCAGAAGAAGAATTAAAATTCCAAATTTTAGAAAAAGTGATTAAACCTATTTGTGGAAATTTAATTGACGAGGCTACTAGGATTCATATTAATCCTACAGGTGCTTTTGTGATTGGTGGACCTGAAGGAGATTCTGGATTAACAGGAAGAAAAATAATTGTTGATACTTATGGTGGAGTTGGACGTCATGGAGGAGGATGTTTTTCTGGAAAAGATCCTTCAAAAGTTGATAGGAGTGCTGCTTATATGGCAAGATATGTTGCTAAAAATATTGTTGCTGCGGGTTTAGCAGACAAATGTGAAGTTGCTTTGAGTTATGCTATTGGAGTTGCTGATCCAACTTCAGTTAATGTTGATTGTTTTGGGACAAATAAAATTGAAGAAGAAAAAATTTCAGAACTTGTTAGAAAGAATTTTAATTTAACTCCTAAGGGAATTATTGAGGGTCTTGATTTAAGAAAACCTGTTTATAGGCAAACAGCTGCTTATGGTCATTTTGGTAGAACAGAGCCTGGTTTTAGTTGGGAAAGAACAGATAAAGCTGAATTGTTGAAGAGAGAAAGTGGGTTGGTTGAATAATTATTTGGATTTTTGTTTTTTTGTATATCTTTCTATTTCTTCAAGAGACAAATAATATTTATTCAATAATTTTCTTATTCTTTTTGGTGTTTTCTTTTTTCTTGTTTTATAAAGTTCTTTACCATACCCTCTTTTTATTGCATTCATATCTGCTCCAGCTTCAATCCTTCTCCTAATATTTATAGAGAAATACTGTAAGAAAAAGAGTGTTAATGTCTTCCAAAAACCCCATTTTTTAAACATTTCAATATGAGAAAGTTCGTGTGCTATTCCCCCTGTTGTGAATCTTTTTTCAGTTCCTCTGCCAATAACATAAAATGAAAAGAAATAGAGATAAATGACTCGTGCCCCCCAAAAAATTTTATTTTCTTTCACAATTATTTTATGGTTTTTTAATGTTGGGAAAGATTTGTTTTTTATTTCTTGAATTTTTTTATAATAATTTGGCATAAACTATTTTATAAAATAAACTTTATTAATCTTCTTAAATAAAATCATTAATTGTTTTGTAACTGTAAATATCTTCAGGAGAAAACCAATGAGCTATTTCGTGTTCTGCTTCTTGTTTATTTCCTGATGCATGAATCAAATTTCTTACTGCCCTTTTTTTCATGTTTGCTAATGCAGGAGAATCAACAGAAAAATCTCCTCTTATTGTTCCGACTTCAGAAAAAGCAGGAATTGTTTGTCCTATAATTTTTCTAACCATTTTAATTGCATGTAAACCTTCGATAACTATTTTAACAATAGGACCTGAAGTCATAAAATCAATTAACCATTCCCTAACTTTTAATCCGATTTCATGAGGATTTTCTGTATTGTAATCTTCTTTTAAAGATGAAGGAACTTCAAATTCTTCATAACTTTTTATTGTGTTTGTTCCAAGATTAGTTATCCATTTTTTATCTTTTGGATAATGTACATCCATTTGTTCTTTTGTTGGGTGGGCCATCTGCAATGCAACTATTTTTAATCCTCGAGCTTCAAATCTTTTTAGAGTTTCTCCAATTAGATGGCGTTTAACTCCATCAGGTTTTATTAAAACTAAAGTTTTTTCTTTATTCATGATGAAAACCTCCTGCGGGTTTTTATGAATCCAGCATCCAAAACCAAATCTTTCACTTGGCCTCCGAGGGATTTGGATAAAAAACCTTTTGGTTTTTATTTATGGTTGTTATTCTTTATAAAATTTTGTATATTTTTAGAAAACATGTTTTCTAAAATCCATTGCCTAGAAGAAAAACATTTATAAAGTATTTTTCCTAATAATGATTATTATTAAAAGGGATGATGGGAAAAAAGTTTAAAAGAAATTTTTTGGCATTGAGTTTTTCTCTAATAGTTATGCTTTTTGTTGCTTTTGTTCTTGCTGTAGGTACAGCGAGTATTCAGAGTCCTATTTCATATGGGAATTATTCTAGCACAATGAATATTACTGTTAATCTTACTTTTATAAATATTTCTGCTGCAACATTTTCATATAATGTTACTGTTTTTTATAATACAAGCACAGAACCTGTTGATGAAACTAGTACTATTTTAGTAACTATGTGGAATGAGACTGCAGGAGCAATTGTTTTGAATGCAACTGAACAGAGTATTTCTGGAATAGATGATGGAACATATAATATTACTGCGTTGGCTGATAATGGGACAGATCGTGCTTGGTCAATTGAAGCAGAAGAAGTAACATTTGATAGTACTCCCCCTGCTGTTACTAATTTTACAAATACAACTGCTTATTCAAATTTTTCTTCTAATACTATTTATTTGAATGTTAGTATTGTTGATGCGACAATGGGAACTGTTCATAATGATGTCTTTTTTAATATAACAAATAGTTCAGGAAAACAAAATTATTCTCTTACTGCAAATGCTTCTGGGGCAGGGTATTTCCATAATAATTTGACTATTAATGTTACTAAGTTTGTTGAGGGTAAATATAATATAACTGTTTGGGCAAATGATACTCAATTAGGTAATTTAAATAATACAGAAGCGATTCAGATAACAATTGATAGGACTTCTCCTTGGGAAATTAATTTTACTTCACAAGTTACAAGAGGAAATTATTCAGGAACAATTACATTTAATTCTTCTGTATTAGATGCACTTTCTACTGCACAAACAGTTACATTTAATATAACAAATGTTACAGGAAAGCAAAACGCCACTGCTTCTGCAACTAAATCAGGAAGTTATTATTATGCGTCATTTAATACATCTCATGTTCCAGATGGAACTTATAATATAACTGTGTGGTCTACAGATGCTTCTGGCAATGCAAATAATACTAAATTACTTCAAGATGTTGTAGTTGATAATACTGCTCCTGCATTAAGTATTGCTAGTGTTTCAACAAAAGATTCTATTACATTTACTATAACAATTACAGAAACAGGCAGTGGAATGGGTTCTGAGTGTAGTGCTATTAGGAGTGGTACATCGCAACTTGTATCAGGAGAAACAGGTACTAGCCAAACTATAGCTGCAACAGGATTGAGTTGTGGAACCGAATATTCTTATACTATTGATTGTGCAGATCTTGCAGGAGTTAATGGAACATCAACTGCTTCTTATTCAACAACTGTTTGTAGTAGTGGTAGTTCTTCTAGTGGTGGTGGAGGATCAAGTTCTGCTTGGACAAATACTTTTACAATTCATGAAAGTAAATTAGAATCAGGTTATACTAGACAATTAGGTTCTAAACAAAGAATAAAATTCAAGGTTGATGGAACTTATCATTCTCTTGGGGTTACTGGTTTAACTTCTAAGACAGCTACAATAGAAGTTTCATCAGAAAAACAAACTTTAATTTTAAGTCCTGGGCAAACAGAAAAAATTGAAGTTACAGATGATAATTATTATGACTTGAGTGTTACTTTAAATGAGATTAAAAGTAACAAAGCAGACTTTACTGTTCTTTTAATACATGAATATTTTGAGACTCCTTCTCTAGCTCCTGAAGACGAGGAAGTTGTTGCTAGTACTGCTGCAGATGAAGAAGCTGCAGCTGAAAAAGAAAAAAGTTGGGCTTGGTTATGGGTTGTTCTTATTGTTTTATTTGTAGTTGTTGGAATTGGAATTGGAATAAAAAAGAAACAGAAATAAAAAACATTTATAAACTATTTTTTCTAATATAATATTAATAAAAAGATGGTGGGGATGAAAAGATATTTTGTATTAGTAATATTCTTATTTTTTATTTTAGTTAGTTTGAGTTTTGTATATTCTGCTGATTGTTGGGTATTCACAACTAATGCTACATGTGCTGGAGAGTCTGGTTGTTTTTGGAGAAATGATTCTTGGGGGGGTTGGTGTGAAGAATATAATTGTTGGTCTGTATCAACTCTAACTGCTTGTGAGGGTTTAGATATTGCTACAAAAAATTGTACATGGCAAGCAGGAGGAACACAGAGTTTTTGTACTGATGTTTCTTGTTGGAGTTTTTCAGGAACAGATAATTCATCTTGTGAAAATAATGAAAAAGGTTTAGGTTGTAGTTGGAAAGAAACTTGTTATAGTAATGGTGCTTGGTCAGGTGTTGATTGTTGGGCAATTGAGGGTGAGGCTACTTGTAGAAATTCGAGTGGATGTGGTTGGGGGGATTGTTATGAACAAGGATGTTCTGTTTATACCTCAGAAGAAGTTTGTAATGCTCAAAAAGATTGGAGAGCAAATAATTGTACATGGGATTCTACTGATAGTTATTGCAAAGAAAGAAATTGTTGGGATTCAAGTCTTTATCCAAACCAAACAGCTTGTGAGAGTGCTGCAGGAATATCTTGTGATTGGAAATGGAATTCTTGTCAAGGAGCAGGTTGTTGGAGTTGGGACGGAACAAATCAAACAGCTTGTTTGAATAATACTGCTAATTTAAGTTGTTCATGGGATGGAAGTTGGTGTATGGAAAAAGGTTGCTGGAATTATAATTCAGAAGCAGATTGTAATAATCATTCATCTGTTTGTTATTGGGATTCTTGGGTAAGTAATGGGATGTGTGAGGAAGTTCAATGTTGGCTTTGGGATTCTTGGAAAGGTTATAATCAAACTCATTGTGAGGGTAATAATTATTCTTTAAATTGTGCTTGGACAGATGATGCATCAGGAGACGCAGGAATTGATGGTTGGTGTTTTATGAATATGTCTTTAACAGGGTGTGGTAACTTTTCAACAGAAAGAGAATGTATGGATACTTATTATTGTTGGTGGCAATATACTAATTGGTCAAATGCGAGTGCTGGAGGAATATGTAATGATCCTTCTGGTTGGAGTATGGACACTAATGATAGTATAATGAATGATTGGAATCCTGGGTGTTATATTTTTGATATGAATATTACTAATTGTGGTTTGATTTTAGGATGTGATAATTCTACTGCTGGACAATGTAATACAAATGCGAGTCATGCAAATGCAGATGAGATTAATATAAATGGAGTAAATTGTACGATGGTTAATAGTTCTGGCTTATGTAATACTATTCCTTCATTAGCCAGTTGTTGTTCATGGCAGGGCACAGGTTGTTCTCAGAATAAACTCACAACTTCGTGTTGGGATCAAATGTCTAATCCTCCTGCAGGGTCTTGTGATGATGCAAATAATAAAGAACAAGAAAGTGATAGACAAAGTAATTGTCAATTAATTTCTTCTGATCCTTGGTATATGCCTTGTAGATGGAATAATGGTACTAAGATGTGTGAATTTAAATCTGATGATGTTTTTGGAAATGGTACAAAGAATTTAATGAAAATTGAAAATAAGAGGAATTGTAAGGCTGCTGGAGGAAAATGGATTGTAGAGAATTATTGTGAAGGAAATGTTTCTGTTCCAACAGGAAGATGTGAATATAAATTTAATGATGAAGATAATTGTAATAAAGCTTGTTTTGCTTGTGAATTAAAAGATAGTAATGGAAATCCTGTTAATGCAACTAATGCTAAGATTTCATGTAGTGAATCTACTCTTGGAATTTGTGAATATGAAGCTGATACAGGTGCCCCTAATGGAATAGGTTATTGTAAAGCAAAACCTGAATTTAAAAAAGGAGTTGCAGGAGATTGTGATAAAGATTGTGGAGATTGTAGGTTTTTAGGGGATTATGCGAGTAATGATTCTACAAAAAGACCAGGTTATTATTGTGCTCAGAGTAAGGCAAATTCTGTAGGGGGAGGTTGTAAATGGATTCTTGATAATAGTACATTAATAGGGGGATATTGCCTTGAAAAAGGAGATAAGATTTGTGAAGATGCTTGTGATAGGTGTTATTCTCAGAGTGATTGTACTGCTATAGGAAGGACAAATATTGCAAATCAATCAGGAAGTTGTAAATGGCAAGGTACTTCAGATGATGGTACTTGTGTGCCTAATATTGGTGAAGATGTTGAGATTTGTTGGAATGGGGAAGATGATAATGATGATGGTTTAATTGATTGCGGGGATCCAAGTTGTTATGCAGATTCTTATTGTGGTTTTGTTGAAGGAGATTGTTTTGCCTGGAATGATAATAATACTTGTATGGCTGCTGGTTGTGAATGGATTCTTGATAAATGGGGAAGCTGGTGTGATTTTAAGGGGGCAAGTTGTTGGAGATATGATGAAAATTATTCTGTTTGTGAAGGAAATTCTCATGTAATAAATGAAACTTTAGATATTTCAAGTGCAAGATTAGCAGATAATGAAATAAATGAGAGTCATTCATTTAGTCTTGATTATTTAGGAAGTGGCTGGAAAACAGATTCTTTTTATATTGTAAATGGAAGTAATGGGTTTATTGATTCTGGCAATTATTCTCTTGATTATGTCACAGGTAATATTTCTTTTATCAATAATTCATATTTAGTTAGTGGAGAAGGATTAAATAATATTACTAATATTTCTTATTCATATCATAGTACAAATTGTCAATGGAGTAATGGTACTGGTTCTGGTTGGTGTGAAAGAGATTGGAGTATTGCAGAAGTGTGTATGGGTTTAAATGAAGCGAATTGTCTTGCTGCTTATGCAGATAACTGTACTTGGACAAATGATAGTTGGTGTGATGGGTTTGGAAATGGAACAGAATGGTGTACTGATATTGGTGGATGGTGTGATCATTCAGATTTTGCACCTAAAAATTGTTGGATGTATGATATAAATTCTGCTGAATGTGGAAATGCAACTGGATGTAATTGGTATTCTGATCAATGGAGTCAACCTCATTGTGAAACAAATTGGAGTGGTAATTGTTGGCAATATAATTCAAATTCTACATGTGATGCT
>JAFCGC010000019.1 GCA_017608305.1 Candidatus Pacearchaeota archaeon
TAATTTAAGTTTGAAGAAAATTTTTCTTATTAATTCTTTTTTCATTAAATTAGTTTGATTTTACTTGCAAACTAATTTTCGGTTGCTAGTGACATATGTCTCTTCTGAATACATAAATTTTGCAATCATAAGTTTTATATACTCAAAAATACTAATAAATTGAAGCAATATCAAATTTTTATACTTCTCAGTAGTAACATAACCCAAAAATTTAAAAGGGCAATAATTCTAGTTTTTTTGGCTATTTCCCCTCAAAATGGTTATAATTCATAATAAAGAAAAAAAAGAGAAGACTGACAAAAACTTGAAATCACCAGATAGAACAGTTGTTACAAGATATGGATTTGAAAAACCTATCTGGGCTGTGACTCCAGAAGATCTATATGACGAAGATGAGATGGTTCCTCAAGATGAAGGAGAAATTATCAAAGAACATGTCAGGATAATAGAATCATATTCTAAAAAAGATAAAAAAATTCTACAAAAAGTTAAAAATAAAGAGTTTGAAAAAGCAAATATTTTGAAACTAAAACTAAAGTCATTTGAAAGATCTAAAAAACCAAAGCTAGACAAATTAATATCATATCCTTTGATAAAGGATAATTTAGAGTATTTGCCTCACCAGCAAGAAGGAGCAATAAAAATTTTAAGAGACATGGATTGTAGAGCATTACTTGCTGATGAAGTGGGATTAGGAAAGACCATTACAGCTGGCATGGTTTTAAAAGAATTAATATTCAGAAAATTAGCTAAACGGATTTTAATACTAACCCCTCCTTCTTTGATGAATCAATGGAAAGAAGAATTAAAATCAAAATTCAACTTAAATTTTAAATTTGTTCATAACAAATCTGATTGGGACAAGCCCAAATATTTTATTGCTTCCTTAGACAAAGTTAAATGTTTTAATAAAAAATTAAAAAGATTTAATCATGAGAAAGCACACAATATCTATTGGGATTTAATTATTGTTGACGAAGCACACAAATTAAAAGATCGTAGAACTGACAGATGGAAATTTGTTGATAGGCTTCAAAAGAAAAGATTGTTATTATTAACTGCTACTCCTTTTCAAAATGACTTACTTGAACTCTATAACCTGCTTTATTTATTGAAAAGAGGCCATTTAGGCACTCTTTCTAAGTTTAAAGAAAAATATTTATTGCAGGAAGATAAACGACATCCCCTAAACCCTGAAGAACTAAAGGATAAATTAGACGAAGTCATGATTAGGAGGAAGAGAGACGAAACAAGAGTCAAGTATAATAAGAGAATAGCTAAAGTGATTGAGGTAAATTTAACGGACGAGGAATATCAAATATATGAAAAAATTATAGAATTGTTAATGAAACGTTACTTAAATTGGAAGGAAGAGAAAATAGACACAAAGATGGCAATATATTCCATTTTGCCTAAAATTACAAGCTCTTCTAAATCATCAATCCAATCATTAAAAAGAATAGTAAATGATCCAAAATACCATCTATCTACAAAAAATTTTGCAAAAGAAATATTAAAAGATTATAAAAAGATAAAAATAAGTTCAAAAATAAGTATTTTGATGAAAGTTGTTGACAAGATTCTTTCTAAAGATAAACATGCTAAAATTATGATCTATACAAAACATCCAGCAACCTTGAAATATATTGTGTCAAAGTTAGAACCAGGGAAATTACCTCTTATAGAATTTTTTGGAGGATTAAACCCTGGTGAGAAGGATAAAAGAATAAAAAAGTTTAAAGATAAAGCTCAAATTCTAATTAGTACAGATACCGGTTCAGAAGGATTGAACTTACAATTTTGTAATAATATAATTAATTATGATCTTCCATGGAATCCTATGCGTGTTGAACAAAGAATTGGGAGATTAGATAGAATTGGCCAGAAAAAGAACATTAATGTTTATGCTCTAGCAACTAAAAATACAATTGAGGAGTATATTATAGATCTAATCATAAAAAAAATGTGTTGCATTGGATTAGTAATGGGGGAATTGCCCGTAATATTAATAAATATGGGATTAGATTCTAAAGGCAAATCAGGGTCTAGTAAAATTCAAGAAAGATTTATGAATGCATTTATTGAATCAAAAGATAATTTGGAAAAATTTGCTAAAAAAATTGATGAAGTAGAAGATCAAATAAATAAGGGAATTGAAGAATATCAAATTACAAATAAACTAAATTCAGATTTACTTGATTAAGATGATTGTTAATAAGGATTTAAAAAACAAAGGACAGGCAACTATTTTTAAAATAGTTGCGAATTCAAAGAAACCTGGTAAAAAGGTAAAAGAAGGATATTTTTCTAGGTTCATGTTTCTTGTTTCATTACAATATCTCAATGAAAAAGAGAAATTTCTAAGTGAAGTTTTTGTAAAAAATAATAAAGCTGTTAATATTAGTTTAAAATCTTTTAAAACCATAACAGGCAAAAGCAAAGAAATTGAGCCTGAGGATATTGATGAAGAGTATGAAGTTGCAAAGAAAAAGGTTCGCGAGAATCTTAAAAAGAAAAAGGAATATTCCCATGCCCTTAGTTTATTAAAGGAAAGGTTAGAAAGGGAAATTGAAAGGGTTTACAAACATTATATAGATCAATCTACTGAAAAAGATTTTGAACTTGAAAATGCAAAAAAGAGATTAAGGCAATTAAAATCCCAATTAAATCACGCTCGTGAGCATAAAGAAATATTAGGCTTGAGAAGGAACATAAAGTTTAAAGAAGAACAGATAAAGATCTTAAAAGAGAAGGAATATAAAACAAGATTAGAAAGCGAAAAACAATTTTTTGTGGAAGATGAAAAAAACAAATATGGTTTAAATGTAAATATAGAACTATTTAATTTATCAATTTTTTATTATAAATAAGTCCCTATAAATGCTGTAAAAACTGCCTTATCCTTTCTGCCTTTTCTGGCCTATATGTCTCCTCATAAGCCTCTGCTTCAGCTTCTAAAGTAAAGCAGGGTAATTGTAGCCCATTAAAATAGACAAAAAGAACTGTTCCCAGATAGGGTGTTATTTATTCTTTAAATAAAATATAATAATAACTTTTTATTAATTATCTCCAGGGCCATAAAGATTTGAACACAATAATTTTTAAAAAGAATTCAAGAATTATTTTTTTATGTCAAGAGAGTTAAATGAAACCTTTATTTATGAAATTCCTCCCTTGATTGAGCATGCTCCTGGAAGACCTGGAGGGTTGGGGGCCAAGTGCTAAATTAAGTGTTGATTTTGCTAAGAAAGCAAGAGAGACTCCTTTAGACAAAGAGTTTTATAAGAGAATACAAGAAATTGGATTGGGAATAATAAAAGATTATTTTGAGCCTGTTTTAGCAGAAGATGTAAAGATTCCTTATGTTTTTATGGAGGAAAGTTTTTTGTTAAATTATGCTAGTGTTCCTGGAAATGCTTGTGATTTAGGATTAGAACATTTTTGCCAGAACCAGTTTTTTAATAATGAATTAGATGGAATTTTTTCAGTCAGATATACTCCTCATAATGTTGATTCCCAAGTTCAAGCTTCATGTTTAATTTCTTTGTGGTTAAATTGGGCTAATTCAACTAAAATATTGGTGGAATGTTAATTACCGATATTCTCTACTCAAACACAGATAATGTTATTTTATAACTATGTTAGTTATTATCTATATTCTCTCCAAGTGTGGTCGCATTTTGTACACTTGTAGAACTTAGTTTCTGCTTCATCTCCTGCTCTTGTTTGAATTGTCCAGAAAAAAGCTTTTTCATTTCCACACTCTTTGCATGTTTCTGATATAATTGGGGAAACTTGAGTATCTTTTTCTGAAACCACTGCAACTTCTTTTTTTTCTTCTATTTTTTCAGAAGTTGATAATTTTACTTTATCTTTTGTAGAATATGTACATCTAGGACATCCGTATTTTTTTCTCTTTTGAATCAGTACTGCTCCACATTTAGGACAAAATTCCATTTTTGATTTTTTACTTTAAGTTTACCCCTTTTTTAAGTTTTTTGATTGTTTTATTTACACAACCCTTCTGGAAAATATCTAAAATTTCTGCCATATAAAGCTTTATTCCATATGTCTGCCCCAATTAATTTTATCCAGCCTATATAAGGCACCCTTACTATTGTAGCTTTTCCTGTTAATTGATGTTTCTCAATATTTTTTTCTTCATCTAACTGTTGCGAATTAGTTCTCCAGTTATCTCCTTTTGTCTGAAGGGGATCTAGGTTTACAACCCTGTGAATTAAAGGATTTTGTCTTCCCGCTTCAAAGATAATTACATCTCCTACCTTGAGTTTTTCTGGTTTTGTTCCTAAAATGAAAAAAATATCTCCTTTTTCAAATCCACCTTTTAATTTGAATTCTTTAAATTCTTCTTTAGAAATGGCTTTTTCTTCATACCATCCTCCTGCTTTTTCCCACCATTCATCAAAATTTCCTTCATGATGCATGCTACAAGATTCAACTATTGCTAGGGGTAATGAAGTTCCTGTTATTAAACTTAGAAGTGGGAGAAATATAAATTTTATAAAAACAAATAAAAAAATTACTGCAAATATCCATCCTTTCCAAGAATTATCTTTCCATAGTAAATACCAAAATTTATTCCATAAATAATTCACCCTTTTCTGAAAATTCATAGGATTTCTAGTTTTTTTTAGTTTTTAAGATTTTGGTTTTCTTCATAAAAAATTGATTCGTAATACTCATAGATTAGTTTGTTATTATTAAAAAGTAATCTCTTAGAAACAAATAGGTATTTTTTTGTTAATAATTTTTCCTTAATATGAGCGAATAAAATGAGTGAAGCTATTTTATTGTTTGAGCTTTATAAAAATATAATATAATATAAAACCAAAAATAATTCCTGTTGTATTGATCATGATGTCAAATAATCCAGAACTTCTTCCAGGAACAAAATACTGGTGAACTTCGTCGAGAATACTGTAAATAAAAGATAAAATTAAAGCCAAAGGAATTAGAGTCAGATGTTTTCTTTTGATTGATGAAATTAATAAAAATAAAGTTAAGAAAAAAAATGCCATAATATGATAAATTATTGATAAAATGTTTGTTGTGGGAGTTCCTGGAGCAAACTCTAAAGATGAAAGATAAAAAATAACCGCTGCGATTATTGTTGTTATTGTCCAAGAAAACCAAGAGTTTTTTTCAAATACTTTTAGCATGAAATATACTTCTAAATAAATTTTTTAAAGATGATTGTGGTGGAAACATAGGGCTTGCATAAATGTGTGCAAGTTGCACAATAATAAGTAGGGTTTGCACAATAATTTTATTATAATTACTTCTTAGTTACAATAGTATAGAAATCTTTATAAACTGTATTTCTTGATAATTTGATATGAGATTAAAAAACCTTTTGATGAAAGGAACAGCAAAATTAGCAGATTTAACTTTTGATAAAAACTTATCTTCAACAAGGGACAAAGCAAGAGAGGATGGTTATCATGTAACTTTTGAAGGAGAATATCGACAAGCTCCTGAAGGACAACCAGATGCTCAAATTAGGGTTCCTTTTGTTGTTGCTCAAAGTGAAAAGCAAAGAGATAAATTATCAAAGGGGGTTTTAGAAGGAAGAATTTATGATGCTCGAAGATTTGCTGTTGTTAATGGAGCTATTGATGAAAGTTCTGTAAGATTTGGTAAATTATATGATGAAAGTTCTATTGAAAACCCTGAACAAGCTAGAGAAGGAATTGAAATGATTCAAGGTATTTTAGGAGCAGTAGGAGTACATTCAACAGTCAAGTATGATCATCTGGTAAATCCTCATGTTATAACTTATGAAGGTGAAAGAACTGATAAAGCAGATGAACTTTCATACTTCGGAAGATGGAATTTTAATTCTGATAATGCAGATATGGAGCAAGAAGGACCTTTCGAAATGAAAGTGATAGATCCTCAAGCTATGAAAGAAATTCTTTAATTATCACCTTTTCTTCCGGGGTTTCTTCAAATCTAAAATAGAAATTGATTTTTTAGATTGTGCAAAAAGGTATTCTGCACAAGATAGATCTTAAAATTGTGCAAAGCCTTAACTACCAAAATATTTATAAAGTGTATATTTCTGGTGTATACTATTGGTGTATACAAAATGGATAAACAAAGAAAGAAATCTGTGAAAGGAAGTTTAGTTAATATGATAATCTCAGCCGTTATTGCAATCGGAATTACTTTCTTATTTAGATCTTTTAATGCTACATCTGAATCTTGGTTTTTTTTAATATTATTCTTTTTGGTGTTGGTTTATTTAGAGTTACCTAATAAAATTGTAAAAAAATAAAATGGCAAAAACAAAAGTTAGTAAAAAAACAGCATTAGAATTATTTAAAATAGATAGTCTTCGTTATACAATTGTATTGCCTTTATATTTAATATTTTTAGTATTGCTTTGGCATTGGAATTACTTAGTAGCTTTTTGGATTTTTCTTGTGTTAATTATTATAGAATTTATTGGTGTTATTTATAAAATGAATAAGAAAAGGAAGAATTTATTTAAGTAAAATGACAGATATATTTGATAATCCTATTTTGTGCAAGATTTGTAAGAAAGAAATGAAAAAGTCTGAAATAGAGAAAAATGGATTTAAATTAAGGATAGTGGTTTGTCCTAAATGTTCTGTGAAGATTGTTCATCCTGTCGATGAGCAAGAGTACAATAAGTTTATTAACCTGAAAAATAAAGATTTTAGAGTTAAAATGAGATTGGTTGGAAATAGTTATGCGGTTTCAATTCCTAAAGAAATTGTGTCTTTTATGAATGAGCAGAGAAAAGTAATGGATGAAATGGTTAAATTATGTTTTGAAGATATGGGTAGAGTTTCTTTAGATTTTGGAGAAAGACTTAGACACAAAGGGAGATTTAGATAAATGAAAATAAAAGATGTTAAATTAAAAGTTGTAGAGGCTTTGCAAGACGATGCCTATAAGGGAATTGCTAGGATAGATGTTGAACTAATGAGGGAGTTGGATATCCAGAGAGGAGATGTTATTTTAATTAAGGGGAATAGAGAAACTGTTGCGATTGCTGATCGAGCTTATCCTGCAGATGTTGGTGAAGGGATTATTAGAATTGATGGAATTTTAAGAAGAAATGCAAAAACAGGCCTTGGAGATGTTGTTAGTGTTTCAAAAGCAGCAGTTAGGGAGGCTAAGAAAATTATTATTGCCCCTGCTCAAAAAGGAATAATGGTCCAAGCTGATGCTGATGGTTTAAGGAGAGGTCTTTTAGGAAGAAGTGTTGTTAAAGGGGATGTTGTTGTTTTGGGAGGTGTTCAAAGAAGAAAAGATTTATTTTCTGATATGGGTCTTGGAGATGGTTTTGGAGAAATGTTAGGGGAAGAATTTGGAAACTTTTTTGGAAATCTAGGGGGAGGAATTACTCAAATAAGATTTTTAGTTGTGAATACAAATCCTAGTCAACCAGTTATAGTTACAGAAAATACAGAGGTTGTTTTAAATCCAAAAGCAGTTGAAATTACAGATGAAAAAATTCCTGAAATAACTTATGAAGATATTGGTGGATTATCAGAAGAAATTAAAAAAATAAGAGAGATGGTTGAGCTTCCTCTTAAGCACCCAGAAATTTTTGATAAATTAGGAATTGAACCTCCAAAAGGAGTTTTATTACATGGTCCTCCTGGAACAGGTAAAACTCTTTTAGCAAAAGCAGTTGCAAATGAATCAGAGGCTAATTTTATTTTACTTAATGGTCCTGAAGTTATGTCAAAATTTTATGGAGAATCTGAAAAAAAGATTAGAGATATTTTTGAAGAAGCTGAAAAAGCAGCACCTACAATTATTTTTATAGATGAAATAGATGCAATTGCTCCAAAAAGAGAGGATGTCCAGGGAGAAGTTGAAAGAAGAGTTGTGTCCCAAATTTTAACTATGATGGATGGTCTTAAATCAAGGGGAAAAGTTATTGTTATTGGAGCTACAAACAGGGTTAATGCACTTGATCCTGCCTTAAGAAGGCCAGGAAGATTTGATAGAGAAGTTAATATTAATGTTCCTGATAAAGAAGGGAGATTAGTTATTTTAAAAATTCATACAGGGGGAATGCCTTTAACAAAAAATGTTAAATTAGATGAACTTGCAAATTTAACTCATGGGTTTGTTGGAGCTGATTTAGAAGCATTATCAAAAGAAGCTGCTATGAATGTTTTAAGGCAGCATTTACATAAAATTCAACTTGATGAAGAAGTAATTCCTCCAGAAGTATTAGAAAAACTTGTTGTTAAGCAAGCTGATTTTACAGAGGCTTTAAAGGTTGTAAGACCTTCTGCGATGAGAGAAGTTTTAGTGGAAACTCCAAATATTGGATGGGATGATGTGGGTGGTTTAGATAAAGTTAAGCAAGAATTAAAAGAAGCAGTTGAATGGCCTTTAAAATACCCAGAAGGATTTAAAAGAATGGGAATAAGACCTTCAAGGGGAATTTTACTTTATGGTCCTCCTGGAACAGGGAAAACTCTTTTAGCAAAGGCAGTTGCAAAGGAATCAGAAGCTAATTTTATTCAAGTTAAAGGGCCTTCTTTATTAAGTATGTGGGTAGGGAAATCAGAAGAAGGGATGAGAAAAATTTTTGAGAGAGCCAGACAAGTTGCTCCTTGCATTATTTTCTTTGATGAAATTGATTCTTTAGCTGGAAAAAGAGGAGCAGATTCTGGAACAAAGGTTACTGAAAGAGTTTTAAATCAAATGCTTGCAGAAATGGATGGTTTAGATGAGATAAATGATATTTTAGTTGTTGCTGCTACTAATAGGCCTGATTTACTTGATTCAGCTTTATTAAGACCAGGAAGATTTGATAGAATATTGCTTGTTAGTTCTCCTGAAGAAAAAGGAAGGGAAATGATTTTAGGAATTCACACAGAAAAGATGCCTTTAGCAAAAAATGTTAAAATTAAAGAGCTTGCTAAAAAAACAATTGGATATACTGGGGCTGATTTAGAAGCTTTTGTTAGGGAAGCAGCTATGCTTGCTTTAAGAGAATCAAAGTCTTCAAAAGAAGTAAAAAAGAAACATTTTGATGAAGCCTTTAGAAAAATAAAACCAAGTGTAAATAAATCTACTATTGAAGTTTATAAAAAAGTAGAAGAGAATTTCTTAAAATCAGCAAAAGCAGCTGTTCCTCAAGAAGTAGGTTATTTAGGATAAAAACCTCCTGCGGGTTTTAGATCCAACATCCCTGAATCTTTCATGTTGCCTCCGAAGGATTCAGATCAACTCTCTATGAATTCAGATAAAACCTCACAGTTTATGCATCTAGCAACCAAAATTTGTTGGGCAATTACAATAATTCTCATAAAGTTTTTAGGTCTCTATGATTATGCACAAGAAAAAAGAAGAATTTCTTGAAAATATCAATAGGTATTGTGATAATAATATCGGGAAAAAAGTTTTTTTAACTGCATTTACTAATTTATATCCTATGCCTAGTGAAAATCCTGGTATAAAAGATATTCTTAGCAATAAAGATTTAGTGATAGAAACTAGTAGAATTGTGCGAGATTTGGAAAATAAAAAGATTCTTAGAGAAGTTGATAAATCAAAAGAACTTTCTTATAACCCTTATCCTAGGTATGAAATTCTTTCTCACGAAAGATTGGTTGAGGAGAGACATTCTGGTAAAAGTTAAATGCTAGCAAGAAATCTGTTTGTTTTAACTGACAGATGAATTGCGTTATATTTTTAGTTCTTAGAATATTATAGAGGTTAGGTTAGATACTAACCTCTTTGAAAGTC
>JAFCGC010000020.1 GCA_017608305.1 Candidatus Pacearchaeota archaeon
TCTGGAATTTCTTCAGGTTCTTCAACATTTGGCCCAGGTTCTTCTGATTGCTCCTTAGACTCTCCTCCACCATCTCCCTCGGCTTCATCAGCAGGCTTAGTCAATTTATCATATAATTGTTTAGCTAATTTTCTATAACCTTCACCTCTTAAAAAATATAAATGAGCTTTTTGATAATCTAAAAATACTCCTTCAATGATTCCTGTTATAGGATCTATTTGTTGATCAGGGGTTACATATCCTTCTTCCATTTCACCAATAACCAAATCAATTTCTTCTTGAGAATAATAATCTCCTTCTTTTTCTAATATTTCTAAATAATTCTTTGTTAGATCTTCTAAAACTTCAGCTTCTATTTTTGTATTTTCTATTACTCTTTTCACACTATCTGTATCAAGCCAACACCTCATGTTTTCACTAATATCTTCACAAACTCCAACAGGAACCCACCTAGAGTTATTCATTCCAGCATTAATATCACTTCCTTGCCCAGGATTATCTGTTGCACAAATCCTTATAATTCCTCTCTCATAAATAGCAGGACTAGCTGCTTCTTCTAAAGCACCTTGAATACTAGTGCTAGCTGCACTATACCAACTAGAAGTTCCTGCAACACATTCTTTTGAATTTTTAACATCTTGTTGAGAAGTTTGTTCTTCCATATATTTATCTTTAACATAATTAACTGCAAAACTAGTACTCACTTGTTTAAACCCACATTGCTCTTGTTCATTCACCCTAATACATAATTGTTTATAACCAGATTGAGCAAGAAAATCCTTTGATTCAGAAACTGTTTCCCCAATAGGAAGATATCCTTGATCAACTATTTTCCAATAAGCAGTGTCTTGATAATAAGAACTCTCAGCTCCTTCTTTTAAATAAACTTTATAATATGCTCCTCTATCTCTTCCTGCAAAAATATGGTAAAATACTTTGTAATGAGATGTTGGAGGGCTTGTGACTGTGCTAAAAGGAATCTCCTCAAAATTTCCAGAATACATAACAGGAGAATCAGGTTCTGTTAACTGGTCAATCATATCCCCTCCCAAAGGAAACACTCCTGAGATAGATGCCTTACAAATTTCTCCACCAACTTCTTCTGTTGATCTTGCCTTAAATGCTTTATAAGAATTAGCCGCATAATACTGAGTAAAATAACTCACAGATTTTCCTGCATTTGCCAAAGAGCTTTGAATTCCTAAATATTCTCCTCCTCCTCGAACATTCTGACCAAAGACCACATCTAATATTTTAGGAAGAACTATTTTTACTAAAGGAAGACCTTGTCTAAAGAAAAAATCGCAAACATAAAAACTGTGAATCTCATCACAAATTCCAACTTGTTCTCCTGTTTCTAAACTTTTTTCTAAACAACTTCTATAAGAAGTTAAAACAGATAACCATCCATCAATTCCTGCATGAATTCCTGACAAACAAACAGGAATATAAATTCCCTCTCTTGCATTAGGCAAACACAAAACAACACTTCCAATTACTCCTGACTGGATAACATCATTCACATGATAGGCTCCTCCAAAATTACACCTACTTGAAGGACAAATAACAGGGTCACAAACATTAAACATCAATTTACAATCAGTAGCAGACATCATATCATAACATTCTAATTCTGGAACATCTACTGCAGGTTTTCCAACCTTAACTTTTTTAGCCTTATCACTAATATAAACATAACCTGAAAGTCCTGATTTATAAGCTTGTTGAGCAGTATAAACCGCTTCAAAAGCCCTATCAACTAAATTTAGAGATTTATCCTTACTGAGTCCAGAAATCTGATTAATAGGTTGACCAGTATAGGCATTTATCATAGTACATTTATCATCTCCTCCACGGTTTTGCTCTTTTCCATCTTTCCAAACATTACATAAAAAATAACTAGCAACTCTTCCAGATGAATCATAAGAACTAATTTGGCCCCCAACAGGAAGAACTTGTCTAGCAGAAACATACCACCCTTCTTCTAAATCAAAAGGCACAATTGCTGGTTGTCCTTTATATGGTTCTGTCTCAAAATATCTCAACACAGGTTCTACATCTCCTATAGAAGAAATATATTTATTTTCATAATCTTTAGAACCATATTTAACATAATCCAAATTTAAAGGATTTGAATCATTTCCAGTCTTAGCTAAAAAACCAATATTTGTAACAATATAAGTTTCTTTGACATGGTGTTTATCATCTAACCAAATTACATATTCTTGAACTTTTCCTAAGTCCTTATAAATTCTCACAGAAGCATCATCTGGAATATCATCGGGAACAAAATTAAAATCGTTTTTTACTTGTCTAAATTCAATAATCTCACTAAAAGCTACTTCTGATAATTTTTCACTCGAACCATAATCAATTTTTGCCCCACCATATTTTTCTGACAAAGCATTTATTTCATTAATTTGTTCAGTGCCAATATAAATATCTCCCACAGTTTTTTCTAATTGTTTTCCAGACATAGAATCTAAAACAGTTCCTCCTTTTAAGCAAAGATTAAATTCTAAATCTCTTACTTCTTCAATTGTTGTTGTATTTACATTTAATCTTTTAACAAAATCAGCAGCAAGAATTTTCTCATTTTTATAAGAAACCCCTTCTTTATATTTTTCTCCTAAATCTTTTTCCAGATCACCTTTAACATCCTCTAAATATTTTTTCAAATATGCATCATCATTCACAACTGTTTCACCAAATAATCCTTTTTTAGAACTTATATCTGAATTCTCTCTTAATTTTTTAAGATATTTATTTTGATCTTGAATACACTTATATGCTATGTCTACATCATCTTCAATTTCCTCTGCTTTCTTAGCTAAACAAGCTTCAATTGTGGGATAGTCTGCTTTATTCTCTCGAACCAACCCTTCACATTTATCATACCACCCTCCTTCCCCTCTCATGACTTCTTGTCTTGCAATTGATTTTCCACTTCTATCATTCCAGAAATTTTTCAGAGTCAAATAAGTCCCAACACCTAAACAAGCAGTCTTTAATGTCTTGACAACATTTCCTAAAGAACTATGTAGCTTTTCAAAAGTCTCAATATCATCATTTAAACTATCAATTCTATCTTGTGTTTGTTCAGGAGTTAATTGAATTCCTCTTTTCTCAATTCCAATCTTAAAAGGAAAACTAGCCTCTGTACCTGCACGATTAATACTAGGAAGAACTGTTACTTTTGCTACTTGATTTAAATTAATATTAGTCAAAACAACTCCATACTTGTTATTCTTGCCAATAAATTTAGTTTCTCCTTTATTGATTCTCCTCTCTGTTGTTTTCCACCCAATTTCTTTTAAAGTTGATTCTTCAACATTCACATCAAAAAGAGCAAAACTCTCTCTAAGCTCTTTTAATTGAATAAATTCTCCTGCAACACTAGATACAACTTCTTGACCTCCTAATTCATTAAACTTAGCTAAAACATCTTCTACAAAAGCATCTTGTTCAGGATAACTCTTCTTACACCCTTTACCATTATAGGCTCTTAATGCTGCTTCCCATCCTTCATATTTAATTCCTCTATTAGAACAACCATCAAAATCCAGTCCTTTTTCACCATACTCTTTAAAATAATTTAATAATATTTTTGATCCAATTTCAATATTTAATTCTTCATCTTCTAATTGCTCTTTTGCCTCTTCAGGATCTTTATCTAATCCATAACTTCCATTATGGATATTGTAATTTATTTGCATTACACCATACGCTTCACCAGAATCTATATTCAATCCACAACTACTCTCTTGTTGCATCAATGCTATCAACAACAAAGGATTAATGCCTAAATCATCTCCAACCTCAACAGCTTTATTAACATAATTTAAACAAGTAGATCCAGACCAAACATCCTTAATAGCTACCCTAACTTCACCCTCATTCATGCTAGTTGTATATCCTCTCACAACTTTTCCAGAACTCGAACTTAAAGAAACCATTTCATTTTTTCTTAGAGTATAAGTTTCTCCATTGATTCTAACTTCTGCACTATAATCTTTTTCACTAGGCTCATTGACTCCTTCAAGAGAAACTCTTTTTATCCTCCTATTCACAGATATTTCTTTTACAGAAACTTCAGAATTAGAAATCTTAACATTATTGTCACAATCACTTAATTCTCCTCCTTTCTGAGTTTTTTTAGAATCTGGATAAGTTTGTTTAAACTCTTTACAAAGATCTATTGAGGTTTTCATCTGACCTGTATCCCAAGCAAGAAATATTTTTGCGGCTAAAGATTCTTCACCTTGAGTAATTTCAGCTTCTGGAGGATATTTTGTTCCAGAAAAACTATTTAAAACTTTATCATAATCATTTTCAGCACTATTATATTTTTCTCTTAACTCATTAGACAATTCATCAAGATCAACATTTTTAGCTCCAGAAAAACCTTGAATTTTCACTCTTTTTCCATAAAACTCATTTTTATCCCCATATAAAAGTAAACCATAATAATTTCCATTTACAACTGCATCCCAAGCAAGAGTTCCTGCAAGAGCATAACTCTTTAAAATAGATTCTCCGAATTTAGCCACAACAGAACCTTGTTCAGATATGGTAAAATAATCATCATATCTAGCAACATCTGCAAGATCAGAATCACTCAACTTTTCTGTATTTCTAGGAGTCTCAATAAATCGCATATATAAATCATCTTCTCTATTTGCATCTCCTGTTGTTCCAATAAAACCCAAATAAACATTTTTATTAAGATCCTCAGATTGATAGAGCTTATCTCCTACAGTATAAGAATTAACCTCACAATTTCCTCCTTCTTTATCACAAATCTCTAATTCAATTTCTGGAACAATTCTTAAACTAAATCTTTCCCCTCTTTTTTCATCTGTATTACATCTTATACTTACTTTCTCAACAAGCCCTTGTTTTTCAGGTTTGCCACTAACCCAACACTTATTATCTAAAAATTTTTCACCTTCACCAACTTCAACAATTTCTCCATTAATATCTAACACAGCTCTTGTATCTGGATTTTCTAATCCATCTAACCTTAATTTTAAACCAACTAAACAGTCAAACCCTGGAATAAAAATTGGATCTGAACTTTGTCTTTTTTCTAAATCAATAGTTGAAAGTCTTCTCACATCATCATAAACAGAAATTGTCGCACCAGTATTACCAATACCTTCTGCTCTTAAATATCCTCTTCCTTTCCAAAAACCATATTGGTTTTGTTTTTCTTGCCATTCCCAATCTTCAAACACAGGAAGATAATAAGTTGCTTTTCCAATCCCAAAAGCATTCTCAATATCATATCTTAATTTTGCTGTTAAATTTCCTTCAACCCAACAAACTTCTCCTAAACTAGTTGATTCACAATTAGTCAACTCAGATTCTTGTTGCTGTTTTAATACAATAACTGAATAACCTATGTTACTCAAAATAGGGGAATTAAGATTTTTCTCAAAACCTAGAGCAGCTTGTGCAGGATGAAAACCCACACCACTAACTTCTGGAGGATATTGTCCAGAAAAAGAAATATCCTCAATTGCACCAACATCTATAAGAGGATTTATTTTTGTGGCAGCTAACTGGCAAAACACAGGAACATTTTGTTCCTCTAACAAATCACTCCTAACAACAGTAGGAGTACATCCTAATGGAGCAACCTGGACTAAAAAATCCTGACCCTCTTCACAACTCTCTCTATCAAAACCCATCATGCTCCCTGTATATTGCTGACCATAATAAGGAGTTGATCTAATATAACCTGCACTAATAAAAGAAATCATAAATAAGATTCCAACTACTAAAACCATTCCAAACATAATTTTATTTTTTATTTTCATTTTCCTAAAGCTGAAACAATATTAGAGATTAATGACATAAAAATTCCAAAAGCACTAATGGACAACCCAATAACATCTAGAGAATTTATTTTTAACAAAGTTATTGCAAAATACAAGAATATTAATACATTTATTCCTTGTGATAATACAGATAGTTTTTCTCCTGTTCTCATTTTAAACTAATAAAGCTCTTATAATTCCATAAACCAAAAGAGCAACAGCAACAAATCCTAAGATCCAAACTATTTTTTGAATTGTTCTCAAAGTTGTTTTTTTCATTTTATCCTCCTTTCATTTTTCATTCAAACATTATCTCCAATCCTTTATTTTCAAATAAAAGATAATTATCTTGTAATTGTTCTAAACTATCAGGAGTAGGCAAACTATCAGCATTAATTTCAACAACACTAGAACTCTGTAATTCAGACTCTAAAATATAATAGTTTTGTTTTCCTCCACCTGCCAAAGAATTATCAATTGTCTGACTAGGCATCTCAATATTAAAACATTTTTCTTGAGTCAATCCAAAAATTCCCAAAACTCCAGATCTTGGAACTTCCATACATTGTTCTTGATTAGAAGCAGGAATTTTCAAAGAAGAATCCTTATAGGCTTGTACTTGAATCTCATACTGGCCTTCACTTAATTTCACGCCCTTTTGCTCAGGATAAACAACAGTTGCTGCATGATCTTCTGAAATAAAACTAATTATGGCTCTTTTATCATAATCTCTATTTCCTAATTTTAATTCAACATCTAATTCATAAAGTTTATCTAAGAAAACATCAACACTTCCAGAAGAAATTACAGAATAAAGAACTCTTTCATCTTTATACCCTTCTGCTCTAGCTAAAACAACTCCATTAACACATTGAGGAAAATCATCTTCTAAAAAACCTCCAGAAGTTTCTCCAATATAACAAACTTCTCCGAGACACTCATAAGAAATATCTGCATCAAGAGACCTTGAACTTGTATCATAAACATTGACCTCAATATTTGTATTTTTATGCTTACATACTTCAGAAGCTTCAAATTCCACAGCACTAACCTCTAAAGCTTGTCTTGGTTTATTACCTTGAAGAACAACAGCTACAGGAAATTGAAAAATTTCATCTCCATCATAAATCTGGATTAAAACAGGATAACCCAAATCATAAACAAAATGATAAGGAACATAACAAAACCCTAAAACACCTAAACCAGGCTGATTTCCAACAGGAGTTGCAATTAATAAAGCCCCTTCTGTAGGATCTACTTCAAAATTAGAAGGCCAATCTTTTGAATTAATAAATCTAACTTCTTCTTGAACTCCTAAATCCACAACAAAATAATCCTTACTAACCCCTCTTGATTTTAATGCCAAAGTATTTGCTTCAATAGCTTCTTCAAGTTCATCAAACACTTCATCTGCATCCCATATTTTAGGAGAACAAGTAACCTCAACTCCATCAACAGGAGCATAACTTCTCAAAACATCAACACCATAATTTTCTAAAAATAATTCTTCTTGTTCTTTTTCATAAACTTTTCTAGCAGAATCATAAAGAGATCCTAAATTAGATTTAACACTTATTTCATGTTCATCAACAACAGCATTATCATCTTCCTTATTAATGATTAAATCCATCTTTAAGTTAATTCTAACTTCTTTATTTTTAACAGAAACATCTGCACTAGGCTCTCCTAATTCAATCTCAAAACCCTGGTCATAATAACTATCAAAGTTACAACCACTAATTTTCCTCTCAACAAAATCTCCTAATTGGTCTTGCATTTGTTTTTTAGAAGGAATTTGTTCTTTCTGAATATTATTTCCAGAAACATAATACCAATAAGGAATAGAATTACCTACAAATTCAAGCTGTGAAGAAAAAGGCATATAAGTTGATCCTGGCTCAAAATCAGGCAATTCAATATATCCTCCTCTACTCTCTAAAACATTTATTCCAATCAAAGTTTCTTGTTCTAAACAAGATAAAAAATTAGTATAAGCAGGCTCTATACTTGCAGGAATTTTTGTAAGACTCATTCCTCCTTGCATAGCATAATAAGCCACAATTACTCCAACAATCACAATTGCCAAAATAATAAAAACAGTTACTTGGGCTTTTTTATTCATTTTTTTCTTTTAATAATTTAATTGCTTCTTCAATAATATGAGATTTATTTCTATATTTTCCTTTTTTTAGAAAAATTTTAATTATATTCATTGTTGAACTATCAATCGTAGCTGAAATTCTTGCCTTTCCCCCAACATAGTTTAAATTCTTAACTACCCTTGTAGGAATCCCTAATTTAACATCTTCTTTTATACATACCACCTCATCAACCTTTCTTTTATCATGCCTGTGTAACAAAAAATTTGAAGAAAGAGTTTCTAATTCCACTTTCAAATGTTTTCCTCTTTTTAACATTATAAAATCAGGAAAGATTCCTATGTCTTTTCTTATAATTTTTGAATATCCTAACTTTCTAAAATTTTTTTCAAACCATTTACTAAAGTGATATTCACTTTTTATTTTGGTCATTTTAACATCCATAAATTAACTCCTGTTTTTTTAATTCTCTCAACTTTATTATCTAAAGCCAACTCTAATAAATATTTATCGGCAGTATTCCAAGAAATCTTTAAAGTATTCGCGAGCTCTGAAGAAGTAATTATTTTCTTTTGTTTTAAAAAATCCAATATGGTCTTGTTTTTATTATGAGATTTCATATGATATATCCTATGTTTTTTATTACTATTTATGATAAGATATTTATTGCTAATAAAGATATGTCAAATCTTATTAATATTATAAAGAATATGCATATATAAACTTTTTTATAAAAAACTAAAAACCAAGAGGCCTATATCTTCTAGCCCTATAATAATTAAAAGCCCCGAATAAAATCAAAATCCCTCCAATAAAAACTATCCAATTATTAACAATTGCAAAAGATTCAGGAATTTTGAAAAAATTAAAAGGAGTATTAAGAAAATATAATGCAAAAACTAGATAAATTACAAAAAAGATAACTCCTCCTCCTCTTCTCATAAAAAATATAATCAAACACTATATTTAAATATTTCCAAAAAGACTTAATTCTAATCTGAATCCCTCGGAGACCAGTAAGGTTCAGTTTCATAAGATCACAAAGGAAAGTTTGATAAAGAAAACCTTGGTTGTCTTTATAGGTCCTATAGTCCAGTGGCTAAGACATGTCCTTGACGCGACGTGATCCTCACGAAGCTTTTGAGAGGATCCTCTCAAAATGGATAAGACCCAGGTCCGATTCCTGGTGGGACCATAATCAATCAACAAGCTTTAAAAACATACCTAAGACAACAAAAAGATTTTGTCCTTACTGCAAGAAAAAAACAGAACAAAAAATTAAAATAGTCAGTGCTGGAGCTAAAAGAGGAACTCTAACAAGAGGAAGTATCTCTAGAGCAAAAAAAAGAGGATTAGGAAGAGGAATTGGAAACAAAGGAAAATGGGGTTCAAAACCAGCAGTATCTAAATTCAAAAGAAAAACAAAAACAAATAAGAAAACAAATATAATGTATACTTGTGCAGAATGTGGAAAATCAAAATATAGATCTTCAAGAAGAAATAAACGTGTAGGAAAATTATTACAAGAATGAGAATTAAATTTAAACTCCCCTCAGAGGCATTTAAAGAAGTTTTCACCAGTGCCAAAAGGGAAAATAGAAAAAAACCGTAGGTTATTTTCAAATGGCAAAAGCAAAAAAGAAAAAAAAGTTTTTTGATGTGGATATACCCCTTATAAAAAAACAAACACAGCTATATTCTTATGAATTAGCAGACCTAGATAATAAAATTATAACTTATGATCTAACAAGAATTCTAAGAGGTAAAAGTATGATGATTCAATTCAGAGTAAAGGTTTCTGGAGATAAAACAACAACAGTTCCAATACAATTAAAGTTAATGCCTTATTTTTTAAAAAGAATGATGAGAAAAGGCACAAATTATGTAGAAGATTCTTTTATAGCCAAGTGTAAGGATGCTGAAATAAGAATAAAACCTCTTTTAATCACAAGAAGAAAAGTTTCACGGGCAGTTAGAAAGGCATTAAGAGAAAAAGCAAGAGAAGAATTAACAAATTATGTAAAGACAATAACAACCCAAACAGTTTTTGAAGAAATTTTAAAAAACCAACTCCAAAAAACTCTTAGTCTAAAACTCAAGAAAATTTACCCTCTTTCACTCTGTGAAATAAGAATTCTAAAGGTAATTGAGAAAAAATCAGAATAATAAGCCTTTTAAATTGATTTCTTTTAATTTATTTATGCCTGTGTAGCTCAGTGGTAAGCTGGAATACAAATTCCGCAAGTTCCCCTGAGACATATGCCTGTGTAGCTCAGTGGTAGAGCGGCTGCCTTGTAAGCAAGATCGTAGATTTTTCATTCCTACGCGATTGCATAGGAAAGCAGTAGGTCGGGAGTTCAACTCTCTCCGCAGGCTTTTTTTTCCAAAAAATAAAATATGGGTAATTATTTCCCTAATTTAACCGCAGTACCGTATGCAAGCATTTCTGAAGCTCCTTGCATTATCATAGAAGTCATAAATCTAACATTAATAACTGCATGAGCACCCATCTCAATAGCTTGATTAATCATCCTATTAAATGCTTCATCTCTTGCATTGGAAACCATTTCAGTGTAAGTCTTAATCTCACCACCAACAAGATTTTTCAATCCTGCACCAATATCTCTTCCAATATTTCTAGCCCTAACAGTATTTCCTTTTGCAACTCCTAAAATCTGAGCAACCTTGTATCCTGGAACACTATCAGTTGTAGTAATAATAATCTCTGTCATTTTTTCTTACCTCCCTTATATTTTCTCTTCTTTTTTATCTGTTCAATATGATCTTCACGAGTATTAAAAAGAATAAAAAACCCTATAATTAAAATAGGGATTCCATAAATTAGAGGAACCCAAAAAGCCTCGTCCTCTATAAAAAAACATAATCCAATTAAAAATAATCCTACTATAATCATAACTATTCCGGTTATTGTTCTACTAAGAATATTCATAAAAAATTAAATAATTCGGGATTAATAAATTTTACTCATCCACAACTTCTACTTTTTTATCTTCAATTAATATTTTAGATATTTCTTTTGGAACATTAGCAATCTGTCCTTTTTGAAAAGGCCCCATTTTCTCTCCTTCAAGATCAACAAACTCTTCAACATCTTCTTGAAAAACAACTAATTCATTTTTATCTATCTTTTTTTTACCAGAATTAAAAACTTCATTAAGTTCTTTATCAGAAGCATCAATACATTTCATAAATTCCTCAAATAATTTTCTTTCAAAATCCAACATATTATCAAAATCTTGTTTTGAAATTCCTGTTTCAGCAGCAATTAATACTAAATTTAAAATCTTTTTTTTCCTTCTCAACACAAGCTCTTTAAAAAGAGTCCTGGCATTTTCTAATTGTTTTTTTGTTTTTGTAATTACATCAGAAAAAGCATCATCTTCTTTTAGAGAAATCTGTTGTTTTTCTTTAAGATAAGTTGCTACCTCTTCAACAAAATTCTTAGATAATTTCTGCAACTGTTCAGAATATCTCTCCTTTCTTGCAGCTTCATAAAGGTCATTATAAGTTATCATATTTCAGAAAATAATAAGTGATTTTTAATAATTGCTATGATGAAAAAGTTATTAGGAATTGCTACCTCTCAAAGCCCACAGTTTTTAACAATTCATTACCCATGATCCTCCCTAAACTTCCTCTTCGAGCCTCTTTTTCACAAAACTTTATAGATTTACTTTGAGGCTTATCTTTATTTCTAAAATTAAATTTCTCATTTACTTTTGAAAAGGCAGAGAAAAAAGGATTTGGTTTAGGTATAGAATCGTCATATAATAAAACAGGTAAAGGATCTGCTGAATGGTGCTTGTTTTTACAAGGAGTAGAATGGTCTCCTGTAACAACCACCTTAATTTTATTTGGAGGAGCAAAACTTCTCAAAAACTTAAACAAAGTTTTATCAATATGTTCTATCATTTCTTTTTTTTCAAATGGCTTATTATCATGTCCAGGCAAATCTGTTTCCTTAAGATGAATGTAAGCATAATCATATTTTTTATGATATTTCTTAATTGATTTAATTGAAAACTTGCATGCTTTTTTTAATCCTTCCCACAAATTTTCATAAGCATCAACATTTTTTAATTTTGGATACTCAAAATCAACAGTCTTCATTCCACTTAATTGGGAAAACCCTATTTCTAAAGGCATATAGCTAGGAGAAATCCATTTTTTGTATTGTTTTAATTTAGGAATTTCAATCCCAGGCCCTCTAACAAGAAGATAATTAGCAGGTAACAAACCTCTTTTCTTTCTTTTTAGATTAATAGAATGATCTTTAAGAACCTCATAGGCTTTTTCCAAAAATTCATTTATAATATTTGCTGTATATTGTGAATTTTCCTCATCATCTGTAGGAGTACATAATCTAACTTTATTGATTTCATTGGCCTTTCCTTGATTATATGTAGCATCATTTCCTAAAATACTATCTGAAAAACCTCCTTTAAAGATTAAAACTCCTCTGTGTTGGAGTGTAGACTTAAAAATAAACTTACAGGAAAGTTTAATTTTATTAATTGATTTTGCTAAAATCTCTGCTTCTTCTGTAGTCAAGGTTCTTCCTGCCCTCCTATCTCTAATATTTCCTTTTTTTAAAGAATCAATTGTGGCAAAATTAGTCCTTAAGGCTAAATCTCCTCTTATTGTTTTCATGTCTGCTCCTTTTGCTTCTAATTGTCCTCTACTAGCAGAAAGAAGGCTATTATTAAAAAGAGCAAGAAGAGCTTCGTCTGATTCAGGAATAAATCCTGGCTTAACAGGATACATAAATCCCATTTTCCCTCTTGTGGCTAAAAAATCCATGTTAGGAGTTTCTGCAGCTTCTAAAGGAGTCTTATCTTTAAGCTGCTTATTAGGTAAATCCCCTACTCCATCAATAATTACTAATATGCCTTTCATTTGGTTTCCTCCTGAAAACGAATGAATGAAAATCTCTGATTGGCTTTCATTTTCAAATATAGAACAAGATCCTTATTTATAAAAATTTATATTCACTCCAGCAGGAGAATTAATTATCTTTATAAATCTCGCATGAGTAGATAAAATATGTTCTCTAAGTTTAAAGAAAAACTCAAAAATTGGACCAAAAAAATCATAGAATCAAAAAAAGAAGTTGTAGAAGAAACCAAAGAAGAATCTCCTAAAAAAGAAATCAAAGTTGAAGAAAAATTCGAAAAAGAAATTCCTCTTCCAACAAAATTTGAACCAGGAACCCATAAATTTGAACCAGACTTAGAAAAAATTCAAGAAATAAAAGAAAAAACTAAAGAAGAGATAAAAAAGCCAGGATCTAAACCAGGAGAAAAAGGATTTTTTGAAAAAATAACTTCTAAAATATCCAAAGTCAAAATATCTGAAAAAGAATTTGAAATTTATGAAGAAGAACTAAAAATGCTTTTATTAGAAAATAATGTGGCTCTAGAAGTTACAGAAAAAATAATTGAAGAATTAAAAACAAACATCATAGGTCAAGAATTTTTAAAAAAAGAGGCAGAATCAGAAGTAACAGAAGTTTTCAAAAACATAATAAAAGAAATTTTAATAGAGCCTTTTGATGTAAAAGAAAAAATAAAAGAAAAATTGCAAGATCAATCAAAAGAACCCTATGTTATTTTATTTTGCGGGATTAATGGAACAGGAAAAACAACTACCATAGCAAAAATTGCAGATTATTTGAAAAGAAATAAAATTTCTTGTGTGATGGCTGCATCAGATACATTTAGGGCAGCCTCGATTGAACAATTAAAAAAACACGGTGATAGAATTGGAATCAAAGTAATTGCGCAAGAATATGGATCTGACCCTGCCGCAGTAGGTTTTGATGCGATAAAATATTCTAAAAAAAATTTTATTGATTGTGTTTTAATAGACACAGCAGGAAGAATGCACACCTCTAAAAATTTAATGAAAGAAATTGAAAAAATCAAAAGAGTTTGCAATCCTGACTTAAAAATATTTGTAGGAGAATCAATTACAGGAAATGATGTAATAGAACAAGCCAAGAGTTTTGATTGGGCTGTGGGAATCGATGGAGTTGTATTAACAAAAGCAGACATTGATGAAAAAGGCGGAACATCCTTATCAGTAGGATATATTATAAAAAAACCAATTTTATATTTAGGAACAGGTCAAGAATATGATAAGATAGTTGTATTTGACAAAAATAAGTTTATCAAAGATTTAGGACTTTAATATGGGTGTCAAAGGTTTTTACACCAAGAAGCAGCATCACGATTTATTTTTTCTTGTATAACTAGTTTATATAATCTAAGCTTTTGTTTGTTTATATCCCAAACAACATCAGAATCATCAACATCAGACAAATTTTCAGAAAGTGTTAACTGATTAAATCCTGCATTTAACCTATAAGGAACTCTACTAGATTCTCCAAACCATCTATACAAATCTATTTTTCTATCCATAATAAAAAATTCCAAAAGACCTTTAAAAACATATCTATTAAAACTATAACCACAAACCCTATAAATCTCATCTATTTCTATAAATTATGCTAGAAAAATTAGGCCAAGTAATAAAAAAAGCAACAGATAAAATAGCCAATGCTATATTCCTAGACAAAGGATTAGTTGATTCTATAGTAAGAGATCTTCAAAGAGCCCTAATTGAAGCAGATATTAACATAATGCTTGTAAAAGAACTAAGTGATAAAATAAAAAAAGCTGCTTTAGATGAAAGGATCAAAGAAATTGACAAAAAAGAACATCTCATAAAATTATTACATGGTGAATTAATAAAAATTCTAGGAGAGTATAAACCTCTAAAACTAAAAAAAGGCAAAAACATAATCATGCTCTTAGGATTATATGGGGCAGGAAAAACAACAACAGTGGCTAAATTAGGCAATTATTTTGCAAAAAGAGGAAACAAAGTAGCAGTTGTAGGTTTAGATGTGCATAGGCCAGGAGCCCCAGAACAATTGCAACAATTAGGAGATAAACATAAATTAAATTATTTTGTTGACTTAAAAGAGAAAAATGCCCTTAAAATATGGAAAAAACATGAAAAAGAGCTGAAAGATTATAATCTTGTAATTTTAGATACAGCCGGAAGACACAATCTAGATAAAGAATTAGAAAAAGAAATCAAAGAACTTGCAAAAGAAACAAAACCAACAGAATCTATTTTAATAATGCCTGCAGATATTGGGCAAGCAGCAAAAAAACAAGCTCAAGAATTTAAAGAAGCAGTTGATATTTCTGGTGTAATCATAACAAGAATGGATTCAACTGCAAAAGCAGGAGGAGTATTAACAGCTTGTGCAGAAACTCAAGCACCTGTTTATTTTATTGCTACAGGTGAAAAAATCAATGATCTTGAAGAATTTGATCCAGAAAGATTTCTCTCAAGAATGCTTGGAATGGGAGATCTACAATCTCTAATTGAAAAAATAAGGTCTGTAACAGGAGAAGACAAACAATTAGAAATGCAAAAAAAACTTGAAGAAGGTAAAATCTCTCTTGAAGATGTTATTGAACAAGTCAAATCAATGGGAAGCATGGGGGGTTTTGATAAAATAAAATCAATGATTCCGGGACTAGGGAATGCAAAAATTCCTGATAATTTAATAGAAAACCAAGAATCAAAAATTGCAAAATGGGAACACATTTTAAAATCAATGACTCCAGAAGAAAAAGCAAACCCAGAAATATTAAAAAAACAAACCTCTAGAATAACCAGAATTGCAAAAGGAGCAGGAGTAAATAATTCAGATATTCGCTCTCTTTTAAAACAATATGATATGCTCAATGACATGATACAGGGTGGGGCAGATATGGATATGTCTCAAGGAATGTCAGAAAAGCAAATGAAAAAACTCATGAAAAAATTCGGCAAGAAAAAGATGATGAGGTTTAAATGAAAAAGAAAGAAAAAAGAATTTTAGAGGAAATAGAAGAATTTTTAGAATATGTTGCAAAGGGGGATGAAAATGCGAGAAAAGAAAAAAATTTAAAGAAAAAATTTGGGGAAGAGAGATATAAAGCGATTTATGATTTAATTGGGGGGAAGTATACTGGAGGGTTACTAAAAAAAGAGGGAAAGGAAAAGAATCTTGTTCTTCACATTAATAATGAAGGATTAAAATTTTTAGAAGAATATGAAAGAGAAGGTAAGAAATTAAAATATTCAAAATATATGATGTACGCCACAGTAGGATTAGCAATAATTACATTATTTTATGTAGGATTTATATATCAATCAAATCAAATAATTTCTTCACAATTTGAATCAGAAAATGTCCCTTTAATATATTTAGAATCCATTCAGAATGATACATTTAACAACAATACTGTTAAATTTGACTTACAGTTTATTAATGTTGGAAGAGCCCCGGGAAGAATACAATATGTGATGGTTGATCCAGGGGTGTGTGGGAAAAGACAGATAATGAATGAATTTGGTGAAACCCCCTTGTTATTATCAAACGAGAGGAAAACTTTAGTCACAGTTATTTACGAATCTAATACTGATAAAGAGCATCCAATAGGTATAACAACATATTATAGAGGGATAGGAAATATGAAAGATGAATTGAAAGATTATCCTACAACTATAAGTATCAATACAAAACTAAAAAGCGTAGATATAGCAGAAAGCATCTTTTAAATGAAAATCCAAACCCAAGGTGCAGAAGCTAAAATAATCCTAAAAAAATTTTTAAAGATTCTCTTCCAAATTAAAATATGATAGTGAAAAATCAAAAGTTTAGATATATTACATACACAATACTCATCGTCTTTTGTTTATCTTATCTTTTAAGAAACAGAAGTTATTGGGCAATAGATAGTGCGATTATTTTAATCGCCTTGCTAACATTAGCAATTTCCTATAAAAAATTCAAATTCTCTAAAATCTCTTATATTTTAATGTCTATTTTCTTTCTTTTTGCAGCAATCGGCGTATATTACGGATTCTCAAAAGTTCCCCTAGTAACAGGAATCCAAAATATTCTTGAATTAGAAAGAAATCCCTGGGACAGAATATTGCATCTTTTATTTGGAGCCTTATTTTATTATCCTTTCCTTGAAGCATTTAGGAATACATCAAAAATAAAAAAAGGCATTTGGCTCTATTTTGTTCCTCTTGCAATAATCATAGCCGCCGGAGGACTATATGAAGTAGGAGAATGGGTAGGATCATCAAGTATGGATACAATACAAGCTGATTTATTTATAGCAAGCCAAGGAGATAATTGGGATGCTCAAAAAGATCTTTTAATGGAAACAATAGGAGCATTTCTTTCATTAATAATCATTTTAATAAAAAAGCAAAAAATAAAAAATAATTTATAGTTTTTAGATGAAATCAAAACAAATAGCCCAAGGCGCAGAGGCAAAAATAATTCTTAATAAAAATCTAATAATCAAAAATCGAATCTCAAAATCCTATCGGATAAAAGAATTGGATAATAAAATTAGAAAATCTAGAACAAAAGCAGAAACAAAATTAATGTTAAAAGCTAGTAAGCTGATTAATGTTCCTTTACCTTTAACAACTAATTCTCTGGGTGGTAGCCCGGGGAAGGATGGTGGGGTTAAATTTCAAATAAAAATGCCTTTTATCGACGGTAAAAAACTTTCAGACCATTTAGATAAATTAAAAAACAAACTTCAAGTCTGCAAACAAATTGGAAAAGACATTGCAAAACTGCACAATGATTCAATTATTCACGGAGACCTAACAACCAGCAATATGATACTAACAAATAAAACTGTTAATAAAAAAACCTCTAAAAAAACTGTTAATGTTAATTTAACTTCTTCGGGGCGGACGGCTGGGGAGTTGGATGGGGGGGCTAATTCTAATACTCCAACAATCTTCTTCATTGACTTTGGCCTAGGTTATATATCTCACAAAGTAGAAGACAAGGCAGTTGACCTACATTTACTTCGCCAAGCATTAGAAGCTAAACATTTCAAACACTACAATCAACTCTGGAAAGCTGTCGAACAAGGTTACAAAACTTCGAAAGATTCTAAAAAAGTTTTTGAAAGATTAAAAGCTGTTGAAAAAAGGGGGAGGTATAAGAAATAATCAATTATTGAATATTACTTGAATGGCTATTAAATCCTTGTTGCTCTTCTTGTTGTTCTCGAATCTGATTTTTTTTATGTCTCAACCACTCATAGCCCCCTGAAAGAGCGTGTGTACCAAATGGAATTAAAGAATACTCTGTAACATCACCATTTAAAGCTGAATCAATCAAACAATGCCCAAGATAACCAATCACACTTCCAAAGAAATTACTAAGAGCTATTCCCTGCTTATGAACCCCACATTCTTCCCTAAACTTAGAATCATGATCATATTTATTAAATCTCTGCCTCATTCTTGTTGGTAAAAAATATGTTATTTTAACAACTTCTTTTCCAAAAGTACCTATTTTACCTATTCCTTTTACTGCATCTTCCCCCATGCCCAAAAGGGCTCTTAGATTATGTGCCATAACTTTAGAATAAATAAGCTATTTAAAAATGTTACTATTTTAAAAAAATTGTATTCAGAAGAGACATATGTCACTAGCAACCGAAAATTAGTTTGCAAGTAAAATCAAACTAATTTAATGAAAAAAGAATTAATAAGAAAAATTTTCTTCAAACTTAAATTAA
>JAFCGC010000034.1 GCA_017608305.1 Candidatus Pacearchaeota archaeon
AAAGAAATATTTGGAAAACTTATTCAAAAATAAAAAAATAAATGATCTATCAAAGAAATATTTGGAAAACTTATTCAAAAATAAAAAAATAAATGATCTATCAAAGAAATATTTATAAAACTGTTTTTCCTTAGTAATAAATGAAAAAGGGGGAAGAAATAATCATTTGTATATCCATAATTCTCATTCTAATAAGCCCCATAATATCAGCAGATCTTTTTGGCTGGATTAAAAAAACAATAACAGGGAGATTAAGTAGTCAACCCACAAATGTTTCTGTTACCATTAGTGGAACAACACAGTGTATTGTGGAACATATTTCTTCAAATATCACTTATACTCCTACTGAAGCAGGTAGTACAGCAATATTATTTTATGTGACAATGTATGATGCAGATGGAGTCAATGATTTAGATGATTCAAGTGTAAAAGCTAATTTTACAATGACAGGAGAAGAGGTAAGATTAAATGATAGTTGTGTAAAAATAGGAGCAGATCTTGATGCTTATAGAGCAAATTATTCCTGTACAGTAAATATGTTGTATTGGGATGGAAATGGGCAATGGAATATAACTGTTAGTGGAAATGATTTAGGAAATCAAACTGCTGCAATCAATACTACAAAAAACTTCACCTATTCATTACTAAAAGCAATGGTAATTAATCCTACTGGAATAACTTTTCCATCTATGTCCCCAGGAGATACAAATGTAAATTCAAGTAATGATCCTACAGAAGTAAATAATACAGGAAATTATAACGGTACAATAAATATAACCGGCTATGACCTACTAGGAGCTACAGATGCTTCTGAAGTAATAAATGCTTCAAATTTTACTGCAGGAATAGAAAATGAATGTGATGTTACAGGAGTCAACGCAACATTTTTAATAAATTCAACCTCAGTTACAATAAACAACACTATAGCTAATAGGGGGAATTTGTCTGCAGGAAGTAATAAAGGACAAGAATTAGTTTATTATTGTATACCTGGAGTTCCAACACCTCTATCTTCACAAAGTTATGAAACAAATGTGTCTGGATTTGCATGGACAATAGTTTACCCATAAAAATGAATAACCCCGCGCTAAAGCGCGAGGTATCAAGGATTAAAAAATGTTAAAACTAACAAACCCAGGGTTGAGAAGAAGTAATGTAGTGTTGAACAGCTTCGGTAGTGGTATTTCCAACACTCCTAAAGAATTTTCCAGGACTCCAAAAATGTCCATGTCTAAAATGGTTCCTCAACCAAGGATGTTTTTTAAAGAGCTTAAAGGCGCTGTAGCCTTTAAGGAGTTGGAGAGCTCTACTAACGCTCACAGTAGGGGGAAGCTCAACAAAAATGTGGATATGATCAACAGCGACGTGAAGTTCATAAATTTTGAACCCTTTTCTATAAGCAACTTGCCTCAAGAAAAACTCACAATCCATTCTAAGCCCATAGAACTTGAAAGGATCCATTGCATATTTAATTTTCCACACAAAGTGGAAAGCATTTTGTCCAAAGCTATGCTTCCTAGATTTCAAATCCATTTTCCATCTCCCAAGTCAGCAGGAGATAAAGCTCATGCTAACTTTACGGTTTATTTCGAAGAGCCTAGTATCCAGGCTCTTCCTAATAGTCAAATAATGGAATTAAATTTTATGGAGGACGGCGATTCCTCCCTGCTTTAAAGCTTAGCACTAAGTCCCTTAATAAATGCCTTTGGAGTGAGTTCTTCTTATTGGGATGGTAATCCTCTTCATCTAGCCAGAGGAGAAACAAAAATTGTAAAACTAAATCTACAAAACATGGTCGGAGATGAAGATGTTAGAGTTAAAGCAATATTACATAATGGAGGAGAAATTGCAGAGTTAGATGGAGAAATCTTTAATGTACTCGCCCATACTTCAGATTCAATAGCTCCACTAAAAATTACAATTCCAAGAGATTATAGTATTGGTAGACTAACAAGAGTAGGAGTAGAATTTAAAACAATACCTGCAAATGATGCAGGCTCAGTTGCAATGGGAACAGGAATGGGTGTAGCTTTTGATGTCATAGTCTCAGAGGGAGAAATAGTAAAACCAAAAATAGGGTGGGCAGCAGGAATAATTTTATTTATAGTTGCGTTAATTATAATTATTATAATTATCATAATTAAAAGAAAAAAACAAAGTTCAACAAATTTTAAATAGATGATTCTTCTTTTGTATTTATGAAAAAAAAGGGTGGGAAAAGAAGATTATTTTTAATATTTATATTAATAATTTTATCAATTCTTTGGGGAATAACTACAAAAGCATTAACAGGAGACGCAATTACTGGAGAAAGTATTACTGGTAAAGCTTCAACTCAACCAACAAATGTTTCTGTATTTATTTTGCCTTCTACATCTAATCCTGTTTTAGGACCAATAAACACTTCAATTTTTATTTGTGAAGCAGAAGTCCTCCGTTATGAATTTAATGCTACAGATGCTAATTCAGATGATCTAACTTTAACCATTAATCCAGAAGACCCGTTTTATATCGCCTATCCTCCAACATTTTATGGACAAAAAGAAATAGATTCTGCAATTATTTCAGGAAAACTAACAAAAACAGATGCAGGGGGAACTAATACTGGTTCTCAAACCTATGAAGTAAATGTTAGTGTAAGTGATGGTGGAACATCAGATAGTGCATTAACAAATATCACAGTAATAGAAATAAATAATGCTCCTTCTCTTGTCAATATTGGAGTTCAAACAGTCTGGACTCAAGGAGAATCATCAACACTATATATTGAAACAGAAGGTTCAGACATAGAAGGAACACTAAACTATAATGAAACATTAATAAACGCTTCTTCAGGAGCAGCGGTGGATTTATTTAATATAAGTTATTTAGGTGTTATAAATTTCACTCCTAATGTAAATCAAATAGGAATTTACAATGCAACTATATGCATTAATGACTCAGGCATAGAAAATCCTCATGAAAATATATCTACAGAATGCGGTGAAGATGGAAGTGGAAAATTTGTTTGTGATGATTTTACAATAACAATAACAGATGAAAATCGGGCACCAGAAATAACTGATTATGATCCAGATAATTTAAATTTCACAATTGATGGAACAGAAACAACCATATTCAATATAACAAAAAACGACCCCGAGGGAACAGTTCCTGATTCATATTGGTATATAGATGGAGAATATCAATCATATTATTCTGGTAGCTCTATTGATGAATTTATCTACACATTTGGATGTGGAATTTCTGGAAACCATAATGTTACAGTAGATGTTACAGACGGATTATTAAATACTAGTCTTCAATGGAATATAACTGTAAATTATGTCTCTTGCACCCCTAGTTTATCTCCTGGAGGGGGAAGCGGAGGGGGAAGCAGTGCAGCAACTACAAAAAACTTTTCAATAGATAGAGAAGAAATTAATGTGATTCTTAAGCCGGAGCAGAGTAAACTAGAAGAATTAACAATAACTAATCATGAAAAAACAAATCTCTCAATCATAATTTCAAATCCTGATCTAAAAGAATTTATAACAATAAGTCAAGATAAATTTATTTTAGAACCAAAACAGGAAAAAACAATAATTCTTGATTTTGAAGCATATGAAAATACTATTCCTAATCTGTATTTAGGGGAACTTATCATAAATGGAGATGCAACTAGAAAAAGAGTGCTAGTTTCAATTGAAGTAGAAAGTAAACAACCTATTTTTGACATAAAGATAGAATTACTAGAAGAATCTCTACCTGTTCTTCCCGGAAAAGAATTACTCACAAACATTTCAATCTACAATTTAGGTGAACCAGGAGAATTTGATGTTCTTATAGAATATATCATAATGAATGAAAGAGGCCAAGAAATTTTACTTGACAGTGAAACAGTCACAGTAAATGATCAATTAAGTTTTATAAAAAGCTTTAAAATTCCTAAAAATATAGAGATAGATAGATATGTGCTCTATGTAAAAGTAACTTATGAGGGTGAGACTGGCAGTTCAAGTGTTTGGTTTTCTCCAGAACCTCTTCCAACAAATATTTGGCTTATTGTTTTGGTGATTACAATATCTCTTCTCGCAATAATATCAATAATTTTGGCAATAAAGAAAATAAGATCAAAACTCCAAGAAGATGAAATAGCTTATGGGTTTAGACCAACAAAAAGTTAAATTTCTAGGACAAGATTAAATACTAAAGTTCGAATCTAAATGCTCCGGACAGGATTCGGGCCTCACGAATGGCCAAGCCTGGACGTTCGTTGACGGAATTTTTAATTCCAATCTTGTAGCTCGACCTGGCACCTG
>JAFCGC010000009.1 GCA_017608305.1 Candidatus Pacearchaeota archaeon
TGTTTAGTGTGCAGTGTTTACTGCTAGGACTACACGGGTATCTAATCCGTTTTGCGCCCCTAGCCTTCATCCCTTACTGTCAGAACTGTCCTCGTAAGATGCCTTCGCTATTGTTAGTCTGTTCAAGATTAAAGAATTTTACCACTACTTTGAACATACTTCTTACGTCTTCCAGTCTCTAGTTTTGCAGTACCCCTTGCACGCTACATATTTGAGATATGAAATTTCACAAGAGACTTACAAAACAAGCTACGGATGTTTTAGACCCAATAAAAATGGCTGCGACTTGGACCGCTAGTATTACCGCGGCGGCTGGCACTAGTCTTACCCAGTCCTTATTCGTAAAACTTTTTACATTTTACATTTCACAAAAGCTCGCCAATTTGACAAGCACTCTGGCTCAAACTATCACGCTTGCGCGCATTGTAGATTATTCCTAACTGCTGCACCCCGTAAGGCTGGGAATAGTGTCTCAGATTCCCTCTCAGGGCCTCTCCGCTAAGAGCCCTTACAGATCATCGGCTTGGTGGGCTATTACCCCGCCAACAACCTAATCTGCCGCAGCCCCATCCTTAGGCACGAGTTTGAGAGATTCATCATTCCAGGGTAAATCTCCTATCAGGTATTAACCTCGAAGAATCAACAAAAAAACTTGCATGTCTAAACGCAAACCAGAGAGCCGCAGCCGCCAGCAGGATCAACTGGATTTAAACATCATTGATCATATTTAATTAAAAAGATAATGATCTCAGCGCATTCTCGAATGTAAATTATCAAGAACACTTCACACAAAACTCATCCTAACTATTGGCTACATTAATATTAAAGACTTATACAACTATGATAGTTTCTTCTAATTAAAGTAAATTAATTTTTCAAGAAATCTATCGATGACTGCTTCTACATACTTCATACCTTAACGTATGGAATATAATCCTTTTTACGCAATTTTAAGGCACTCATCTTAGTTTTAAACAAACTAGGATGACTTGAAATTTTACATTTCATTATCATCTTAGATAATACCTTGACAAAAAATTAGTTTATAAATGTTTCGCAGAAATATTTGATAATTTAGCGACGGAAATTAGAATTAGTTTTTAATATAATGAGATTTAATCATTTTTTCCAATTGTTCCTTATCTTTTAAATTCTTAAACTCTTTTCCAATTCCATGAAAATCAGTTAAAAAATAATCTAGATTGTTTGGTTTTAAATTTACAACCTCGCTAAGATCTTTTTCTAATTTTTTATAAATTTTTGTTCTTTTGTCAAAACCAATAAGAGTTATATCTGCAACAAAAGCTCCTATAGTGTGTGTCTTAATGTAACGGATCTTTCCTTCTTTTTTTATTTCATATTCTCTTTCTTCATTACCTAAAACCCCGTTATTTATAAATGTTGAAATTCTGGCTCTTTCTTGAACTTGGTTTGTAAGGCTAGCAGAAGTATTTAAGTATTTTTCAATTTGGTCTTCTATGAGATGACTATGATCTCCTTTATCTCTTATTTCTATTACTGTTGAACCTTTTAATTTATTTAAGTCTTCCCACATTTTTTTCATGACTTTTATCATTTTTCTGTTTTTAGCAGTTTCTCTAGGCCATACTTCTCCAGTCCTAATAACTCTTCCAATCATAATTTCTTATACTTCAACAATATTTATAAAAATAATTATCTTAGATAATATATGCCAATCTTTGTAGTTCACGAACATCATGCAAGCCACCATCATTGGGACTTAAGACTTGAGATAGGTGGAGTGTTAAAGTCTTGGGCTATTCCAAAACAACCTCCAAGAACAAAAGGAATTAAACGTCTTGCAATACAAGTTCCAGATCACCTAAGAAGTTATGCTAAATTTGAAGGTGAAATTCCAGAAGGACAATATGGTGCAGGAAAAGTAAAGATTTGGGACAAAGGCAAATTTCATTTAATTGAAAAAAAAAGAGATAAAATTGAGTTTGAATTAAAGGGAATTAAACTCAAAGGAAAATATGTTTTGATTAAAGCAAAACTTAGAGATGAAAAAAAGAATTGGCTTTTTATGAAGATTTAATCTATTAAATAATCTATTATTAATCCAGACTCATTCTAGTTAAACTATATCCTACTCCAACCAGTGCTCCTGTAAATGTTCCTATAGGAAATCCTCCAATAAGAGTACCAATCCCTGCTCCTGTAGTTAAATTTATGGCACCAGCTGCTTCCATCCCTAGAGACTCATACCCACTTCCATTTGCAGGATCATAAACATATTCTTTTTCAGGACAAAATAGATTATATTTTACCCCTCTTCCTAAATTTTTAATTAATCCCATAATTTTCTTTTATGTAGTATATTTATAAATTTTTATATAAAAAAAGACATATATTCACTTCTCACCTGTCCAGTATTCTAAGTTAGGTATATTAACTTCAATTTTTTTTGCTTTGCAATATCCTCGTGTGAGTAGATAAAAAATAACTCCTAAACTTTTTGGGCTTTTGTTATTTCCAATTATAATTTGATCTGCTCCTTTTGCAAAATTATTTGTGTCACAAACCATCAATACTTTTTTGTGGACTATTAGAGTATCCTTTAAGGCATTTTTATCAAGCCAATGATCTGTAATTATTGTAAGTTCATTTTCAAAAAAATCTGGGAGAGTAAGATTAGTTAAAACTCCTGCAGGATATTTTTTAGTAAATACTCTTATTCCAGTAAGTTCACTAAACATTTCAGCAGGTTTCCATCCTGCTTGTCTTTTGCACACAAGAATAATGTCTTTTACATCAAATTTACTCAAATATTCAATAGCTTCTTTTAATTTTTCATCAATTATATCTGTGTTAAAAATAGCCAATCCATCTGCTCTTCTCCTATAGACAAATTTCTTCATACTAGGGGTCACAACCCTTGTTCCAAGATAAATTCCTGCTTTGACATATTCTTCAAGAGGAACAAGCATATCTGTTTTTTTCTTGATCTTGACTTGCTCTTTAAGCTCTTTTGTTGTGGTAACATCAACTTTTTTAGATAATTTTTTAGCTTTTTCTAAAAGAATTTTTTTCAAATCTTCTTTAGAAGGTGTTTCTTTAGTTTGACTTTTAGGCGAACTAGTAAGAATATCTATGTCTTCCTTTTTAGATTTCTCTCTTTTTGGTTTAGTCTCTGTTTCTAAAGATTCTTTTTCTGCTTTTTTCTCAAGCTCCTTATCTGGAATTTTTTCGATTTTATCTTCAACCATAAGAATTCAGATGAAAATTAATTTATAAAGTTTGCGATAAGAATTAATAGGGGTTAAAATATTTCTTCTTCTTCAATTACTCTTTTTAAAGTTCTAACCCTCAAAAATTTTCCCCTATTTGCTACTTCAATAAATTCTTTTGGAGTAAGTGTTATCTTTCTATCTCCTCCTATTTCTTTATAGGCTACATGAGATACTTGCCCTTTTTTCCCTTCTGGAGTAACATAAGCCCCATTAACATTCATTGTTTTTAACATATGATCTACACCACATTCCACATCACTTCCAATTTGGTTAAATTCATATGTTCTTAATCCCATCCTTTTTTCTTAACCTTACTATACTTAAATCTTTCTATTTAAAATTTTTCTCAATCTCAATAAGTCTTTTTATCTTAACCTCTCTTTCTTTCCCACTTATGCCACACTTAAAAAAATCAGCTTGAAAGCCAAATGCCAAATCAGCTAAAATTGTTTCCCCTGTTTCCCCACTTCTATGGGAAAAAACAATTTTAATATTGTTCTTTTTTGCTAATTCACAAACTCTTTTAACCTCTATCAAAGAACCACACTGATTAGGTTTAACTATGATAGCATTAATACTTTTTTGTTTAATTGCTTTTTCAAGTCTTTTAGAATTTGTTACAGTTAGATCATCTCCCACAATAAATTTTTTAGGAAATTCTTTTAAAATCACAGCAAAATTTTCAAAGTCTTCTTCACCAAAAGGGTCCTCTATATAAGTCAAATTAAAATTCTTAATTAAATTTTTTAAATACCCTATTTGCTCTTTGTCTGTTCTTTTTAGTAAAGGGTTTTCATAATGAAATTTTTTTCTCTTATAGAAAGTCGATGCAGCAACATCTAACCCTAAAGGCAATTTTGATTTTTTTAAAATTTCTAAAACTTCTTTTTCATTTAAGGCAGTTTCCCAGGCATTTTCATCATTTTTTTTAGATTTAAATTTTTTATCTGTTTCCTTTAAATCTTGTTCAAGAATTTTTTGAGTTTTTTTGTTTATTTCAAATGCTTCTCTAACCGATTTTGTACTTGGAATTAATAAGAATTCTTGGAAGTCAGGTTTTTTTCCATCAGTTAAATCAGAATGTTTGCCTCCCCCAATACAATTTCCAACCAATCTAGGAAATTTTCTGGCATTAGGATTTATTAATCTCCAAATGTCTTCTTTTTTGTTCTTTCGTTCTACATTCTTGGAGGATGAGTGAGAAGAATTAAACTTCTCGCTTGCCATGGCCTTTAAAATAGCAGATTCTAAAGCAATAAAAGTATTGGCCCCAACATGTCTATCTAAAATATCTTCAACTCTTCGTAAATCATCAAATTTATCAAGAGACTCTTCAGAAAAATAATCCTTGAATTTTTTTAGGGTTTTAATATCATTCTCAAGATTTTTTTTATAAGATTTTTGTTCATGTTTTCCTGTTGATTTCCCTGTGGGAGAACTAGCACTGAATTTGCCCACATTAGTATTAATAGTGACTTCAATTGTTTTTTCCTTACGAGAATCAAAAATAGCTTTTGCATCTACACTCTTTATCTTCATTAAAAGAGATATGAATTATGATATAAAAACTTAATTGATTTTGATTATAATAGAAAGTTTTAAACGCCAAGTTACCATTATTTATGTGTATGAAAAATGCGATCAGATGAAATTAAAAAAATATTGAAAGAGAATAAAGAGTTTTTTGAAGTTCTAGAAAATTATGATAAAACTAGAGAACTCCCTTTTCAAAGAAAAAGAATTGACATAACTTTATCAGTAGAAACTATTAATAAATTAAAGAAAATTAGAGATAAAACAGGAAAACCAATTTCAAGAATTATTGAAGAATGTGTTAATTAAATCTTACTCGGTCTCTTCTTCTCCAGGCCCCACACTTTCTTCATTTTCATCATCTGGATTAGCAAGTGCCATGATCTCTCCTTCTTTTGCGATTTCCTCCTCCTCTGCAACTTCTTTTTCTTCTATTTCTTTTTCACTAATTTTTTTCTCTTTAGCTCTTTTTAAGGGTTCTTTCTTTTTTTCAGGATAAGGTTTCTTAATAGAAATAGGGAGAGTATCTGAATTAAATTCAACTTCTGCTATCTTTAGGGCATCAAATTTGATCTTTTCTAGATCTTCTTGACTAAATTTAATCAATAATGGAGCATTCATAGCAATTTGTAAAGCCCTGGCCCCAAGAATTCTTGCACGCTCATATTTTGAAAAATCTTGTGAGTTCATTTTAAATGTTTTTCAATTTTTTTAAATACTTCAGTATATGTTTTGTCTATTAGATCAAGTATCTTACTCATTTCTTCTGTTTTTAGAGCACAAAGATTTCCTTTTTGCATAGAACTAATAATTCCATTTGAACTTCCTATTGTGACTCTTGTTTCACTAATATCTTCTTCTTCAAGTGTTGGATCTACAATAAAATTATTTCCAATCTTATGGGCAGTAATTGAAATTGGAGTATTCTTTGATAGGGGAATCTTTTTGTCTGTTAGTTCTCCAAATAATACTTTATCTTCTTTTTCATCATACTTTGGAATTTTTGTATTTTTTAATGCAACTAGTGCTCCGATTTCTGCAGCATCAAATAAATTACCGTCGTCATTTATGGAATAAATATCAATAAAAACAGTCCATACTTTTTCTCCTTTTTTTATGCATAATTTTTCAACATCAATAAGCTTACTTTCTCTTATTGCCCTGTCAATCACTCTTCCCATCTCAATTGCAGGAAATTTAGGAGGGCCATTTTCAAATCTAGGAGAACTTAAAGGAAGTAATTCTGCAGTAACCATAAGATTGCCTTTATCGGGTGAATCAGGATAAGGTTCAGAAGTGTTCATTTTAACCCCAACTAAAACTTCTGTGTTTCCTATTTTTACTCTCGCAGAACCCTCAGCATTTTTTGAAACACCTGTTTCAATACTAATCTCTCTGAATTCATCTAATTTTCTTCCATCAAATCTTTTTCCTTGTTCTAAATATTTTTTTATTCTTTCTCCTGTTATGTTTGAAGTTTTCATTGTTGTATTCATTTTTCTATTTCCTTTAAGACGATCACGCTTGGGCGTTTTTTCATTTTTCTATTTCCTTTAAAGCTTTTTCCTGAACTTCATAGATTTTTCCAGAAGCTTTTTTAGCCATTTCAATTGCTTGTTTTAATTGTTCTTTTGAAATATATCCATCAACTTGAATATGAGTTAATTTTCCATCATCTGTAAAGCTCATGGGAATATCTGTTGATCCTTCTCCCTCTTCAAAATCAGAATCTTCATATTTATCTAAATCCAATACAACTGTTTTATCTAATTTTCCTGCAGCAATACTTGAAACCATGTTTTTCATTGGGATTCCTGCATGTGCCAAAGCCATTGCAGCAGCATTTATTCCAGCACACCTAGTCCCAGCATCAGCTTGGGTCATATGAATATGAACATCAACAACCATGTTTGGGTAATTGTCTAACATCACAACAGGGTCTAAAGCCCATTCTATTATTTTACTGATCTCAGTGCTTCTCCTATTTGGTCCAGGCCGTATTCTATCTGTTACAGAAAAACTAAGCATGCTATAAGTACATCTTAGAGTTCCTTTTGCAGGATTTTGAGAATGTTGTGGATGCATTTTTTTAGGCCCATAAACAGCAGCAATTGCTATTGTTTCTCCTGATTTATACATTGCACTCCCATCGGCATTTGGGATGATTCCAACTTTAGCACTAATAGGTCTCATTTCATCTGCCTTTCTTCCACTTTTTCTTTTAATTTCTTTTACCATTTATTTTTTCCTTCCATTTTTCCCAAACCATTTTTCAACTTCGTCTGTTAAACCAGATACAAAAGATTTTTTTGCTACAAACAAAATTGCTTTTTTTGCATAAAGTTCGTCCTCAACTTTGTCTCCTTTAATCCAGATTAATCCGTTTTGACCGACTGTGATATTACAATTTGTATTGTCTTTTATCATTTTTATCATGCTCCCTTCTTTTCCAATTATTCTTGGAACTTTATTTGGATTTACTTTTAAAATTAATCCTTCTTCTATTTTTCCTAATCCTCTTGATTTAACACTTAAATCTGTGCCTCTTTTATTTATTGCCCAAATTTTTGCAACAAGCATGTCTCCGATGTCCATTACTTCATCTAATCCATCTTTATTAACATATCTTGGGACTTCCATTAGAGATAAAAAAGCATTTTCAGGTGCGCCTATACTTATTACCCACCCATTAAGAGTTATGTTTTCGACTTTTCCTATAACAATATTTCCTCTTCTAGGTTGATAGGTTCCTGACAAAGGAATAACCTTTACAAGCTTATTTGATTCTTCTGCTAGTCCAAATCTAAGTGCGACTATGTCTTTTCCTCTTTTTTCTGTTCCTTCTCCTAAAAGAAGATCGTCTCCACTAGCAATTACTTCTCCAGGTATTACTATTTTTCGTTCACTCATTTTTAATCTCTTCAGTTATAGCACTTCCATGCGTGATGTCATTTAATTTATCGTAAAAATCCATTATCATTCCAGACGGAATCTTTGCAATAACTTCTAAACTCCCATCATTTAACCAATTTTCGGATTCTTTGTGTTGATTAACTACTCCATAAGCTTTTCCTGTGTGTGTAGCGGGAATTGTAATTTTTACTTTTTTAGTGTCTAATTTTATAGGAAGAACAGTACTTAAGGATTCAATAATTTCACTAATTTGATTTTCTATTGAAGTGTTTTTAATATTTACTCCTGCTTGTTCTAAGGCTGTTTGGATTCTTTCAGGAGTGTGAGGGTTTTCTGTTTGAGGGTCAATAGCATTTGTAGATAAAAAATCAACTACTTGTTTGAATTTTTTTTCTTGTTCAGCACCCCGATGTTCTTGAGTTGTTTGTATTTCTCCTTCTCTGACAATCTTTGCAACAACTTCATTAGTATCTGCTGTTCCAAATGCTTCTTGCAAATCAGAACTAGAAGCAACTTGTCCTTTTTTTGAATCAGTAAATATTTTATCTCCTTCTGATTCTATTGAACTTATTTCTCCTTTTTTGAATTTAAGAGCATTATCTAGATCAACAATAATCTCAAAATTCTTTCCTGCCTTTTTTATTCTTGCTAATGTATTTGTCATTTTACAAACTCCTGAATTTCTTCACACTCTAATTTTTCTAATTTCACTGTATCAGTTTTAATATATGTCATTTCAAAATTATTTGGTGAAAATTTTTTCCCTTGAATTTCGTGCAAAATATCTAAGGCAAGTTTCACACCTTTTTTCAAATTTAATGTAGGAGTATATTTTTCTCTTAGTTTTTCTTTTATTTTTTCGTCATTTTCTCCAATAGCATTTGCATAATAAGGAAAATAATTTCCTGTTACATCGCTTGTATAAAGTTCTGGCTTTTTTCCATTAATTCCAGCCAACATCATTGAAACCCCAAAAGGTCTTGCTCCGCCATACTGGGTAAAATATTGTTTTATGTTTGAAATATCTTTAATTATCAATTCAGGTTCTATTGATGATCCATAAGTCACTCTATGTTGTTGAGCTAAAACCTGCGCTTTTTCAACAAGGACTCTTGCATCTGAAGTTATTCCAGCAACACTCGCAATAAGATGGGAGTCAATTTCATGAATTCTGTTTGCAAATTTTTGAACTATTAATTTCTCTTGAATTCTTTTATCTGCAATTATAAAGATTCCATCAGAACAAACTATTCCAATGCTTGAGACTCCAAGTCTAACTGTCTTTTCAGCATATTCTACTTGCAATAGATGACCTTCAGGCGAAAACATAGTCGCTGTCCGATCATAGCCCATTGCTTGATGTTGCATGTCTATTGACATATCCATTTTCTATTTTGAGAGAATTTTATAATAAATTTAACCTTTTTCTATTCTCCTTACGCTATTTAGAAAAAGCACCTATTTATAAGTTTTTCGGATGAAAGGGTTTTTTGAATTATTCTTGGTAAACAATCTACCCCTTTACAACCATCTTTGAGATGACAAAGGAGATAATTAGATGAATAATTACCTGGTTTTTTTAGGAAGAGGGAGATTTAAAAATAGAGATTTAGTACGTATTTTAGTATAATAATGTTTAAATAATTAAGGCAACTTAATTTTTTTTATGAAAAATAAAATGGGTCTTGGAAAATTTTTGAAGATTTATGCTCTTTGTTTTGGGCTTGTGAATATTCCTCAATTTGCCATTACTTATACTACTCCAAGAGAAGAGCTAAAGCCAACCCTCTCAGAACATCTTAGTGAAGAAATGAGTGAACTTAGAGATTTTTCTGGTGGTAATTTCTATGCTCATTTTCAATTGCTTGGTTCTACTACAGGGTATTTAGCAAAAAGATTAGCTGTAAATATAGAAAATAGATTATAATTCTTTATTTAAACCCAAAAACAAAAAACCAGATGATTATTTTCCCAACCCTTTAGTTTGGCCACGCTTGGACGAACTAGGGGAATCTTTAATTCCTCTTAGTGTCCCACTAACCTTTTCAACACTCATTTTATCAGGCCAAATAGTCAAAGCCCCACGAACATCATTAATAGATTCTCTATTAATAGCCAGTATTAACCAGTTTTTTCCTGTCTTAATTATATTTGGACTAGCTTTAGAATATCCAAGAGTTCCTATATAATCTAATATTGCTTTCTCCACATTTGATTTTAGGTTTTTTCCAGTTACTAACAAATATCTTTTATTTTCTTTATGTGATGGAATTAATGGTTTCATTTTAAATTATAAATGAACAAGAGTTTATATTTCTAACGGAGAATTTTAAGAAAAAGAGATTGCTGGACCTTTAAAAGAATTTCTATACCAAGATCCTCTTTTATGTGTTCTAGAGTATAATTCTTTTTCATCTAATCCAAGGTTCATTTCCAAAATAGTGATATTTTTATCTATTGCTAAACTTTCATTTGCTTCTGCTATTTTTCTTGTTAATCCTTTCCCTCCTAACTCTAATCCCTGCGCATCTGGATCCCAGACACCTATTAATCCATCTACAAAACCCCTATATTCTGGAGTATACATTATTTCTGGTGGAATTCTTTCCCAATAAAGATTAATTTTCATTTGGTCTGTCTGGGAAATATTATCTTTAATAGAAAGTCTTTTAATTAAATCACCATATACTTCACGCCCTTTGTAATTAAAATCAATACAAAATAATTTATCTTCTTCAGGAGTTTTTTCTGGAAAATTATGTTGATTCTCTATTAATGCTAAAAGAACTTGAGTAATAAATTCTCCAGGATATTTTTTTCTATTTTTTAATCCTATCAAAAGTTCTTTGTAGAGAATGTTAGCTTCATTGACCAAATTACTAATTCCCATGATTTTTTTACAAGTTATTAAATTTATAAATGTTTTCTTTATTCTAAACAAGCATTTTTAAACAGGTGCAATTAAATTTTCATTAGTAGCATATTTAACATATTTTCTTTTTGTACTATTAATTGTTCGGTTTTTATCATTTACAATTGATTTTTCAAGTAAAGAGATTTTACTGGAATCTAAAGGCCTAATTTCTGGAATTTTATTTCTCTGCACTCCTGGAATTTTTCTATATTTTTCTAAAACTTGTTTTATTGAATCTCCCCAAATATAAATTACCTGATCTGCTTTTTTATGTTTCTTTTTCTTTTTTGGGCAATGAGTTTCAGGACTTGTAATCTTATACCAATTCATAAATCTTCTTGAATTCTGTTTATTTAATAATCTTTCTACAAGCATTTTTAAACTATTTTATCTTTTTTTTATCATGGAGATATGTACAATAGGAGGATATGAAGAAGTAGGAAAAAACATGACTGCTGTTAAAATGGGTGAAGATGTCATAATTTTTGATGCAGGACTTTTTATACCAGGAGTTGTAGAACTTCAAGATGAGGGTTTTGAGTACACTGATAAAGATTTAAGGAAATTTGGGGCAATACCTAATGATAAAGTATTAGATAAACTAGGTTGGACAGACAAGGTCAGAGCTATTGTTATAAGTCATGCACATTTAGATCATGTTGGGGGGGTTCCTTATGTAGCAAATAGATATCCAAGAGTCCCTATTTATGGTACTGCTTTTACAATGAAAGTCTTAGAAGCTGTTTTAAGAGATGAAAAAATTAGGATTACTAATCCTATAAATATAGTAAAATCAGACTCTAGTATTCTTGTTAAGGGAAAAAACACAAAATACAAGATTGATTTTGTTCATACAACTCATTCAACAATACAATGTGTTTTCCCTGTTTTACATACCAAGGAAGGTGCTTTTTTTTATGCTTTAGATTTAAAATTTGATGATTATCCCACTCTTGGCCCACACCCTAATTATAAAAAACTTAGAGAACTTGGAAAAAAAGGGGTAAAAGTCCTTGTTGTTGATGCACTTTATTCAGGAACAGAAAAAAAACATGGGGGGGAAAGAATTGCAAAAAATTTATTGGAAGAGGCTTTTTCAAAGGCAAGAGATAGAAAAGCAGCATTATTTGTAACTACTTTTTCTTCTCATATAGAGAGACTTGCCAACATAGTAGAATTTGCTAAAAAAACTAGAAGACAAATTATTTTTTTAGGTAGGAGTCTTAACAAATACATAAACGCCGCAATAGAAGCAAAACAATGTCCTTTTAGTAAAAATATAGTGCTTATTAAATATAGAAATCAGATTAATTCTATGTTAAGGAAAATAGAAAAAGATAGAGGAAAATATATTGTGGTGTGCACAGGACATCAAGCAGAAGAAAATTCTATTTTAGATAGAATTACAAAAGGAGAAACTCCTTTTAATTTTAAAATAGGAGATCATTTAATTTTTTCTTCGAGTGTTATTCCTACTCCTGTAAATATTTTAGCACGTGAAAGATTAGATAGCAAATTAAGAAAAAAAGGAGTAAAAATCCAGACAGATGTTCATGTTCATGGACATGGAAGTCGAGAAGATTTAAGAGAAATAATACAACTTTTAAAGCCTAAACACGTTATACCTGCACATGGGACTTTACAACAAGAAGCCCCTTTTATTGAACTCGCAAAAGATTTGGGATACAAGTTTGGAGAAACATCACATTTGACTACAAATGGAAAAGTCTTAAAATTATAAAATGATAAATCAAGAAATTTTAGAGGGTTTGAAGTTTGCTTTATCTAAAGGGCAAACACTCTATCAAGCCATGTTGAGTTTTTATAATGCAGGATATAAAAAAGAGGAAATTGAAGAAGCTGCAAAAGTCCTACATCTTCAGCAAGAGGTACATCCTCCTCATGCTCAAACCCCTGTTAAAACAGAACAATCCAAGGCAATAGGACAACCTAAACCGACAGAACAACTCCAACCCGAAAAAAAACAATCTCTGTCTCTTCTTAAAAGAATAAAACAAAAAACTCTTGGTTTAGATAAACCTAAAGTTACTCCTGGTTACAGACCCCACACAACTCAAGTTTCAGGTTATGATGAAAAAGAAAAGAAAACAAGTAAAAAATTAATGATTCTTTTAATAGTCTTATCTGCTTTATGTTTGTTAGGAGTTTTGGCAGCAATTATTTTCTTTAAACAAGAAGTAATAGATCTTTTTAGTAGCATATTTTAAAATGTATGGGGTTTATGAGCCTGCAGAAGATTCTTATTTTTTATCAGAAATTTTAAAAAAACAAATTAAAACCAAGGATATTAAGGTAATAGATATGGGATCAGGATCAGGTATTCAAAGCCAAACCCTAATTAATATTGGGATAGACCCTAAACAGATCACATTAACAGATATTAATGAGAAAGTTATTAATTACTTAAAACAAAAATTTTCCAAATCTAAAATAATTAAATCAAATTTATTTTCAAATATTAAAGGAAAATATGATCTAATTATATTTAATCCTCCTTACCTCCCAGATAATAAACACAATAAACAAAAAGATACAAGTGGTGGAAAAAAAGGAAGTGAGATTATTAATAAATTTTTGATTCAAGCACACAAATATTTAAGTAAGAATGGAAAGATTTTATTATTAGCATCAAATTTAACAAAAGAAGTTAATTTTTTAAGCTATAAAAAGAGGCTAGTTGCAACTAAAAAACTCTTTTTTGAAGAACTTTATGTTTATGAACTATGGAAGACCAAATAAATAAATCAAAAAGAAAATTTTGTGAAGGATTAATTAAAAAAGTTCCTTTAATTCTTCTTGTTCCAGCAATAGGAACTCTTTTACCTACTGAAATAAAGCCATTTGATTTTCCTTCTCTTAAAGATTTTGGTTTTGGATATAAAGAATATAAACAATCAGAGGATGCTGTTGTGAGAAGAATTCTTAAAAAAAATGATTTTCCTAATTGGTATGATTTTGTTTTTCCTATTGTTGATAATAATGTTCTTGGTTATCCTGTTGAAGGAGAACTCGCAATTTCTAAAGATTATGATTACACAAGAATACAAATTAGAGGAATTCATCCTTTAGATGGAAAAATTATTGAATTAAAAGAAGAATTTGATGGGGAAAATATTATCTATACAGAAAAAGCCACAAATCCTGTAAAAGGATTTCAAGAATTTGATAATCCCCCTATACTTATTTCTCCTAAAAATAGAAAACATACTCCCGTTAGTTTAGCAACTAAACTTGTAGAAGCAGATATAGGTGATCTTGAAGGATTGTCCTTTATATCTCAATGTAAATCACATAGCCCCAAAACATATACTTTGAAATTAGTAAAACAAGATTCTCTTTATGTTGAAGCAGAAGTGATTGATAAAGATGGAAATTCTCCAAAAACTAGAAATATCAGTGCAAAATATAGAGAAATTGATGGGAAAAAAATTCTTGTAGAAGCTAGTTTAACTTATGTTATAAATATGAAAATTTGTAATTCTGAATTTCCTTTTATAGGGCTTTTAAAAGAAAAATAATCATCTCTTAATATCTTTCCAACTTTTTCCAGCTTTTTTTAATTTAGCCAATTGGGGAAGTTGGTCTTCAAAAACGGGTTTTTCAACTTGGTAAAAAATTCCTAAAGGAATTTTTTTTACTTCATTATAATCAAATTCTTGCGCTTTTTTCCATGCTTGATCAAAAGAAGATTTATCATGTTTTGTTTTTTCTAGAGAATATGTTTTTTCTTTATATCCTATGGATGGATGAAAAATTAAACATGGTTGTATAATCTCAATAAAAGAAAATCCTTTATGTTTTATTGCCTCTTTTAATACCCACTCAACTTGCTGAATATCTGCAAAAACTCTGGCAACAAAACTAGCACCACTTGCTAACATTAATTTAATTGGATTTAACGGTTGTGTTTTTACCCCCATAGGCATTGTTTTATCTGCAAATCCTTTTTCTGTTGTGGGTGTTGGTTGACCAACTGTTAATGAAAATACTTGATTATTATGAACTATATAATTCCAATTTGAATTATAACGAGCCGCATGAATCGTATGTTCCATTCCTTCTGCATAAGCATCTCCATCACCCGAAAAACCTAAAACAGTTAGATTCGGATTTCCAACTTTTAATCCTAAACATACTGGAGCCACCCTCCCATGTAAACTATTTAATCCAGGAAGATTAATATAATCAAATATTTTTGCATGGCACCCTATCCCAGAAACAATTGCCATTTCATTTTGTTTTTTCCCGCAAGTTTCTAAGGCTTTTTTCACACCAGCAAGTATCATGAAATTTGGGCATCCAGGACACCATGTTGGTTTAATAGGAGTATTTAAGTTCATTTTAGTTTCTTCTTTATAATAAAACCTTCTTCATTAGAAGAATATTTTAATTTATTATAAAGTTTCAAGACTTTTTTATTTTTTATTAAGACAAAACTTTGTACTGATTTACATCCCTTTCTTTTAAAATAACTTTCAAATTTTTTTAATAATGCTTTACCATATCCTTGTCCTCTATGGCCTTTAGTAATAATTAACTGGTGGATCTTACAATTTTTTCCCATTAAAGGTCTACCTTCTTCCCCACTAATAAATCCAATTATATTAGAATCAATTTCCAGAACGAAGGCAACAGCAATTTTACTCTTTAATAATTTATTAAAAAAACCTCTTAATTCTTTTATTGAATCTGGTTTGTGTCTTTTATCTAGTTTATATTCATATTTATCATATTCATTTAATAGTTTTATGACTTTTTTCTCATCTTTTTTTGTAGCTTTTCTTATTTTCATCTCAATCTCCTTTCAATTTCTTTTTTTAATTCATCATTTAAAAAAGGACGACCATCATATTTTAAAATCTTATTTTTATCGTCGATAAAAATGCCTGTTTTTTCTGCAATTAAATTAGCTAGTTGGCCTGTGGCATTATTTTCAATCAAAATTATGTTTTTATTTTCTAGAATATCTTTTATTTTTTCTGAAAAAGGTTCAATATAAAGAATTTGTAAAAATTCACAATTCAAATCTTTAATTGAGTCAATTATGGCTCCCTTAGGAGATCCCCAAGAAACAATTAGATTTTTATTTTTCTTTCCATGTAGTTTATATTGGGTGAATTTTTTTGCTTCTTTTTTAATTTCTTGAACCTTTTTTAACCTATTTTCAATATTTTTTTTAATTATTTCAGGATTATCTGTACCAGCCCCTGTAGAATCTTTTTCATAAGTATTGTATCTTGCTAAACTCGTTGTTTTTTGAGATTTAGTGATTTGAATTTTTGAATCTAAAGAATAAAAACTTTCAGCAAGATGTTTATCACTCATGACTATTGAAGGAATTTTATATTTTTGTGAAAAATAAAAAGCCTGACTTGTTAATTCTTGACATTCTATTGGATCTCCTGGGGCCAAAACAATTCTAGGAAATTCTCCATGTCCACAATGTCTAGCCATACTTAAATCTCCTTGCCCAGTATATGTGGGAACACCAGATGCAGGTCCTGGCCTTTGAGCCAAATACATGACTACTGGAGCCTCAACTATTCCTGCAGAACTTAGAGCTTCTGTCATTAAATCAAAACCTCCACCACTTGTACCTACCATTGATTTTGCACCTGTAATAGAACTTCCAATAGCAGAATTCATTACAGCAATTTCATTTTCTAATTCAAGAACCAAAAAATTATTTTTCTCTTGTTTGTCAGCTAATTCAACTAAAACAGATGTTGCAGGAGTCATAGGATAAGCATAATAAACATCTAACCCTGATTTTATGGCTCCTTCAGAAATCCCTTTTCCTCCATTTGTAAAGTAAATTTGGTTTTTTTGTAATATTACTTTACAAACATTTTTTGTCTCTTCTTCATAACCCTTTTTAGCTTCTTTTATATTTTCATCAAATCTTTTTTTAAGTTCTTTTAATTCTTGTTCTAAAATTTTAAAATCTAAACATAAAAGTTTAAACAATTTTCCAGCAAAATACATATTGGGATGTTTACTATCTAAAATAACTCCTCCTTTTTTCAAGTTTTTTTCATGAATAGTTTTGGTATTTTCATCTAATGCAACCAAAATATCTATATTTGATTCATTACTATTAACAGGATTTTCTGAAAAAGTTAAGACATTAAAATTATGTCCCCCTCTTATCAGGGATTGATAATCTCTAGAATAAAATACATAATACCCTTGTTTAACTAAAGCTTCTCCTAATAATTCCCCTCCAAAAAGAATATTGTACCTCTTGTTCATTTTATTTTTTGAAATCGATAAGTAGGAACTTGATTCCTACCATTTTATAATTATATCACAATCAACTTTATATATTCCCCTATTATTCAAAGGTTATAAACTTTTTTAATCTAAAAAATGGTAAAATCCACATACTTAAGCAACCATATTGGCGAAGTAATCGTAAGAATTTGGAGTTGGAAATGGTGAAATTTGCACATATGGCAGATATCCACCTTGGTGGATGGAAACAACCAGAACTTCAAAAACTTAATTTTGAATCTTTTAAAAAAGCATTAGATATTTGTATAAATGAAAAAGTTGATTTTGTTTTGATATCTGGAGATTTGTTTGATTCTGCTTACCCTTCAATAGAAGTTCTAAAAGTTGCAGATTTTGAAGAAAAAGAAAATGAAATTCTTTTAAATCCAATTATTCATGAAGGAATTGCTCTTTATGGTTATCCTGGTAAAAAATCAGGATTAGAAATTAATGATTTAAGAAAAGTTAAACTAAATCAAGCCCCTGGAATGTTTAAGATTCTTATGCTTCATACAACTCTAGACAAGGCAAAAGGAACCCTTCCAATAGATGCTTTAGAAGCAGACCTCTTACCTAAAGTAGATTATTATGCCTTAGGCCATTTACATATGGATTTCCAGTATGAAAATTTTGTTTACCCTGGACCTTTATTTCCAAATAATTTTCAGGAGTTAGAGGATTTACAACACGGTGGCTTTTACATAGTTCACAATGGACCACATAATTCTTTCAACAGAATAAAAGTTCCCATAAAAGAAGTTGTTTCATTTAATATAGAGATTAATGATGCTCTTGCTGCAACAGAGAAGATAATCTCTGAATTGGAACAAAAGGATTTAGAAGACAAAATTGTTCTTTTGAGATTAAAGGGAGAATTAGAAAAAGGAAAAAATTCAGATATAAGATTCAACCAAATAGAAGAATTTGTTAAACAAAAAAAAGTATATTTTTTATTGAAAAATACACGTGATTTAAAAACAAGAGAATTAGAATTAGAAATTGATGTTGAAGATACAGGAAATATGGAAGAAGAAACAATAAAGATTTATTCAGAAGAAAATCCTTCTGGTTTTAATGATCTTATTTTCCAGTTAATAAATTCTTTTGCGATTGAAAAACAAGAAGGAGAAACAACCGACAATTTTTCAAATAGGTTGTTAGAGGAAGCAAAAAAAATTTTGAAGTTTTAAAATGCTTTTTAAAAAAATTAAGCTAAATAATATTAGGAGTTATGAAAACGAAGAAATAGATTTTTCAAGAGGATCTACTTTACTTTCAGGAGATATTGGATCGGGTAAGACTTCAATTCTGTTAGCAATTGAATTTGCTTTATTTGGATTACAACCAGGTCAGAGGGGAACTTCCTTGTTAAGAAATGGGAAAAATAAAGGGGGAGTTGAGATGGTATTTGAGATAGAAGGAAAAGATGTTCTGATCGAGAGAAGTTTGAAAAAAGCAAAAACTGTCTCACAAGATTATTGTGCAATAACTATTGAAAATGAAAAGAAAGAAGTATCTGTAACAGAATTAAAAAATAAAATTTTAGAATTATTAAATTATCCAAAAGAATTTACTAAAAAACAGAATTTATTATACAAGTTTACAGTTTATACTCAACAAGAAGAAATGAAACAGATTATCTTACAAGACCCTGAAACAAGAATAAACACTCTTAGGCATGTTTTTGGAATAGATAAATACAAGAAAGTTCTAGAAAATGTTTCAATCGTTGCTTCAAAAATAAGAGAAGAAAAAAGAATGAAAGAAGGAATCACTGCTAATTTAGATCAAGATAAGGCAGATATTGTTGTTAAAGAAGATGATCTTGAAACAAAACATTCTAATTTATCTTCAATTGAAAAAGAGTTCTTTTTAAGAAAGGAGGAAAGAAAAAAAATACAAGAAGAACAAAGTGGGATTTCAGAGAAAATACAAGAGAAAAAAGAATTAGAACAAGAAGTAGAAAAGATAAAAATAAGAGCTTTAAATAAACAAGAATCAATCTCAAATAATTTAAAATTAATAGATCGATTGAATAAAGAAGTTGAAGAGATAGATGAAAAAAAATTTGAAGAATCTCAAATTCCTAGGCTAGAAGAAGATTTAGATTTGTTAAAAAAACAAAAAGAAGAATTAAATGAAAAAAATTTAAACCTAACAACACAAATTAATTCCCTAGCTCTTAAAAATCAAGAAAATGAATCTCTGAAAATGAAAATATCAACAATTGATATTTGTCCAACATGTTTGCAGGATGTTGATTCTGTTTATAAGAGTAATGTGGTTAACAAGTTTGATTCAGACACTTCAAATAATGTGAAACAAATTGAAGAATTAGCCCTTGAAAAAAAACTTGTGAGAGAAAATATAAATAAATTAGACAATGAATTGTTTGAAAAAGAAAAACAATTAGGAGATTCAAAAATCTTAAAAATAAGAATTCAAGGGATTCAGGAAAAAAAGAAACAAATAGAGGAAATAATAGAAACAAATCAATTGTTTGAAAAAGACATCGCAAGTTTGACCCAACAAATTGATAGTCTAAAGAATTCTATTTTTGAATTAAGTAAATTTGATAATATTTTTGAAGTAAAACAAAGAGAATTAGATGAAGCCTTAAAGCAAGAAAGAATAGTTGAAATAAAAATAGCAGAATTAAAAAAGGAGATAGAAGTTTTTTCTAAACAAATAGAAGAATTAAAAGAAAGAATAAAAAAGACAGAAGAGGTTAGAAAACAACTAAATTATTTGAATGAATTAGAAAATTGGTTATCTAAAAAATTCTCTACTCTTATTTCCTTTATAGAAAAAAATGTTATGGTTAAACTTAAATCAGAATTTTCTAAACTCTTTGCAGAATGGTTTGCAATGCTTGTTTCAGATAATTTTAATGTCATGCTCAGAGATGATTTCACTCCAGTAGTTGAACATCAAGATTATGAAATAGATTACTCTTATCTTTCAGGAGGAGAAAGAACTGCTATTGCTCTTGCTTATAGGTTAGCATTAAATCAAGTCATTAACTCTTTATTGAGTAAAATAATGACAAAAGGAATTGTGATATTAGATGAACCTACAGATGGATTTTCTGAACAACAACTAGACAAAATGAGAGAAGTCTTAGAACAATTAAAAGTTGAACAATTAATAATCGTGAGTCATGAACCTAAAATTGAAGGGTTTGTGGAAAATGTAGTAAGGTTTAAAAAAGAGGACGGGATTTCTAGGAAAGTGAGTTAGTATGGGCTTAGAAAAAAGATTAAAGAATTCTAATAAGAATAATAGGAAAAGAATAAGTTTCAAAAAAAGAAAAATTAAGACTTTGATTTGGTGTGCAAATGCTATAAGAGATAATCATAGACAAAAGAATTTTTATGAAAAAGCTATAAGAGAAGTAGCTCTGACTTTATTTTCAACTTTTTATGCAGGAAATCTAACCCCTAAAAGACAAAAACACTGGGAAAAGAAATTAGGTGTAGAATCAGGAACATTTACTAGATATAGTGCAACAAGAGGTTATGCAATTTTTACAGGTTTAGAATATCTTGGAATTTTAGAAATAGCACCTCTTTTGCTAGACTTAATTCCTGGTGTTGCTGAATCAAAACTTGTGGATAATGTTCTTGAATATGGATTTTTAGGAAATGCTGCAGTTTCTGGACTAATAAATCTTGGTATTAGATATCCTTTATCAAAATTCTATGGAAAACGTATTCCTGCTATTTCAGCTTATTCTGGAGCAGTTAATACTCTTGATTTAATGGGAAGAGGAATTCTATTAGGAGTTAAACAAATTCCTGTGATGGGGAGAAAAACAAAATCAAAATGCCTTGAACTCAGAGATGACATTAAAAAAGATTACAATGAATTAATGACAACATAACCAAAAACTTTAAATATACCCTATTTTAATATATTTTATATTAATCGTTCTATATGATTTAAAATGGACGCTGACTTAAAAAATTCAATTTTAAAAACAGGTACAACTATTTTAGGAATTGTTTGTAAAGACGGAGTTGTAATAGGAGCAGATACTCAGTCTACTGCAGGTACAATTGTAATGAACAAGGATTCTGAAAAAATACAAAAAGTAAATGATTATCTTTTATTTGCAGGAACAGGGATGGTTTCTGATATACAGAGATCTGTAAAGTTAGCTGCAGCAGAATTAAGACTTAAACAACTTCGGTCAAAATCTCGTCCTTCTGTTGAACAAGGAGCAAATCTTGTAGCTAATATAATTTATCAATCTATTAGACAACCACAAATGCTTCAATTCATGGTAGGAAGTTTAATCGCAGGAGTAAATGAAGACGGAACAACTGGAGTTTATTCTATAGATCCTTCTGGGGGAATTAAAGAAATAAAAGATTATGATGCTAATTTTGGGAGCGGTATGCCTTATGTTCTTGGACTTTTAGAAAGACAATATAACCCAAACATGTCTATAAAAGAAGTAATTGAATTAGCAAAAGAAGCCCTTAAATCTGCGACCCAAAGAGATGTTGGCTCAGGATATGGAATTGACATTTATACTATAACAAAAGAGGGAATAAAGAAGGTAATTGAACAAGAAATTAAACCAGAATATAAAGATCGAAAATAGATTTTTAATTCATCTCGATTAAATCTGAAGAGTGTTAAAATGGAAATTTTAGAAAATATAAAAAGTCAAATTAGAGGAGATATAACTGACGCTAGTTTTGAAGGAGCAAATATAGTGCTCTATACTAATGATGAAAAATTTTTCAAAGAAGGTGGGTCTCAGATCAGAGAAGTCGTAGATAAGATCAAAAAAAGAATTGAGTTAAGAGCAGATTCAAAGATTCTTCTTGAAAAAGAAAAAACAGAAGAGGAAATAAGAAAAATAGTTCCTAAAGAAGCAAAAATAACAAATATTCTTTTTGATTTTCATAGAAGTATTGTCATGATTGAAGCGAAAAAACCAGGAATGGTTATTGGAAAACAAGGATCAATTCTAGAAGAAATTAAAAAAACAACTTTTTGGACACCTCAAATTCAAAGATCTCCTGCAATAAAAAGTCAAATTACTGAAAACATAAGAGGAGTACTTTATGCAAATAATAATTACAGAAGAAGATTCTTAAATTTGGTAGGAGAAAAAATATACAAGGAGTGGAATCCTGAAAAAACAGAAGAATGGATAAGACTTACTTTTTTAGGAGGAGCAAGACATGTTGGAAGAAGCTGTATTTTGCTACAAACCCCAAACTCAAAAGTTCTTTTAGATTGTGGAGTTGATGTTGCTTCAAAAGGATCAGACAAATTTCCTTATTTTAATGTTCCTGAATTTGATATTAATCAATTAGATGCAATAATAATTAGCCATAGCCACTTAGATCATGTTGGGTTACTGCCTTATCTGTATAAGATGGGCTATAAAGGTCCAGTATACATGACTACTCCCACAAGAGACATTGCTTCTCTTCTTAATTTAGATTTTATTGGAGTTGCTTACAAACAAGCTGCTAAGCCATTATTTAGTTCAACAGATGTAAAGGAAATGGTCAAACATAGTATTTGTTTAAATTATAATGAAGTTACTGATGTTACTCCAGATGTTAGGCTGACTTTTTATAATTCAGGTCATGTTCTTGGAGGGGCATTGGTTCATTTAAACATAGGAAATGGAGCACATAATCTACTTTATACAGGGGATTATAAATATGCTAGAACAAGACTTTTAGATCCAGCAGTAACAACTTTTCCTAGGGTTGAAACAGTAATAACAGAATCTACTTATGGTTCAAAATATGACATTTTGCCTCCAAGAGCAGAAACAGAGGCAACATTTCTAAAAATGGTCAAAGAGACAATAGAAAAAAAGGGAAAAGTTTTAATTCCAGAATTAGGATTAGGTCATGCTCAAGAAACTCTTTTAAGGGTTGAGGAATCCATGAGGCAAGGAGATTTACCCAAAGTTCCAATGTATGTAGATGGGATGATATGGGATATAGATGCTATTCATACTGCTTATCCTGATTTTTTAAGTAATAAAATAAGATCTCAAATTTTTCAAGATAATAATCCTTTTTTATCAGATGTTTTCACACGAGTAGGTTCTCCTCAAGAAAGAAAAAAAGTAATTGAAGGGGGCCCATGTATTATTATTGCTACTTCAGGAATGCTTCAAGGAGGAGCTTCAGTAGAATATTTTAAACATTTTGCAGATAACCCAAATAACCTCATGGTTTTAAGTTGTTATCAAGGACCTGGTTCTCTTGGAAGACAAATACAAGATGGAGAAAAAGAAGTAATGGTGGAAGACGAAGACAGAAAAAGAAAAATAGAAGTTAAAATGAGAGTAGAAATTTTAACAGGTTTATCTCCTCATGCTGGAAGAAATGAGATCTTATCTTTTTTTAATAATATGAGGCCTAAACCAAAAAGAATAATTGTAAATCACGGTGAGGTTTCAAAATCTTTAGATTTAGCTTCTGCACTTTATAAATTAAATAGAGTAGAAACAAATGTTCCTAGAACCTTAGAAACAGTGAGATTGAGATAATTTTTATTAAGGTTTAAAAACTATATTGTACATTATATATTATGAAGCATAATTTAAAGATTACATTTATTTTGCTAGGAATGTTTCTAATAACACAATTTATTGGATTAACTGTGCTTCATGCAGATCCTTTTAATATGGTTGTTGTGATTGATGGAGAAGAACAAAAAATTTTAAATCCTGCTCTTTCTTGGCTCCACCCCCCAGAAGCTGAAAAAGAAACAGATTTTTTCACAAAGTTTTTACCTTCGATAATAATAGCATTCATAATCGCAGTTTCTCTCTTATTTTTACTGAGTAAATTTAAATTAGAATTTATTTTGAAAACATGGTTTTTTCTTGTTGTGGCTTTTGCTATGTGGTTAACAATCTATGCCTTTGAAATTTTAGTTCCTTGGACAATTTCTGCAACAACAGCTTTGATTATTCCTACAATTATTGTTCTTCCTTTAGCAGTTATTAAAATTTTTGGAAGAAATTTTTTAATACATAATATAACTGAATTTTTAATTTATCCAGGAATTGCTGTTGTTTTTGTTCCTATCTTGAATTTTTGGTCTATAATTGTACTCTTAATTATTATTTCTCTTTATGATATGTGGGCTGTTTGGAGGTCAAAACTCATGGAAAAAATGGCAAAATATCAAATAAACAAATTAAAGATTTTTTCAGGTTTTTTTGTGCCTTATGCTTCTGATAGTGTAAGGGCTAAATTAAAAAAAATGAAAAAACTAAAAAAATATAAGTTAAAAAAAGAAAAAATTAGGCTAGATGTAGCTATTTTAGGTGGAGGAGACATTGTTTTTCCAATAATCACTGCAGGAGTGGTTTTGGCTGCCTTTGGATTTATAGCTTCTTTATTTGTAATAGCAGGAGCAACTCTTGGATTAGCTACTCTATTCTTTATGGCTGAAAAGAAAAAATTCTATCCTGCAATGCCTTTTATCACTGGAGGAATTTTCCTAGGAATTTTACTTAATTACCTGATTTTTTAAAATCTTTTTTTCTTCCTCTTCTTCTTTTTTATTTTGATATTCACACCAATTCTCTAATTCCTCTCTTGTTGTGTCTTCAACATCATATACTTGGTGTGTATCTAGTTTATTATCTTTTTCTTGTAGAGCCCATTTTCTGCGTCCTCCTTTTTTATAACCAACAATACTTAGAGGATTTATTGTTACAATTCCATCTTCTAAATTTTTAATTTTTCCTCCAAAAGATTGTCCAGATAGAGCATATAAAATTTTATATTGACCTACATCACTTTCATCTACTAATGTTTTAGTTTTTTTAGCTCCAAATTCATTATTTTCCATAATTAGTTGATTTGATATTAGTTTAAAAATCTTTCTGTAATGTTCTTACTCCAAGAAGGTAACAAAACCATAAGCTTTATAAAGGGTTTTGGATATATTTGGATACTATGGCAGAAAAGAAAAAACTAAATCTGAAGAGAAATGCAGAAGCTAAAAGAAAAATAACTGTAAAGATTGATAAACCAACCAGAAAATTCAAGGCTGTGGATCACGATCTTTCAACAATTAAAAATTTAGCAAGCAAAACCATTCATAATTTAAAAGATGAAGAAGGAGTGATTGTGTTTCCTAATAAAGGAAGAGGAGCATTTCAATATCTTTTACCTGTTGATGAATATAAAATAACTCTTACTACAGAAGATTCAAGTTATGATTTAAGTGCTTTTTATACAGAATTAACTAAATCTGGATATATAATCAAGTAAAATGACAGAAAAATATAGTTTTTTTGCAATTATAAGTGAAGATAAAGGTGGAAAAATAAAAGTGGGGATTGGATATACGAGTGATCAAATATATAGGACCTCTTCAGTTGTAACTAAAAATGTTTCTGAAATGGTTTTATATGATAAAAAAATAAATTCAGAGCAATTTGACCTAGTAAGTGCGGAAAGAGAAAAACTTGAAGGAAAACCATTTAATGAGGTTGAGGGTAGAGTTAATTCTCTTATAAATAAATTAGATGAGATAAATAAAAAATGTTAGTAAAACAAGAGCTTATCAATAAAATCAAAGATTATTTTGATTTGAATGTTTATGAAACAAAAGTTTGGTTAGCTTTGCTTGGAAAAGGAGTTGCTTCTGCTGGTGAAGTTGCTGAAATTTCAAGAGTTCCTAGAAGTAGAACCTATGATGTTCTTGAAAGCTTAGAGAAAAAAGGATTTGCAATTATTAAATTAGGTAAACCGGTTAAATATCTTGGTGTTAAACCCCACATGATTTTAGAAAAACTAAAAAATAATGTTAAAAAAAATGCAGAAGAAAAAATAGACAGTCTTTCAAATATCAAAGAAACACAAGAATTTACACAACTTGAAAATCTTTACAAGCAAGGAATAGATCCTGTTAAAAGAGAAGATATTTCTGCAGCATTAAAAGGAAGATCAAATATTTCAAATCATCTTAGAGAAGTCTTACAAAATGCTAACAAAGAAATTATAGTTTGTACAAATGCTGAGGAAATGAATCTTAAAATTAAACTTTTTCAACAAACTTTTGATCTTTTGAAAAAACAAAATGTAAGAATAAAACTAGCTTTATCTGGGGAGAATGATTTAATAAAGAAAATTGCTGATAGATTAAATTTAAAAATAAAACAAGTTAATATTGATGCAAAGTTTTTTATTGTAGATAAAAAAGAAATTATGTTTTATCTATCAAAAGATGGGGGCAATGAAGATGTTGCAATCTGGTTAAATTCAGAATTTTTTGTACAAGCTTTTGCAGCTTTGTTCGAGAAAGCAATGGGGGGCAAATAAAATGCCAATAGAATATAAGCAACAAATAACTGTAGAAAAAGCCATAGAAAATGAGTTTGATGAGGGGCCTAAATGTGAATATAGAAGTCTTCAGTCTATTATTCCTTCTTTAAAATTATCACCTAGTCAGAGAATTTGTCCTCTTGAAAATACACCATGTATCTTAGGAGATGAATATATTGGGGTTTGTAAGTGCCTAAAATAAAATCTCAAGTAAATTACTAAAAATAGTAGGATTAACAACTCTCCTTCTTTTATTGCCTTTTTCAGTTAAGTTTAGGGCAGAAAATAATTATAGTGCAGATAAACAAAAATATGAAAGCAAAATTCCTACTTCAGAATATTTAGACTAGTTATGTGCATTTCTTTTAGTTTTTTCTTGTTTTTTTTTGACCACTCTTTTAGAAATTCTTCGAGTGTAAAGTCAACAATCTCTTTTGAATAAATCTTTCCTTTTTTTGTAAAATATATTGGATGTTTTTTCTTAAATGCCTGCACATTATCACTATCTTTCATCAAGGGACCTCCAATTAATACTTCTTTTTTAGGTTTAGTTACAAAATAATATCTAGCGGCCTTTTTTTCATTGTAGTTAAATCCTTTATCTTTAATATTAAAATATTTTTCAATTTCCTTAGTTAAATGATTATAGAACTTGAATAACTTGCTTCCAGCAACATCTCCTTCTTGTTTATCTGTGCTAGTTTCTATTAAAATAAACTCGCATTTTTTGCTCTCAGCTTCTTTTTTTATTTTGTCTAGATCTGTTTTTTTAGGCTGAAATGCTTCTTCACTAGGATTTGCAAGAAAACCCTTACAGTCTTCTTTGAATTTTTCAAAAGTTTCTTTTGAAAGAGCAGCTAAGGCATTTCTTTGTTTATAGGTAGGATCGATTAAAATTATTGGAGAAATTAATTTAGATGAATTTAAATCCATTAACACTGTTTTTTTATTTTTATAATGTCTTTCACTATCCACTATTATTTTTTCTTCTTTTGATTTGGTAACGGCTTTGATGAATTTCAAAAAGCCTTTATAGTGATAGACTAATAATTCTAGCGCATATCCTGAAAATCCATTAATATAAGATTCTGCCCCATAACAATGGTTAGCATAACAAAAAGCTTTTGCTAACATTATTTCATCAAGGATTTTTTTTGATTTTACTTTTCTTTTAATATAGTTTACATGGGAGTAAGATAAATCAGTAATGTTTTCAGCTTCTTTTGGAGTCTTGATTTTAATTACAGGCACAATTTCAATAAAGACATTTTCTTTAATTTTAATTTGAAAATAATCCCTAGACCCATGAACCATTATAGTCTCCCCTATATCTTTAATTATCTTTTCAGTTATACTAGAAATTTCATTTGTATCATATTTTTTATCAAATCTAATAAAAACATCAATATCATATTTATTTTTTTTAATAACTGTTTTTTTTGCAAAACTTCCCCCGACAAAAATTTCTGCATTTATTCCAGATTTTTTTATTCTATCCTCAATTTTTTGAATAAAATTATCTACAAAATTTTGAATATCTTGAAACTCTTGCTCAGATGGCTTAACACTCTTAAGAACTTGTTTTAAAATAGAATTAAAGGAGAGTTTTTTCATAAAAATATAAATAGAATAGGATTTATATATTTTTGTTAATAATTATTCAATCTTTTTACCGGGCTCTTGGATATCTTCTATTTCTTTCATACTCTTATTGAGGGTGGTGGCCAAATCAATGATGTATTTTCCCTCTTCTAATTTATAGATTAAAGGCCTATCTTTTCTAAATAAATTAACAAGATCAATTTCGAATTTTCCTTCCCCAGTTGACCTTACAGACTCTAAATCTAAGATAACTGGTGCATCTTCTTCAGGAATTCCTGCTATTTCTCTAATATCTTTTTCAATTGTTCCTTTTTGTGCTTCAGGTATCTCAATAGGAGTTTCTTTTATTTTTTCTAATTGATCGTCCCTTAAGTAAAAAAAAAAATGTCCATTACATTCAGCACATCCTTCTAATAATTCTTTACTCCCTGCAGGAATAATTCGTGAGCATTTTACACATTGGTGTGGCATTTTTCAATTTTGCAAATTTATTATACCAATAACAATATTGGAGGATGCCATTGGCATCTTTTAAATTGACAAATTTTATAATGAAAAAAAGTAGTTTAACTTAATAAATTTAATGGTGTTTATTGGTGTGTTTTATTTTTCTCTTTATCTGAATCCATCAGAGGCATTAAAAGATTCAGCTTCACAGAATAAAAAAAGGAAGATTCATAAGACAAAAAGTAAACTTTTAGCTCATTTGCATAAATCCAAATGAAAGAAACCTTGGTTTCTTTTATCAATTCAACATTAATTCAATCTTCTTAGGATTTCTTTTAATTTCCTTAACAATAGTCGCAGGACCAATAATTGTGATTGCTCCAAGATCTCCTCCTGCTAGAGCATTAGCAATTCCTTGTTTCATTTTTGTAAAATAACTTTGATTGTTTCCATTTCCAGAAATAACTGCAAGTTCTATTCCACTAAAATTTTTTACATGCCCGATCATGGCCATTGTGTCTTCAATAAGCCTTGTTTCTTCATCTGGTTTTAATTTTCCTTGAAGAATTAAAATATTTTGTCCAAATATAATTGTTAAAATTTTTTTTATTCTTTCAGTACTATTAAGATCTCTAATTTCTGAATAAGGGAGAAATTGAATTGCGAATCCCTTTATCTTCCTTAATTTTTTCTTTTTTTTCACCATCTTTTTCCCCTGATATTATATAATATATTTAATCCTTTTTAACTTTTACTTTTGGATTTTTTGTAAAGTTTGGTTTGGGAACCTTTTCAAAAGGTTCATTTATTTTACCTTTTTGGATAATTTAAATATTGACTCATAAAACTCTTCTAAATTTTTTCCATGTTTTGCACTTATACCCACAACTTCATATTCTGGAAATGCAACTTCAATTTTTTTAACTTCTGCTTTTTTCAAATCTATTTTATTAGCCACAATTAATACTGGAATTTTTCTTGCCACTAAATTTCCTATTATTGTGATATTAACTTGATTATAAGGATTTTCAGTAGCATCTAAAACAATGACTACCACATCCATATCATCTAACCATTTAATACTCTCAACAACTCCTTGAGTTGCCTCTTTTGCTCTTTTTTTGGCTTCTTTTTTCTTCATTTTATATTTTAAAAAATCTTCATAATCTATTTTTGTAGCAATTCCTGGAGTATCAATCATTTTAAATACCATTTTTTTACCCTTGTAGTCTATTTCAACTTTTTCTTTAAATTGAATTGTTCTTGTTTCATGTGGGATTTTACTGACACTTCCTATTTCTTCTCCTGTAAAATCTTTACAAATTCTATTTGCCAAACTTGTTTTTCCAGCATTTGGAGGTCCATAAAATCCTAATTTTATGCTCTTTTTCTCTCTGAACATATTAGAAAAAATCTTCTTAAAGAAATTTTTTACTATTTTGATTACCATAATATAATTTCACCTTCCAGCTTTATAAATATTTCATCACTTTTTTATAACTATTGGATTAAAATCTTTTTTTTGAGAATTTTCTTTGGAGATCCCCTCTTCTAGGATGGGTCATATTTCTTGGAAATTGATTTTTTTTCTTCCAAAATTTAAAAGGAAGTTCAGCCATTCCTGTTCTTTTTCCAGCATGCTTTTTTAGGGCATAGGAAATTTGTTCTGAGTTCCATCCGGCTTTTTTTAATTTAGATGTAATCTCTTTGTTTGTCAAACCCTTTCTTTTTACTCCCTCAATATAGTTGATTAAATTAAAAAGATTATTTCTATTCTTGAATAAATGTTCTTCATATTTCTTTTTATACCATTCTTGTAATATTACATAAGTCACAATTCCTCCTATAACTAACAAACCCAAAACAAGAGTAAAGATCACCCATTTTGAAGTTTTTGGTTTTTCTTCTATTCCTTCTGCTATTGTGGTTAATTCTTTAATTTCTGGGGCAATAAATGCGGGCAAATCAACAAAATTAATATCTTCTGTAGTTGAAAATAAAATTGTTTTTGATCCTTCTAATTCAATATATTTATATCCTAAAACTTCTTGTTCCCCATAATTTTCTTTAAATTTTAAATTTTCAAGTTTTTCTACCACAAAATAAGGATTTGTAGATAAAGTCTCTTTTTCAGTTATTTTTATCTCAAATATTCTTAAAATAGATTCTTCTTCTCCATCATATTTACCAGATATTTTTTTAGATCTTATTTTAGCATCAAGATATTGTTGTTCCCATCCCAGAACTGCTTCAGTATATCCATATTCTTGATCAGAATCATATTCTTCTCCTGTGATTTCAATTAATGCCTCTAAATCAATGTTAGATATTTTTGGAAAAAAAGGAAGAGGCGCGACAATCTCACTTATTCTAACTGATTCTGGAACATCGAGTTTAACAAGATTTGTGATTATGGAATTATATTCTTCTTCAGAACTTGCTTGTAGAAAATCTTTTTGAAGATCTGTTAAAGCAGTTTCAAGATATGTAAGGTTTAACACAGACTTTAAACTTTCTTGAGTAAATAATTCAAATTTATCAATTTGAGAGTCCAGATTCTTTAAATTATTTAATTTTTTTTCTAAACTTTCATTTATTTCGTTTTCTGGAGTGCTAACCTCTATGCTAAAACTTTTAGTGGCTTTTTTATTATTGGTATCTGTAACTGTTATTTCTAATTCATAGGTTCCTGTGGATTCATAAGTGTGAACTGCTTTATTTTTAGTAGTTGTTGAAGTTTTATTATCTCCAAAATCCCATTCATATTTTGTAATATTTGCAGAGGAATCAATTTTTACTTCAAATTCTGTTGGAAATGCAGAAGCAGTAGTCATTGGGATTAATCTTTCTATTAGGGGGATTTTTTCAATATCAATTTCTTCTGAAAATATCTTTGTTTCATCTAAATCTAACCTGTAATCTGTTTCACCATATTCATCTGGGAGTGTGAAATTTCCTTTATCTAGAAATATTTGAATAAAATCAGAACTAACAAGAGAAGCAGTTTCATCTAATTCATAAAAATTTGCATTTGATTCTGTTATTTCTCCAGAACTTTCTCGATACACTAATTCTAGGTTTTGAAGAGTTATTGTTTGGCTTACTCCTGAAATTATTTTTATAGGGACATAACAATCGTCACTACAATCAAGACTCCCATATTTTTCTAAAATATAATTTTGAATATTTGCTGTTATGGAATGAGGAACATACAAATCAACAACACTTCCAAATTGTTTTCCTTCTGCAAAAATTTGATAAGCTCCAGGTGTGTTTGAAGGGACAGGATGTCCATAAAATCCACATCCTGTGGTTGGATTTGAGTTTCCCCTTATTTTATAGTTTCCACTTCCACCATCAGATTTAATACAAATATAATAATCCTCTGAGCCCATAGTAGAATAATTTATTTCACAAGAAATTTCCCCTTCTCCAGGAGATTTGACTAGTTCACAGCTCTCTTTTTCTTCACCATAAGATGTATAAAGAGACATTGTCAATTCTGCATTTCCTGAACTTTCTTCTTTTACCCAGGCTCCGATTTTAAATCCTGGATATTCTCCAAGCTCTATTCCCTGACAATAATAAGTTGTTCCAAGATTATACTTTTTATTAGTCTTAGCATCATCATAACACCCATAATCTTTAGAATCTGAACAATAATTTGTTCCAGAATTTTCATTTTTTAGATCTATATTGTCATCATTTAGAAAGTCTATTTTTAATTGGTTCTCACAAGACTCTCCTGCAGCACTATTAATTGAAAAGTTAACAGAAGTTATGCTTGTAATTTCTCCAGAAAATTTAATTCCAAGGATGCTTGATTCCTGGTTTAAAATAATGAGTTTGGTTGATTGTCCTGAATCACTGGCATCATAGTCTGATTCACACCCAATTATACTGCATGTATAATCTGTTCCCTTTTCTAAGTCTGTATTAAGTCCTAATAAACTAATCAAGCTAATTGAGTTTTCTTCTGAATCTTCAAAAACAGAATTTGTAGATTCATCATCTAGACTAATATTTATCCACCCTTGAATTGTTTCTTCTGGGCCATAAGCAGTTTTTGTTAGTTGATGAGATAAATTTCCAACCTCAAAATCTGCAGCAGCAAAGCTGATTAAGAACATAAATAAAAATATTCCAACCACCCCTCTCTTCATGTTTTATAAAAAGAAAACAAATTTATAAAACTAACCTTTAATGACTGTTAAAGGCTTTAATCTTACTACTTTTTTGCTAATTCCTAATTCATCAACAACTTTTACCACTTCATCAATGTCTTTGTAAACTTCAGGTGATTCTTCTGCTAAAGATTTCCAACTCCCTGATTTAACTTCAATTCCTTTTTTACTTAATGTTTTTTTTACTTCTTCTCCCCTTATGCTCTGTAAGGCTTTACTCCTGCTTTTTACTCTTCCTGCCCCATGAACAGTGCTACCAAAAGTTAATTCTTCTGCTTTTTTCATTCCAACTAAAATATATGAAGAGGTTCCCATGGTTCCAGGGATTATCACTGGCTGACCAATTTTTCTATATGCTAAGGGGATTTCAATTCTCCCTGGACCAAAACTTCTTGTGGCTCCTTTTCGATGAACACACACTTTTTTCTTTTTACCGTCGACAAGATGCTCCTCAAATTTTGCAATATTATGACAAATATCATAAACAACATCTATTTTTATTTTGGGAAAAAGAGTTTTCATTTCTTCTCTAATCCAATGAGTAATTAATTGTTTGTTTGCAAATGCAAAATTTGCAGCAGCAGACATTGCGCCAAAATAATCTTTTCCAAGTTGGCTTTTTATTGGAGCATTTATCAGTTCTCTATCAGGCAAATTTTTAATCCCATATTTCTCTTCCATTTTTTTAATATAATCTGAAGCGACTTGATGCCCTAACCCACGCGAACCACAATGGACCATGATTGTTACTTGATCTTTTTTTAATCCAAGAACTTTTGCAATTTTTTCATCAAAAATTTCATCTACAACTTGGACTTCTAAAAAATGATTTCCTGCCCCTAAAGTTCCTAATTGCCCAATCCCTCTTTTAATTGCTCTTTCAGATACTTTGCTAGCATCAGCAGATTTCATACAACCTTCTTCCTCCATGTGAAGATAATCTTCTTTTACTCCATATCCTTGCCCAACCATGTATTGGGCTCCTTTTTCAAGAACTTGGTTTAATTTTTCTCTAGTAATGTTGAATTTACTCCCTCTTCCAACACCAGAAGGAATTTTTCCATAAAGCCCTTCAATAACTTGTTTTTGTTTTGTCAAAATATCTCTTTTTGTTAAATTAGTCTTTAACAATCTAACAGAGCAGTTAATGTCATAACCAACCCCCCCAGGAGAAATAATCCCTTTATCCATATCAAATGCAGCTACTCCTCCTATACTAAAACCGTAACCCTGGTGAGCATCTGCCAGCGCAATAGAGTATTTTAAAATTCCAGGAAGTTGAGCTACATTTTGAACTTGTTCTAGAGTTTTATCTTGTTTAATTGCAGAAATTATTTTTTCAGATGCAAAAATTCTTCCTGGAACTAACATTTTTCCTATTTTTTGAACTTCATAAATATTCTTTGATATTTTTTTCATTGTCATTTTATATCCTCTTTTACATACATAACTTTTTATATTTATCATTTTAATCCATGAAGTAAACTATCTAAATATTTATAAATCATCATTCTACCTTTTTTTATGAGTTACTATGGTTTGTTAGGTAATGTTGGGGAAGGAGTAGATCTTAACACTGTTGAACAGAATGCTTTTGAAAAAATAATTTCTGATACTCAAGCTAGAAAACTTAATTGGAGAATAACTGGTGAAGAAGAATATACTTCTATGGCAACTGTTAAAAATAATTTAGGACAAGAAATAACAATTCCTGTATTTTTTTACACAAGTATGACTGATATGTCAAAATCAGGATATCTTGCTTTAGGCAACAAAAAAGGCCCTTGTATAAACACTCATGATTCTAGAGTTAAAGATTTGGCTGATAATTTCTTTAAAGTAAAAATAGGAAAAGATTTCTGGGATTAAAAAATTCTATATTCTTTTATACATCCAATACAACTTGAACAACCCATTTATTTCCTTGTTTCTTCACAAACATCTCATGATAAGTAATTGCTTTTATATCAATATGTATTTCATAGTTTTCAGCATTATCCCCTGTTATTTCTGCAGTTAATTTATTATTTTTAATTTTTATGTTTTTTACTTTATTCAAGAAAAAATGCTTACTGTCAAATAAAAAAAGCAATTCTTCTAAAAAATTATATAATAAAGCTTCATTATCTTTTCCTTGAACTTTTATTTTAAAGTCCTTGTTTTCCTTAATTTTACCGTCGTGCATTGAGTTAAACATAGCTAGAGCTGAGTTCTTGAAAGCTTCTTCAATTGTTTTTCCAAATGCTTGAAATTTTATATCTGCTGTGTGTTCTAAATATTTATATTGTTGTGCATTTTTCATATTTAATAGAATTAATTTGAATTTAAATATTATATCTTTTTCTTGATATAAAATAAATACCAAATATTAGTGAGACTGTTATAATTAATTGATAAATTCCAAAAAATCCAAGTTTAACTTGTGCAGGACAAGGAACAGTATTGGATCCAGGAGCACAAGAAACTTCATCACTATTTGGATCATAATGGCAACATGATTCACCTGAATCATAAACATATCCTTCACCTATGTCATCACAAGCTGGTTGATCATTTCCTGGAAAAGTATTATCTTCATCCCATTCCCAAGTAGCACCCCAAGAATAAGTAAGATAGCCATCATCACAATCATCATCAAAACTACTCTCATTATAAGAACAAATTCCAATATCTATTGATTCAGTATCTCCTGGTGAAACACATCTTGAGATATTTTCTAAAACACATGAAGTTGTGTCTGTGTCCCATGCACATCTTTCTGTTAAAGTACAATCTCCTTCATCATAAGTGTTTCCTGCAACCACACATAAATCATCTGTACAATTTGTTGAATCAGAATAATGTCCACAAATTGAAATTCCACTACAAAAAGGGGGAGGTCCTGATCCTTCGTCAACATAAAGAGTATTACTATATTCCATTTCTCCACTTCCACTAATCCAGCCCACAAAAAAGAAATCAGTTGAACTTCCAGATCCCCTCATACTATTATTATATGTTGTTGTCCATGTTATAGTTAAAGGACTATTATCAAATCCAAAAGTTCCTAATGCAGCTCTTGAAACCGGATTTCCTGTTGTGTTTTCAAAAACAAAAAACCAAATCTCATCTGAACTTGTGCAACCTGTTCCATCAAGAGTCATCTCTACAACATCTCCTTCTGTTGCTGTTGTTTGATTCCAATCAGCATTTGTTAGATCGCATTTTCCACATCCTGTTGTGTCTAACATACAATTAGAACATGTTAAGCTTCCAGCACTAAAACTAGAATCAAAATCTTGACAATCAACTCCTGAAGGTATTGTATTTCCATCACACTGTTCACCAGGATGATTTATTGAATCATCTCCACAATATCCATCAATACCATTATTACACCCATTTGTATTTATTTTACAACCAGTACAACTCAGAGTTCCTCCTGTAAAACCAAAATCACTACAACCCCACCCTACTGGTGCAGTTCCTTCTCCTTCACATTGTTCTCCTTCACTAATATTAACATAACCATCTCCACAATTAGGGGGTGGACTGCAAGTTATTAGATCTGCAAAACAATCAGGATCTAAACAATCTCCTAAACCATCACAATCATTATCATAAGTATCATTACAACCAACAACCGATATAGGAAAAGAATTTTCTAAATTAGGGTTACTTTCTTGAATTAAATTATCTCCTTGAACCCACCACCCCCATCCAAGAGGATTTGTTGAATAATCTATGGTATTGTCTGGACCATAATTATAAGCACAAATAACATTTTGAATTCCACAATAATCATACTCACATCTATATGGATTTGTTCCTATAGGAGGAGAGTCTATTTTTTGATAAAAACTTAAGTTATAACAATTATAATTATTTCTTATGCAAGCAAGAGAAGCATCACAAGTAATTTCATCACTTCCACAATTTCGCGATGGACAACTCCCTCCTTCAGGATAACAAAAAGTAGTATCAAAGAAATAAGGAACATAAAGTTCTTTTAAAAAACTTGTTTGGCCTAATACAGGACAGATTTTTCCCTCATTATAGGGTATAGAAGTAGGGCAATTAACCCCTACATTTAATTCACAATTTACAATATCAGTACAATCAGCACTAACATTACTAATAAAAAAGATTAATATTCCAAAAACAAACAACAAAATTATCCCCCTTTTCATCTTAAAATTAAGCAAATTATATTTATAAATATTCTTATATTATTTTTGCCAACAAAATAATCTAAGTTGTTTTGGATTATAAGTATCTAGGTTTGCAGAAATTATTATTGACCTAGTGTAAATATCTTTTTCAGGTAAATTTTCTGGTTCGCAAAACTCATCCATTTGACAAACTTCTAACTCACAATCAAGATAATTGGGAATTTTTTCATTGACTTTAGTCTCAGCACTCAGAGTATTTTCATTTAAAATATCGTTCCTTATTGTATTATTTAACTGAATTCCTCTTAAAATAGAATTTTCAACAGAATAAATTTTACCAGAAGTATCTTGGATTTTCACATATCCTTGACTTATAATTGTAATTGCCACCCCCACTATTAGTAGAATTGCTACAATTGCTTCAATAATTTTGATCCATGCTTTACGATTCATTGTCACCAAACTTTTATATTTATAAATCCAGGTAAAATATTTGCATTTTTGTCTATATACTGAATTGGAATTTCTTGAATATAAATATTTGTAGAATGTTCTTGTTCACTTGTTTTTATAATTATTCCTTCACTATTAACAAAGCTAAAACCAAATCCTTTTCCAGGAGCAAGATTTAAAGATGCTTTAAAATTTTCATAATTAGCTGGTTCTGTTAAATTTCCAATACTTTCTTCAAAAACATAAGTGTTTGTTTTTACTAATCCTATTACATAATTTTCTTCAAGAATTGGTTGACAATTCTCTAAATTAATTCCTAAATCAAGAAATTTATCTGAACTATAAATTTTAAAAAAATCTTTATTAGAGTCTATTTCTAATCTCCCTATTGCATAATCATAATTTTGAGAAACTTCAAGATTATCTTTTATTACTAATTTAGAATTATCAATAACATTGTTTATATTTTCTAATTCTATACAACTCTCAGTTATAGTATCTGTTATAGAGACTGTGATGCTTGTTAAATTAACAGAAACATTTTTTAGTAATTCAAATTCCAGATGATCTATTAAAAATTGTTCGTCTTCTTTTGTTTTTGTTGTAGGTGCCAGTATCGAATATAAGAAAATTAAAAAACCAATAAATATAATAAAAGAGAGCATAACTCCAAGATGTGAACCTCTTTTATTTCTCATAAAAATTAAAAGTAAATTATATTTATTAACTTATGTTTTAAATTACCCAAAGAATAAACTAGCTCCTGCAGAGATTAAAAAAGAAATTAACATTAAAGCAAAAGAATGTTTGATTCCAGACTTTAAACTTCCTTCTGCTAGCTTACCTATTGTTAATCCACTAAAAAAACCTTGAATTAAAAGTAAATATAAAAATGAGCTAGAAATTGCTTCTTGATCTATTGTAGTTGTATTTGCTCCTATTTCTCCGCTTATACCTGAAATACCACTCACCATTGGAAGAATCTTAAATTGCATTACTAAAATAATAACTAGAAATACTAAAAATATAATATAGCCTTGAACAACGAGTGTAGAAATAGTTGCTTTTCTTTCTTTTTTTAGTTTATCTGACATATTTACTGCTCCTGCAACAGATTCTAGGATTTCCCCAATGTCTCCTCCTGCTTTTTCTGCTTGCCCTATTAGAGTCAAGGCTCTTGAAATTGTTTTATTATTCACATCTCTTGAAAATACTTGTAGAGAAAAACTTAGAGGAATACCCAGGGAAATTTGATTACTTAGTTTTTTGATATTCTCAGTTAATACCCCATAAGACTTGTGTCTCAGATTAATAATACTCTTACTTATTGAAACCCCTGTTTTAACACTCTCAACTAAATTTCTAGCAAATTCTAGAAACATTTCTTCTTTTTCAGCAGCTATTTTAGTCTCATTAATTACAGAGACTACAAAAGGAGAAACTCCAACCAAAACCCCCATTCCCATTAAGAGAAAGAAAAATTTAGTTCCCATTAAAAACAGAGAACAAATTATTATTAGTGCTGCCAATCCAATTCCAATCAGATGTGTTTTTCTAATTTCCATTTTATTCTGAAGATTGTTTTATGTGTAAAAAAGTTAAAAAAATGACATTTGCCAATGATACCCCCAAAATCATTATTAGAGTGATCATTGAAGTGCTTAACCAGCTTAATCCACTTATGCTCATCATCATCAATAATAACATTAAAATCATAGGGGATGCAATTACAACACTAATGTAAATATCCATAAAAGTTTCAGCAGATTTTGTATTTTTTTCTTTTTCAATTCTGTGTTCAAAAAGAAGGGTTTGAGATCTTTTATCAAAAAATTCTGGAAGATCTCCACCAGAATTAATAGTAGTAGCTAGACCATTTAAGAGTTCTGCAAGTTTTGTGCTAGGAGTATTAAAAGCAACATTTCTCAATGCAGTCGATAAATCATTCCCATAAATATTAATCTCATTTATTATTTTGATAAATTCTTTTTCAAGATTAGGATATTCTCCTGTAGAGATTATTATGCTAAATATTTTATTGGGTTCTATCATTGAGCCTGAAATTGCAGCCATGTGTATTGTTGCAAAAGGTAATTCTTGATTTATTTTTATTGCAGCAGTTTTTTTTTCTAAAGAAGGATAAAAATACATTATTAAAAAAGTTGCAATAGGAACTGCAAACAAAATCCAAAAAACCTTAGCAACTCTTTCTCCTGCACTCTCAATAGCCTTGGTTACAATAGGTAAAGTAGAACCAATATTAAAAAATAAAAAAAACAAGAAGATAAGAGCTCCTGCAATTATAGATAAAAAAGTTGTGAATAAAATTACAGAAATATAACTAGAAGGAGTAAATTGCATTTTGGATTTTACTAAGTCTCTTTCTAGAGTCCTGAAAAAGGATTTTTTGAGTAGTTTAGTAGAAAATTTATAACAGCATCTATTTGCTATTTTAACATAAGGATTTGGTTTTCTTACTTTTTTCTTTGCAACCTTTTTCTTTTTCTTTTTTATTCTTTTTAGAGTTTCTTTATCAAGACTCGAGATTTTGGGGTTCTTTTTTTGCATAGACTCTAGAGAAGGTAATTTTTTAGTTTTTGGTTTTAAACTAGTTATAGATTTTTTTTCTATTTTTGGTTGGCTTTTTGTAATTAAAGGTCTTGATATATTGATGCCTTCTAAGGCCCTTAACCCCTCCATATTTGTTTTTTTCAAAGAAGTCTTTAGAGAATTTATCTGGCTTTCAATTATTTTATTCTCTTCTGGATTTCTTGTATGTTGAAGAGAGTTAAATAGGTTATTCAATTCCTTAACAATTTTTTTCTCCTTTGATATACTGTGTTTCAACTTAGTTAAACCATCTATTCTGTTTATCATCTTAATATCTCATTTATTCTTTTTTGGATCTGAAGAATGAATTTTTTTATTTTGTTAAAATTAGTAGAATCTCTTTTTTCATAAGCATTACTTAATTTTATTTCTGCTTCTTCTAAAGAGTTTATTAATTGGTTTAAAAATTCTATTTCCCCTCTTTTCATAGCCAGGAGAAGTAATTTAGATTATTAAATATTTTGATTTATTCAATTCCAAATTTTTTCAGAGTTTCTTGAGGTTTTTTATAATATTGATTTATTATGTCTTGTACCTTATTAAAATCAAAAACTTTTTTTCTGTACATGGAGTAGATTAAATGAACCCTTTTTCTAAACTCTAGTTCTAATTTTTCCATGCTAATACCATATCTTCTTGAAATTTTTTCAAATACCTTGCTATTTTTCTTAAAATAAAATTGATTGTCTTGAGGATTCCAAGTAAAAGGAGTGTTTGTTATGGCCACACCATTAGAATTTACATTGACTATCTCTACAATGTCTTTTAACTTTCTTGTGCTTTGCTTATTGACTATTGCATGGCTCATTATACAGACACAATCAAGAATATTTAACAGAGTTGGAGGTAATTCAATTGGAGGAGTTTCTAGTCTTTTTATTACAGTATCAACAGAATCTGCATGCATGGTGCTCAAAGAAGAATGTCCAGATGCCATGCCCTGAAATAAAACATATGTTTCTTTTCCCCTTACTTCCCCAACAATCACATAATCTGGATTTTGACGAAATGAACTTTTTAATAGTGTGAATAAGTTAACTTCACCTATTTTTTCTAATCCAGTAGCTCCCCTGACAACACTCGGAAGCCAATTTTCTCTAGGAAGATTCAATTCTCGAGTATCTTCTATACTCACAACCCTAGCTTCAGGAGGAATAAAAAATATCACTGCATTTAACAGGGTTGTTTTACCTGAAGAAGTACCTCCTGTGATCAAAACATTCATTTTATGTTCAACCAACATCCATAAGTATGCAATCATTTCTGGACTCAGAGTCCCAAAAGAAATTAATTGAATTGGAGTCCAAGGATTTTTAGTGAATTTTCTTATAGTGAATGTTGGTCCTCTACTAGTAATGTCTTTTGTATATGTAGCATTTACTCTGCTTCCATCAGGAAGACTCCCATCTAAAATAGGAGAAGAATAAGAAATATATTTTCCACATCTCTGTGCAAGCTTTTCAACAAAATTCGTTAGTTTATTTAAATCTTTTAAAATAACATTTGTTTTAATATTTCTATAGATCCTGTGGACAATGTACAAAGGAGTATTACCTCCATTACATTCAATATCTTCCACATAATAATCTTTTAATAAAGGATCTATTTCATTAAATCCGATAAAATCTCTAACTAAATAATAAAATATTTTTTTATAGGTCTCATAAGAAATATTTAATCCAAGTTCAGTTGCCAATAATTTAAATCGTTTATCAATATAATCTAGTAAAACTTCTGTATTTTTCTGGATCACTGTATCAAAATTAATCATATCTCTCATAGCAGAAATTATTTGATTCTTGTATTTTATTTCTGTATCATTTAAATGTGGTTCTTCAACTTCATATACTAACTCATATATTTTTGGATCCCAATAAATATGCACATATGCAAAAGGAGAAATCAAAGCATATCTTACATTGATTTTTGTTTTATCTTTTGTTTTTTTTAATTTAGGCGTTTTTGGAGAAAAAGTTATTTTTACTCTTTCATAATCTTGTATACCTAATTCTTTTTTTCTAGACATTTTAGCTCATTTCCACATCAATTGTTGTTGGATTTCCTCCTTTATTTGAAAAAAATAATTTATAAGGCGTTGAAGATTTTGTGAAAGATTTTAATTCATCATTTCCTTGATAAGTTATATTGTATCTTCCAGTATAGTCTCTTGTTAGAGTCACTATGTTGTATCCTGCTCTTTTTTCAGTATATACAATCAAGTCTCCATAATAAACTTTTCTTCCTGGTTCACTATAAATCTCTTTGCTCTCCATCTCAAATATTATTTTATTGTTTTCCCCATCTAGGTTTAAAACTCCTTTTTTTATTCCAATTTCTACTAATCTTTTATTTCCCTGGCCTCCTTCTTCAAGAGACAAAATAATCAAATCCATATTTTCTATCATCCCTATAGATTGTTCAATAATTCCTCTATCTTGAATTTGTTCTATTTTTGGTTTTACAAAAGATAAAACTAGTCCAATCATAATAAAAGCAATTAAAGTATAGATGACTGTCTCTACCCAAACCTGACCTCTTTTCATATATCTCTAAATGAGAATTAGTTTATAATGTTTTTCCTAGAAGTAAAATTCAGCTTAATAATGCCATACAATTATCAATATTTATTAATTCGTCAGAAATCTCACATTGTTTTTTATTTAAAATAGGGGCTATTTTTATAGAATCAGGATTTTCTAAACTCCCACTCATGTCAAGAACATATGTTTTACCTTCATTTTTTCCAGGAACATTTATATTTTCATTATAATTTCCATTGAATTCTCTAATGTTTGTATAACTTGTACCATCAACAACTTTAATACTCTCAGACCCACCTTCATTAGACAAGCCCACTAAAAATTCTGTTATTTCTATGTTCCCAATTTCTACTGAGAACCTTAATTCTTTACTTGTACTGTTATAACAAGTATATCTATTGTTTAGACTTAGTTTGTTAAGAGTATCTATGCACTCCATTTCTTCAATTTTTTTATTTATGAGATTCTTTACAATACTCCAAACAAGTCCAACTGCAACCAGAGCTAAAAGAATTAAAATTACTACAGTAACAACCATTGATAAACCTCTTTTATTTTTCATATTTAAAAAATTTCATGTCCGTATATTTCTTCACAAGTATAACTCTTATAACCTTCTTTAGAATTACCTAATAAAACAGGAATAAGTATTATTTTATCTGCACTCCCAGCACCTATACTTCCTGAAAATACTCCTCCTTGATTTATGGCTGAATTTAAATCTATTGTAGAATATCCTCCACCTTCAAATATTTTAATTTTCATTGCATAAATTGGAACATTTCCTATATTTGAAACATACAACATGTCTGCACTAAAATCATAACTTGCTTCAAATTCTACATCTTCACACGCAAGTTTTATATTTTGACCAAATTTTATTCCTTGTTCTTCTACCATTCCCCTAAACCAGAGAAAAATTATTAACCCAATTATTATTACCATAGCAATTAATAGAACAGTTGCAATTACTGGTGACAATCCTCTTTTTTTCATTTTAATATTAATGTATTCTTACTTTTAAATTTTGTTATGTTATTATACATCCAATTAATTTTTCTTTAATTTTTGCATTCCCACAACTAAGAATTCTCTGCCTATTGTTTTCTTCTTGCCATCTCATAGGAATTATTTCAATTGACTTTATTTGACTATAAAAAGTTCCACTAAGATTAAATTTGTGGATTACTCTCTGGCCTGATTTAAAAGAATTTAAAGGTCCTGCAAATTTTATTCCAGGATCTAATAGTTGAAGGCCATCTGCATAATTTGAAAGTTTGATTGTGGCAACATCTTGGGAAGAAGTATTTGAAGCATAAATATAATACCCTCCAATATCAAATCTTCCATTATTTTCTAATTCAAGGATTATCTCTGAATCTTGGCAACTTTTATCTTTAATAAAAAGTGAGACTCCATCAGGGCAATCCAAGCCTTCTTTAGGCACATATGTTTTTAATTGCTGATAAACCACAGCAGAAATAATAATCACAAATGTTATTAACAAAACATATCCAATCATTGGGCTTATTCCAAATTTATTTTTCATTTTTATCCTGTTAAAATGTACTTTTCATCACCAATATTTTTAGAAAGTATAAAATAAAAGTTTTTCCCTGGTTTTAGATCAAATCTATAAACATTATCTTCTAGATTAACTTCAATAATAGGATCATTTTCAGTTAGTTTATCACTATGGTCTTCTTTAATCTTATTTTCATCGTATTTATACATCTCTATGCTACCTTTTTCTCCCACAATATAATAAACATCAACACCTTTTCCAATATAAGATGAATAATTCTGAGTAAAATCCCCTATTTTGTTTTGAGTATTATAAGTGTCATAATCTAATACTCTTTGAGCTTCTATTTTTAATTCTTCCCTAACTTCTTCTAGTTGAGTAGGAGTTTGTTTTCTTGAATAATTTGTAATTGAAGCAAAACCAATTATCATCGCAATTATTATTAAAGCAGACACTAAATAAAATTGTCCAGACTTATCACCCAGTTTCATAAAAAAATAAAGAGAAATATGTTTATTAAACTTAGGGTTATAACCTTATGTCGGTTACTTAACCTTTAGGAGATTTATCGTTTCTTAGAAATTCCCAAAAACCCATGGAGTCTATCTCTAGTCCTAGAGTTTGAACCTCCACTATCTCTTATTGCATACATATACTCAGGATTCCCTCCCGAATAGCCGCTACCCCCTATATAAATATAAAAATCATCCCATGGTTTTCCATAATGTACTTGATGAAGATAAGGTCTTTTTTTCTTTTCAGCTTCGTCCCATCTAAATGCACAGTGAACAGCAATGGAATCTATAGAAGAATCATTTAAAATACATCCATAAGAATTTGCAATTTTTTCATCTCCTGCCCCAAAAGCCCAAATTGCTAATTTATTTTTGCCAAAATCTCTTGTTCGAATAC
>JAFCGC010000035.1 GCA_017608305.1 Candidatus Pacearchaeota archaeon
ATATTAAAAAAACAGAAATGGATTATTGAGGGTTTTTACTTTCATCCTTGGACCTATCCTATCTATAAAAAAGCAGATATTATCCTAATCTTAAAAACTAAGTTATCATTAGCAAAAAAAAGAGTAATTACAAGGTTTTTGAAAAGAAAGCTCTTGAATAAAAAAGATAAAAAAATAAATCAAAGTTTTAAAAAAACAATTGGGCTTCTAAAATACCTTCAAAGTAAAGAGTATAATAAAAAAATTAAATTGCAAAGCAAAATAGCTAAAAAACATTCAAAAAAAACAATTATTCTCAAAAATAAAAAACAAATAAATACTTTTCTGAAATCATTAAAATGAGAAAAATAAGAGCACACCATTTACTATGCATTCCAAGATTTTATAGTGGAGGATATGACAAAATGTTTGCAGAAAATATGAAGAAGATTTGTTTAGAAATAAGAAAAAATCCAGACATCAAAATAAAAATAGTTGTTGGTAAACCAGATGATCTATGTGCTAAATGTCCTTATTGGGATGGAGACCAATGTATTCAATCCAAAAAAATAGGAAAATGGGTGGTTTATCAAGATAAAAAAGTCCTCAAATATTTAAAGTTAAAAGAAAATTCTCTACATAAAGCAAAAGATGTCTTTAATTTATCAATTGATAAAGTTAATCCTAAAACAATAAAAGTCATTTGTAATAATTGCATATGGCTTAATAATTGTCTTAAAGTAGGGATAAATAAATCATTTCAAAAAAATCTAAATAAAAAATAAAATGACCCTCCACATACTAAAACCAAAAGAGAAAAAACAAATTGAAAGACAACTAAATGAACAATTTGGAATAAAAAAAGTTCCAGGAATAATCATCAAAACTGGAACAGAAAGATTATTTCTTTTTCAAGGAAATCTAGATAAAAAAGAAATTCTAGATTTAGAGAAAACTATTCCAATAGAAAGAATAGGAGTTTATTTTGCAAAATTCCAAGCAAACAAAATAAGGCTAAGTATTGAAGGGGTTCATATCCTAAAAGATCAAATAACAAAAAATATTTTTGAATTAGATGAAAAACAAACACAACAATGGATGTCTGGAAATGAATTAAACATAAAAATAGGGGGGAAAGATTTTTTAGTCATGAAATATAAAAACAACTTCTTAGGAACAGGAAAAGCTTCTGAAAATAAAATAACAAACTTTATTCCTAAATCAAGAAGACTTAAAAATAAAAATTAATTTAAAATTTGATAAAAATGAACAAAACATTTGAAACAATTGGAAACATAGAAAAGAGAACAATGGATACAATGGATAAAATAACTTCCTTAAATGGAAGAGTTCCAAGACCATTAAGAAGATTTTTTAGATATAATCTTGCGGGAACAACAGGAGCTGTGGTTGATTTTGGAGTATTAATCCTTTTAGTAGAAGTATTTAGAATGTATTATCTAAATGCTGCTGCGATCTCATTCATATTGGGGGGAATATTTGCATATACAATAAACAAAAGATGGGGTTTTAGAAAGTCAAAAAGAGGCTATGTAAGGGGCCTAATCCTTTTCATATCATTTAGTGCATTATGTGGTTTTCTTACTATTATATCTTTAAAATTTGTAGTAGAAAACTATCAAGTAAACTATATAATAGCAAAAGCAATTATCTTTGTTATAATAAGTACCTTAAACTTTATACTCAATTATTTTATAACTTTTAGAATTAAAGATTGATTAATATAATAAAAATGGATAAAGAAAAGATATTGAAAGCAGGCAAAATAGCTAGTCAAGTAAAAGAATATGCAAAAACAATTGTAAAAAAAGATATTATCTTATTAGAAATAGCAGAAAAAATAGAAGATAAAATTATTGAATTAGGGGGTAAACCAGGATTTCCAACAAATCTGAGTATAAATGAAATTGCTGCACATTATACTCCTCCTCATGATGATGAAACTAAAGCTTCAGGATTAATAAAAATTGATCTAGGAGTCCATGTAGATGGAAATCTTGCTGACACTGCTTTTTCAGTTGACCTTGAGGATAATAAAGAAAATAAAAAACTAATAGAAGCTTCTCAAAAAGCATTAGAAAAAGTTGCTAAGTTCATAAAACAAGGAAGCAAAACAAATGAAATTGGGTATCTAATTCAAAAAACAATTGAATCCTATGAATTCTCACCAATAATCAACCTCTCAGGACATGAAATGAAAAAATATGAATTACATGCAGGACTCACAATTCCAAATATAGATGATAAAAGAGAATTTATTCTAGAAAAAGGAACATATGCAATAGAACCTTTTGCAACAAAAGGGGGAGGCAGAGTTAGAGATGGAAAACCTTCAGGAATTTATATCTTAATAGACGAAAAAAATGTAAGAAGTCCAATTGCAAGAGAAATTTTAGAATTCATATTAGAAGAATATAAAACCCTTCCTTTTTGTTCAAGATGGCTTGTAAAAAAATTTGGAACAAAGGCTCTATTTGGATTAAAACAATTAGAACAAAATGAAAATTTACATCAATTTCCTCAATTAATAGAAATCTCAAATCAAAAAGTTAGTCAAGCAGAAAATACTTTTTTAATTGAAAAAGATAAAACAATATCCACAACAGAATAATTATGTGACATCCTCTGTCACCTAAAGGTTTGATGCTTCGCATCAAATCCTCGCTTTGCTCGGATGACAGCGTCCTTAATATGCATGGTGCAACTCTTGATTCTGAACATAACTT
>JAFCGC010000021.1 GCA_017608305.1 Candidatus Pacearchaeota archaeon
TACTAGATAAATTTGAGATAGCATTTCCAGTTATATTAAATTGTAAAAAAAATATCCCTATTAGGATAAATATAAGTGTCAGGCTGTTTTCCCACAACAATTTTCTTTTGAATTTATTTAGAAGTCTTCCTGTTTTTTGCCCTGCTGCTTTTCCAACTGCACCTTATTTTGCTAATCTTTTTTGTTTGGCTTGATTTTTAAGAGTTTCTAATTCTTGTTTTGCAATGATTTTTTTTTGTTTATTATCTTGTTTTTCAAACTTTAATCTTCTTTGTGCTAGAATTTTCTCTTGCTTTATTTTTTCTTTTTGTTGATAATTTGCTAGTTTTAATCTTGGATCTCTTAATTCTTGCACTTTATTAAATCCAGCTCTCCCAACTTTTTTACCAGTCCATCCAGCTCCTTTACCTATTTTTTTACCAGTCCATCCAATACCTCTGCCAACTCCTTTTGTTGCACCCCATCCGCCTCTACCAACAGCTTCTGCGGTTGTGTTAAATGCTTCTTTTTTTTTATGTCTCCACCATAATAGTAATCCTATTAAGAGCATTACAACCCCAATAATTGTCAATAGGCCTTTTTCATAAACCCAATCAGTTAGAGTTGATATTAGTAAAAAAGAAATTCCAAAAAATAGTAAAAATCCTCTGATTTTGAATTTCATGATAAAGTAAATAGCACCTATTAAGATAATAATGGGAAGGAATATGCCGAGGATTCCTTCACTAAACCCTATATTATAAAAGAAATCTTCAAAGTCCATGCCCATTTTATTTATTCCATAGATTATTAATATAGACATGACGAGGGAGATTGTTCCTGCGATTCCTTTATTTGGTAATCCTGTGATTTTGTTTATGAAAAATCTTGATAAAGCAAAATTTAGAATTGCAAAAAATATTATGAATAATGATCCAAGTATCATTGTTGAAGAATCAATACTGTCTAAAAGATCTCCAATAGAGAAATTAGAATAAGAACCATATGCCGCAACAAAGTTTATTGCCATTATTCCGATTAAAGGAATAAGCCACCTATTTTTCATATTTATAATATTGAAAAGGTTTTTATAAAGTTTTACGTATTGATTAGTATGGTAAAGAGTGTTTTTAGGGCATTTGATAGATTAGGAAATATTGCTATTGTGAATTTTAGAAAAGATGTTAAATTAAAAGATAAAAAATCATTTGCAAATAAGATTTTAAAAGAAAATCCTTCTGTTAAAACAGTTTTAGAGAAAAAAGGAAAAGTAAAAGGAAGATTAAGAAAAGCCACCACAAAACATGTTGCTGGTGAAAAAACAAAAGAGGTATTGTATACAGAAAATAATTGTGTATTTAGATTTAATATTGATACAACTTATTTTTCTCCTAGATTAAGTAATGAGAGAAAAGAAATTGCTTCTAAGATTAAAAAAGGAGATAAAGTATTGGTTATGTTTGCAGGTGTTGCTCCTTTTTCTATTGTTATTGCTAAAAGCCCTAAATCAAGTAAAATTATTAGTAATGAGGTAAATAGGGTTGCTAATAAATATGCTCAATTAAATGTTGAATTAAATAAAGTAAAAAAGAAAATTGAGTTTTGGAATGGAGATATTAAGAGGATAGTTGAGAGATTTGAATCTATCCCTCCTCCAACCACCCAACCTCCCACCCTAAATAAAGTTAATACTAAATCCCAAAATAAGGTTAATGTTAATAGATCTAAAAAATTTCGAGCACAGCGAGCAAACTTGTTAAAGATTCCTAAATTTGATATTATTGTTATGCCGCGTCCGCAATTAAAAGATAGTTTTTTGAAACAGGCATTTAAATTTTCAAAATCAGGAACAAGAATTTTTTATTATGATTTTTGTGGGGTTGATGAAAAGAAAAAAATTCTTGATAAAATTAAAGATGAAGCAAAAAAAGCTAGAAAAAAAATTAAAATATTAAAAACAAAAAAAGCAGGTGAAATTGCACCTTATAAGATTAGGCTAAGAGTTGATTTTAAGATTATTGAGTAAGGATTATCTTTTTACACGTTTAATCTAGTCTTTAGTAATTTTATGGGGAGTTTTGGAGTTTTGGAGTTTTGTGAGTCAAATTGCGGATAAAATTTTATTTTTGGGACATGTTTCTCAAAAGTTAATGATTCTAGATCTATTAGTCCTGCTTTTTCAACAAGCCCTTGTTTTTCACAAACAGTTAGCTTTTCTTCTCTGTCTGTATTAAATTTTTGCCCCGAATTACCATAGGGACATAGATTAGCAGGAATTGTGCAAACTACTATTTTTTCTTCTTCAAATTCTTCATAAATAAACGCTCCTCCATACACATACATTTCACATTTTTCCATGTTTTTTAAGGCTTATTTGAGTTTAAAAATCTTGTTATAATTCTTTCTCGGCCCTCACAGCTGTTGGTGTCTTCTATTTCCTAACCTTGCACGAAGTTGATTTTGGATTATACTTCTACCACAAGGTTACTCAACCCCCATGCCAGTAACCTGTCATGGAGAATTACAATTCTTTTTCGGCCCTCACAGCTGTTGGTGCCTCACCACCATGCCAGGTAAATCTTGGCCGAATTCTCATTGGATAAATTCTCTCTGAATTATCATCAAGTAATATTGCACTTCCTTTTAGACCTGGAAGATCATCCATGTATTTTTTAATAGATTCAAGAAGATAAGATTGCATTATGTGGTTTAAAGCTTCTAAATCAGGAGCAGAAGTGACTCGATGAGCAATAACAATATCTGATTGAGTCATGACATCTCGATGGATTTGTCCTGGTTGCTGTGTTGCAAGCACAACTGAAATTCCTGGTTGTCTTCCTTCTCTTAATAGTTGGATTAAAGCATCTGTTGCAAGTGTTTTTTCTTTTAAAGGAAGAAATTCATGGGCTTCATCTATGAAAATCCACACTAAAGGATCTTCTTTTTTTTCATAAAAACCTGAAAAATCTAAACCTCTTGAAACAGCCTGTGTTTCTTCTTTTTTTCTTGCACTCATTCTGTGATTGAAAATTTTCCTAGATACTAAACTAATGACCAATGCCCTTACATTAAAAGTTCCAACTGCATTATAAACACTTAAATCTAATATAGAAGTTGTTCCAGGTATTGTGAGATCTTTTACTTGGGTTGACTGTTCTGATTTTGCAAAGATTCCCCAAGTGTCTGCTGCTTCAAATAAGGCTGTTGTTGCATTTTTGTTCTCTAAAGAACTTTTTGTGTCTTTTTCTATTTCTGAAATTATTTCTTGAATTCCAAATTTTCCTTTTTCTTTTAATTTACTTATGGTTCTTTCAATTAAAATAGAAACAGGATTTATTATGTCTAATCCAAAAGTAAGGACCCAGTCTTCTGAATTTAATTCCTCAACATCTAATGCGAATTTTTCATCTGCTGGAATTCCTTTTTCTAGATATTTATCATAATGCCCAAAAGGCACAAAGATTTTTACAGGAAGATTGTCTGATTTTAGTTTCCATTCTTGTAAAAGAGTCTTATCTTTTTCATTTCTGTGTTTCATTGTCCAATAAATTCCCATTGTGTCAAAGATTAGAGAAGAAATATTTTGGCTTGTTTCTTTTGGAAGATTAGAAAGTTCTTCTGCAATTACTCCTAATGTATAACTTTTCCCACTGCCCCTTTTTCCTGCGACTAAAATTACATGACTTCTTGCAACATCCATGAAAATTTTGTTGCTCAAAGAAGTGTATTGTCCCATTTTTACATATCCTTTTCCAATAAATACTAATCCCCTATTTCCAAAACTCTTTTTATCAGATTCATTTCTACCAACTATAATATTATGGCCCATATTTGAAAGAGACCATTCAGATTTTTAATTGTTTCCTATTCTCTATATTGTAAAAAATGAATTTAGTTTCACCAAAATATTTATAAAAGCTTTTTCCTATGGTTTTTGATGGAAGAAGAAAAAAAGGAAAACGCCGAGGTAGAAAAAGATGAACCTGTAAAAAAAGATGTTCCTGAACACAAACCTGTTCCTCAAAAGAAAAATAATGTTACAGAAAAAATAAGACAGAATCCGTGGATTCTATCAACAGTTGTTTTAGGAATTGTAACTTTAATATTTTTGACTGGAACTTTTTCAGGAGGAATGACTGGAAATGTTGTTTCAGAAGGAGAGGCTGGTGATCTATTAATTGATTATTTAAATGGAGTTGCTGATGGAGAAGTGAGTTTAGTAGGCGTAGAAGATCAAGATAGTTTTTATATGGTTACTGTTGGATATAGAGGACAAGATGTGCCTCTTTATGTTACTAAAAATGGTGCCTATTATACTTCTAGTTTAGTTCCTTTGAAAATAGATGCAAACCCATCCATACAAACACAACAACCTACTGAAACACTTAAATCTGATAAACCTGAAGTTGAATTATTTATAATGACTCATTGTCCTTATGGCACTCAAGCAGAAAAAGGATTTATTCCTATGATGAAAGCTTTAGGGGATAGTGTTGATGCTAAGATAAGGTTTGTTCATTATTTTATGCACACAAATCAGCAAGAAGAAGTGGAAACACCTAAACAACTATGTATAAGGGAAGAACAACCAGACAAATATCTTGATTACTTAGAATGTTTTCTAAGTTCTGAAAATCAAGGTAGTGTTGCAGATTCAGAAAAATGTTTGAGTCAAGTTGGAATTGATAAAGCTAAGTTGAATTCTTGTGTTTCAAGTGGAAAAGCTGATGAGTATTATGAAACTGATTCTGAATTAAGTAATAGTTATGGAGTGAGAGGAAGTCCTAGTCTTGTTATTAATGGAGTTATAGTAAATTCTGGAAGAGATTCTAATAGTTATTTGAATGCGGTATGTGGAGCATTTAATACTGCGCCTGATAAATGTAGTACAGAATTATCAACGGCTTCGCCTTCACCTGGATTTGGATATAATGCAGGAGCTGCAGCAGCAAGTACTGCTCAGTGTGGATGATTATTTTTTCTTAGATTTCTTTTTAGAACTTTCTTTGGAAACCTTTTTTAAAGGTTTATCTTTCTTAACTTTCTTTTTTTCAGGTTTTCTGTTTTTTATTTTTTTAATTAAAATATAAATTAATAAGATAAGAATAATTACTCCTAATCCTAAGATTAAATATAGATAAAGGGCATTTTCTTTTCTTACTTCAAAAGTGTCGCTTCCTATGGCTGTTTTATCCCCATAAAAAACTGTTGTATAAAAAACATATTTACCATATTTTATATCTTGAGGAAGTTGCATTGTTTCTACAAAGTTTAATTTTGAATCTACAGCCCTTGTATCTTTTTTTTCAACAATTACATTTCCTTCTCCATCTTTAATAGAATTTTCAATTGTTACATCTACTGCTCCAAGATTTCCTACATCAATTATTTCTATTTCAGCAGCTATTTCTTCTCCTGGTTCAATAATTGAAAATTTATTTGGAATTGTTGTTTTAACATCAAATAAGGATTCTTTTGATTCAATTTCTAGTGCAATGAAAACTTCTCTTTTCAAACCCCCTCCCATAAAAATAATTCCTCCAGCATAAAGATCAGAAATGCTTGTTTCTGAAACAATAAATTCTAAAACAAGTGGTTTTGCTTCACCTATATTTAGGGTAAAACTCTCATAGTCAAGACTAACAAATTCTTCTAAAGAAAGAGTTATTTCTGTACTTATGCCTGTGATTAAAGTTCCTGTGTTTTCAATTGTTAATAAAACTGTTCTTACTTCTCCTTTGCTCATAGAAAGACTTATTTCTTCTGTATCTAATTTAAAACTAGCAGATATGGGGGTTGGTGTAGAACTCCCCCCACTACTTCCTCCATCATCGTCTGGAGGACATTCCCCACAATCTTCTTCACAATCAGAACAATCTTCATTATCATCACAAGTTCCATCCCCACAAAAAGGATCAATATCTTCAACACTAAAAGAAATTTCTGAAAAATTCATCCTATTAAAACTATCATTTGCATAAATCACTAAGTGATAATCTTTTTCTGTTAGGCTAAGGTAAAAAGGATTTGATATACTTGTATTTGTCCCGCTGTCAAGAGAGTACCAGATTGAATCTAGGGTTGGATCAAAAATACTATAATTTACAAAGATTTGGCTAGAGCTACTATAAGTTGTATTTTGAGGATTTATTATTTGAACAATTGGGGCACTTGTGTCTACAGTTACAGAAGCATCACTTGGACTGAGAGAAGTTTGCTCAGCTAAAACAAAATTAAGACTTAGAAATATTATTAATATAATTGTTCCTCTTTTTAAGTTCATATTAAAAGATAAGATTTTTTTTATTTAAACTTATCTTTTTCTTTTTAATAATAAAATTATTACAAGAACGATTACAATTGCAATGATTAGAACCCACACTAAAGTTCCTATACCTTTTTTCTCTGGCGTTGTTATTTGGTCTTTAGGAACCTCTGATTCTGATACAATTGTAACTGGAAAATTAACATCATATCCTACACTTATTTGTACTGTTCCTTCTCCTTCTGGAGGAGCAGCTTTAACAGAAAAACCCACATTGTATGTTTCTCCAATATTTGTAGTTTCAGGAATCTTAATTGTTAGGATAACTTTAGTATCTGTTTCTCCAGGAATAACAGTATATTCTGTTCCGCTTGTTAATTGAGCTATTCCTGCGCTTTCGGTCATTTCAACAAATGCTTGAGCAGTGTCTGCATCTGGTTTGTTTACTAGTGTGAAAGCAACATCTTTTGTTTGCCCTGGAAACATTTTTAGAGGATTTTCATCCCAATAAGGACTACTTACTCCAATTGCTAAGACAAGGTTTACACTAAATAAAACTACTAATGCCAAAGCTGTTAATTTTAAACTATATTGAATTCCCATGCTGGATAATCCTCTGTTGAATATACTTGATCACTAATTCCTAATGGAACACTTGTTAGACAATGTTGCACATCTCTTGTTGCTGCAGCACCTTTTGATAATATAAAATTTGGAATAGGTATTTGATCGTTCTCATCTAAACTTGTTCCTGATCCACAAACATCTCCTTCAGATTGGTCTGCACTTGCAAAATCATCTCCTGAAATATTTTGAGTAGCTATTGTTTGGCCAATAAGTGCTCTAGAGACAATAAGAAGATCATTGCTTTGAATATCATAATTTCCATCATTAGTTACAGTGGTGTCTCCTCCTGCTATATTTGTTTGTCCTGGAGAAACAACTCCAAAACTAATTGTTGGAGGAGTTAAAGATATAAATTTTAATTCTCCTACTGTGAAAGATTCTGTGTTATTGGTTCCTGTTAAGGGGCCTGCTAAATCATCAATACTGACTGTGATGTCCCAGATACCTGCTATATCATAAAATTCCATGTCTATGAAACAAATATATTCTCTTGTATAACTATCTATGTCAGAAGTTGAACAATCAGCAATGCCTCCTGTTCTTTGTTCACCTCCCCCAGAATAATCAAAACTAATTGAAACAGTTGCATCATTTAAATCTGAAATACCATTATTGTCTTGAGCAGTAAAATTAATACTCACTGGCCTTGTTGATGAAGGATTTAATGCTATAGATCCTGGGTTGTCAACTATATCTACAACAGGCACAGCATTTCCTACAGTCACACTGAAATTTTGTGGTGCTAATTGAGGATCTTTAAACCAATCAAAAATTCCTGCACTTGTAAAAGAAATAACTGATAAAATTAAAACAAATGCAATAATCCCTCTTTTCATATATTCTAATACCATTTCTTGTTTAAAAACTTTTCTTTAGTTTTATTCTAATTTTTTTATTGCTCTTTTATGCAGAGTCCAAATATTTGTTGGAGTTTTTCCAATAAGCTTTGAAATTTTTGAATTGTTTAATCCTTGATTTTTCAAATATTTTACAATTGATTCTAAAATACTTAATCTTCTATCATTGAGAGTATTTATTGGAATTGAAATTGTTTGTTTAATTTTTATTTTTTCTTTTTGTTTTTTCACAGCGTTTCTATAGTTTATCCAAACTGTTCTTTGATTTCTATTAATTGCAATAGCAATTTCACTGAATTTGAGATTTTTATTTTCTTTTAAATATTTACAAATTGCTTCAGCAGGACTAATTTTTTGTTTAAACACATCTAGAGGAATTTCAATATTTTGTATTTTTGACTTAAGTTTATTTTCTTTTACAAATTCTAATAGATCTTCAAGATTTTCTCCAAGAATTTTTAAAAATTGTTCATCATGTAAAACAGATTTTTTCTTTGGCTTGGCTTTTAGACGGGTCAGACCGAGTTTACGAGAGTCTTTTCTTCTCTTTCTTTTCAAAGGAATAACTGCTACTAAAAGTGCAACAATACTTATGTCCCAAGCAGTGTAATCTTGAGTTGAATAATCTTGAGCACTTAAACCAATAGGAACAATGGTTAGGCAATAGTCAAGTGTTTCTGTTGAAGAAGGTCCTTTAGATAAAAGAACATTAGGAATATCAACAGGTGTTGTTTCTATTAAAGAAGTTCCTGCAGTACAAACATCCCCTGATTCTGCAGATCTAAAATTGTTTCCAGAAATAGTTTCAGAAGGAGTTGTTTGTCCAACTAAAGATTGAGAAGTAATTTGAATTTTACTGTCTCCAGGAATGTCAAAGTTTCCATAATTAGTAATTGTAGTAGATGAAATTCCAGGAATATTTGTTTGACCTGGAGAAACAACCCCAAAATTAATTGTTGGAGGAGTTAAAGTAATATATCTTAGTAAATTAATTTGAAAACCATGTGTCTTTTGATCTGTTGCAAGACCTAAAAAATCAGAAACATCTACAGTTGCAGTCCAATCTCCATAAGCATCATAATACGACATATCTACTGTGCAAGTAAATGTTTTTGTGTTTAAACCATCATCAACAGGGGCAGGACAATTAAAAACATCTCTTTGAGGTTCTCCACCTGCATCATAATTAAACCTAATTAAAACACTTGAATCATCTATGTCTGTATAACCGTTTGTATCTACAACATCAAAAACAATTACAACAGGAGTTGTTGCTCCAGGATTTAAATCAACAAAATCATCTGAATCCACAGAGAGAATATTTATTATAGGGGGAGAATTTGGAGGAGGATTCACAGTTATAGGATCTGTAATTTGATCAAATAAATCCGGAGCTCCTGAAAGCTTTATTGT
>JAFCGC010000036.1 GCA_017608305.1 Candidatus Pacearchaeota archaeon
TTTTCTCCAAATATTTCTTCTTGTTTTTCACAAGCGTGACATCCTATTTGAGTATAAAGAACAGAATTTTCTCCAATACATTTAGTAACTTCTTCATTTGTATCTGGTTTTGATTTTGTCAACTGAAAAATCGCAAAGACAATTATTATGAGGATTATTGTTATTGTTATTATTTTTGAATTTGCCATATATAAAATTATTGATTTAGCCTTTTAAAGTTTTTGATGTAATTAGTTGCTGGATCTTTTTTGTCTTATTTCAGAATAAGATTTTAGTTTTTCTCTAAAAAATGTTCTTACAGTTTTTGTAATATTATTAATTTCCATATTTGGATGTTGGTTACTGATGGATATTATAATATTGTCTTTATGGGCAAATGTTATTGCTAGACCTTCTGCATAACTTTCAATTTCTGACCCTTTTCTCTGGAGTTTACTATGATAAACTCTTTCAAAAAATTTCTCAATATCATCCCTTACTCTTATCATATTTTCTATTGTTTCCATACTGATTAAGTAAAAACTCTTTTTATAAAGTTTTTGATTAGAATCAATAATCTGGTAAATTTTCTTTAGATTCTTCTGCTGGTTTTTCTTGAGATTCTGCAGCTTTTTCTTCAGAACCTTCAGGTTTTTCTAAAGTTGTTTGATCTTTAGGAATTTCTTCTGTTTTTTCTTCAGCAGGTTCTTCTTTCATGTCTTCATCTGTTACAGAGTTAATCATTTCTTTGAAATTTTGGAAATTGTCTGCAAAGATCTTTACACCTGATTTTGTGAACCCAGTGTATCTATCTGTTGTGATAAATTCCCTTATTGTAAGGCCTTTTCTGCCTGCAAAGTTGTCAACTCTAACAACAATTTCTGACGTGTCGTTTTTCTTTATTCTTCCTATATCTTTTTCCATTTTGTAACAATTTTATGTATTTATTTAGTTTTGAGAATTATTGTTCATTTTTAAATATTTTGTTTATTTATTATCTTCCCCCTTTTCTTGAATAATTAACAATAGGATAAGGTCCAGGCCCAATTTTCCCTTTTGCAGTTATATTTGGTTCTTTTCCCGATTCTATTTCAGCTTGTAGTAAAAGAGGATTATGTTTTATATTATTTCTAACTCTTTTTTCATACCCCCTTTTGAGTAAATTGTAAAATTCCTTACTAAGTACTAGGTTTCTGTCATTTCTTGGTATAAATCTATTTAGAATTTCCAGTGCTTCTGATTGGGGTTCATACAATGAAGAAATTAATATAGCATATCCTGTTTCTCTTACACTTTCTAGTATAGAATAAAGATTATTTATGGTTGAGATACTATCCTCTGGAACAAGAGTTTTCAAGTCATCTAGACCCACCATATGTGAATTAAATTCTAATTGATTTTCTAATTTTTCTTTATCCATAGAATATCTACAAAAATCTGGGTTTAAAAATCTTTTTAATTGACCATACTTGCTTTTATGATTTTAACTTCTTCTAGGGGCTTATCATTTGCATCTTTTGGAAGTTTAGCTATTTTATCAACTATATCCATCCCTTCAATGACTTTTCCAAAAACAGGATGTTTTGAATCTAAGAAATTATTATCTACTAGATTAATAAAGAATTGGCTTGAACCTGTATTTGGGCCTGCATTTGCCATTGAAATTGTTCCTCTATTATTTTTATTTCCTTCTTCATGAGTAAATTCATCTTTGATATTTGGTATATTTGGATCTCCCATTCCTGTTCCTGTAGGATCTCCTCCTTGAATCATAAATCCATCAATGATTCTGTGAAAAATAACTCCATCATAAAATCCTTGTTCAACTAATTTTTTAAAATTCCCTGCTGTAATTGGCATATCAGAATATAAATTAATAACAATATCTCCTTGATTTGTTTCTAGTTTGACTTTTCCTGGATTTGCCGAATTAGTACTCATTTTATATGCTCCGATACCTAAAATCAAAATTAAAACAATTATAAATATTACTGTTTTGTTCATTTAATCTTTCATCTCAATTTTTATATTAACTGACTTAGGAATTTTCATCCTCATGATATGGTGTAAAACTTTTTCATTTGCAGGTAAATCAATTAATCTTTTATGTATTCTCATTTCATATCTGTCAAATGTAGCTGTTCCATCGCCACATGGACTTTTTCGAGTTGTAACTTTTAGTTTTTTAGTTGGTAGAGGAACAGGCCCACTAATATTAATCCCTGATTTTTTTGCAATTTCTTTAACAGAATTACAAATATTATTTAGTACTTCAATATCTGTGCTGTTTAGTTTTATTCTTACTTTTCCCATTAAAACCTCCTGCGGGTTTTAGATCCAGCATCCCCGAATCTTTCACGTGGCCTCCGAGGGATCCGGATAAAACCTTGATAGTTTATGAATCCAGCATCCAAAGTGAATTCTTTTAATGCCTCTGATGGAATTCATATTATTTAAATTAAGAATTAGTTTAAAAAGCTTTCTAGGAAATTTAACAGTGTGCTCCCACGTGACATATGTCACCCCCTAAAATAATAAACTAAAATCATAATATCTTTCATCTGGAGTTTTATTGCTTAAGCTTGTATGTGGTCTAAAATGATTGTATCT
>JAFCGC010000037.1 GCA_017608305.1 Candidatus Pacearchaeota archaeon
TTTGAACCCGAGCAAGTGGCTTGGGAAGCCACTATCATAACCCCTAGATCATATCCGCTATTGATATGGATTAAAATACAATTTTTATTTTAGTAATTTGCCGTAAAATATATTACTCTTAACAATTAAATATCTCTTCTTTTAAAGAATCGGTAAGCCAAAATCAGGGGTATTATTAACCAAATGAATTGAGCAAAAACAAGTAAACCCAGACTCATATATTCAGGAATTTCCATTGTAAAACCAAATGCTTGAGATATACCAAATGCTTGCATAACTGCCATCTGGTACGTATCTCCTGGGCTAAAGAAAACAGAGGCAAATAACCAATCAGGATAAGCAAAGCCAGGTGTCAAAAATTGTTCAAAACTTACTCCACTTGCAAGTAATATTCCAAAAATTATCATACCATAAATCATTGCCCAGAAAAATAATACAATTCCACCAGCAATTGATGTTACACGTTTTTTACAAAAGGATGAAATACAAATTGACAAGCTTAAATACATAAATCCAAGCATTATTGTAAGTGCTATGAATGACAAATATGCTAAACCTTCGGAAGCTCCAACAGTTGCTGCAATAATAAGACCTCCTGCTCCGAATCCTACTACTATAGAAAAAATCAAAACTGATCCAAGTCCAAATAATTTACCTATTAACACTTCGATTCTCTTAACAGGATAAGTGAGAACAATAGAGAGAGAACCATTTTCGGCTTCTCCTGATATAGTTGAGTATCCCAACATAATTGCAATAATTGGAATTAAAAGAGTAGAAATACTAAGAAGTGAGACAACGGTATCCCCCATACCGCCAAAAGCCTCCTCTCCTCCAGCTTGTCCACCCGCCAGATATGAAGCTAAAATTGTAAGAAGCAAAAAAATAATCATCATTGCAATAATCCATTTATTTCTTAGATTATCCATAAACTCTTTTTTTGCAACTGAATAAATTGATTTGAGATTAATTATTGCCATTATTTCACCTCATCATCTTTAAAAATTAACTTCATAAACGCTTCTTCTAGAGATGGCTCGATTGTTTTAATATCTTTAACTTCAAATCCTTTATCCTTTATTTCAGAGATTATATTGATTCTGGCAACTGAATCACAGGTTATAAAAAGAACATCATTTTTTATATCGATAGATTCAATTCCATCAATTTTCTTAATAATTTCAGGTATTTTTCCATTTAATCCATCTATTGTTATTTCTAAACGTGGTCTAATTTTCAAATGTTTATTAAGATTTTCAACAGTATCTTTTGCAATTATCTTTCCTTTATTTATTATAACAACTTTATCACATAAAGTTTGCACTTCTGATAGTATGTGTGATGAAAACATTATTGTTGCGCCTTGTTCGTTTAAATTAATAATTCTATCTCTAACAACCTTGACCCATCTTGGATCTAATCCCCCCATAGGCTCATCAAGGATGTAAACCGGTGTTTTTCCTATCATAGTCTGGGCAATCCCTAATAATTGTAACATCCCCTTTGAAAATCCTCCAACTTTTCTATCTAATGCATCGCTTAGTCCGACATCATTTAATAATCCTCTAATTATTGATTTATCTGCACCTTGTAATTCACAGAAGAAATTCAAAGTTTGAATAGGCGTAAGATTATCATAGAAGGCAACACGTTCTGGTAGATATCCTATACTTCTTTTTGCTTCTATTTCATTCTTTTTTATATCATATCCATTTATTTTTATATTACCAGAATCTACGCGAAGTAATCCAAGTATAGATTTTATTGTTGTTGTTTTTCCAGCTCCATTGGGTCCAAGAAATCCAAATATTTCTCCTTTTTTTACAGAAAATGATATATTATCCACTGCTTTGAAACCATTAAAAGTTTTTGTAAGTCCTTCAATCTTCAATGCATATGAGTCATCTGTTGTTTCATATGATGTTTTACCCGGAAATGTAAATTTGCCCTTTGTATCACATTTTGGACATGTAATATAGATTTTCTCCCCAGGTTGTCCTTGAATTGTAAGATTATTTTTACAATTAGGACACATTATTGTTTTATCGACCATTTTATTCAACCTCTTAAAATCTAAACCTTGTTATTTAACCTACCCGATATGTAAATAACTATTTAATGATGTTGAAAAACTTAATTTTTATAATTATAAAATCCTTTTTTTTAACTGTTAAATGAAATTAGTTAAAGGTTTGGTTTTATACATTTTTAAGAATTCCTAGGATGTAATTGTAGAATTTATCTACTGTGCTTATATTTACTTGTTCTTCAGGTGAATGTGGGTATTTAATAGTAGGCCCTAGTGATATCATGTCCATCCCTGGGAATTTTTCTCCTATAATTCCGCATTCTAAACCTGCATGTATTGCTTCTACTACAGGTTCTTTATTGTACATGTCTTTAAAGATTTTCTTCGATAG
>JAFCGC010000038.1 GCA_017608305.1 Candidatus Pacearchaeota archaeon
CTGTGGTGTTGTAATTCTTCTTACAACTTCGGTTATTTGGTCTTCTTCTATCCAGGGATTAATTCTTTTTATTGAATTTTTAAGTTCTTCTTCAAGAATTACCTCTCTAAAATTCTCCCTAAACTTTACACTTTCGCCATAAACAGGTTCACCGGAAATATTAAAAGATTTAATCTCTTTCACATCCTCAGGGTCATCTTTGTTCTGTCTGAAAATTTGCCAACCCAATTTGTGGAGATGTGCCAAAAAAGGATTTTCAACATAATATTCTTCATCAAGTTTTTTATACATTGATGTCTCCTAAAACTTAGAAATGTACTTTTCTATTTCTTCATCTGACCATCCAGCAGTTTCTTTTAATCCTTGCTTCATATACCAAAGATATTCTTCTGTTGGTCTATTTTTTTCTTTTAACCAGCAACCGGTAATAGTATGTATTTCTAATTCATCTTTTTTACCAATGTAGATTTTTCTATGATAATATGTTTTACCTTCTTGCTTCCAAATACAATCAAATTGTTCTTCGGTGATTTTCCAGAGTCTTACAAGTGTATGGTATTTATCATTCTCTTCTTTCTCGCAAGTTAGAAATGCAACTCCTTTGCCATTCCATCTTGACGATTCCTTAGCAAAATATAACCTGTAAGGGACAAAGAGATTGCCATAATCTTCTGGCTCAGTTTTATCATTGCATCCTTGGTAGGTATGACCCTCAAATTCTCCACCTTTAATATAATAAACAAATCTTTCCTGATAAAGATTAGAACCATAAACAGCGTATAAAATATTCTTCATTTATCTAAGCCTTCCTTAATTAACATTAAAGACTCTCACCTTGCCTGTAAGCAAATCTTCCATTAAGCCCTGTTTTATTCTTTCAAATTTTTCTTTATATTTTTTTTCTTTTTGAATTATTAAATCAATTTTTGAAAGTATATTTATAATTTCCTTTTGTTTTTCTAGATTTTTTGGAAAATATATTTCTAAATTTTTTCTTTGTGATACAATTCCTATATAATCTCTGGTTGATTGTTTAGCTAAATCCTTTATTTTCTTTTGAAAGTCCTTTGATTGAAAATAATAAAATAAATATTCAGGTAAAAGTACATTTTTATTGGCTATCCGATAATAGGTTACTTGTGGAGTAAGCATTATTCTCTTATTTGGAACAATTGCAGTAAAACCAACACTAGCCTTGTGACTTAAAAGAACATCATTTTTTTTTGCAAAACCAATTCGAAGGGAATTGTATTGCTTTTCTGAAATATGATGACAAGTATTAAAATTTATTTGATTTTCAGTAATATCAGAGGCCATTATGAAGGGAATACCATCTTCAATAAAGTCAGTAATCTTTGGATGCTTCTCGCCATGATTACCATCCTGTATTTCTAAAATTATTCTTTCTTTTATTAACTTTTCGACACTACCACCATAAGAAGCAAGATTACCAAACAAATCCTGCATCAAGCCCTGCTTGATTCGTTTGTATTTCTCAATAATTGCGTCGGTTTTTTCTATTGTCTGGTCAACAGTTTCCATAATCTCGGTAATTTTTTGCTGTTCCGTGGGAGAAATAGGAAGAATTATTTCAACTTCCTCAAAATCTTTTTTTGACAAAGTATACCGAGTTACACCTGTTGAAGATTGTTCAAATTGCCTCAGTACCTCTTTAAAATTGCACAAGTATCCCCTAAATTTTAAATCTAAGCTTATACTTTCTCTTATAGATAATCTAACCAAATGATAACTATAAAGTGTATTAGGTAAGTCTTCTAAAATAACAGCAGAGTGACCTATATCATCAGGAGTTTCAGAAGAAGGGGTAAAAAGAATATCTCCTTTTCTTACTTGATTTACTGTTGTTTCATGATTACTTGCTGTAACCTCCATTAATTTTAAGGAATTGTCAATAAAATTTTTCCTATACACGTCCATATAATTTATTAATCTTACCGGCTTTTCATTTTTATCTACTTTTTTATCAACACTACTTGTTTTAAATTTTCCCAGTTCCCCCAATCTAATCTTTACCCATCCAACAGGTAGTTTATTATCCTTTATTTTAGTGTTAACTTCCGCTTTATTCATAATACCTAAGTCCTTTTAAAAACTCGTCCAATTTTTTAACTTTTCCGTCTCTCTCTGCATTTAACCTTTCCAGAGGTACTGTATATTTTCCCCAGAGATTTTCAAAAATCTTAATCAGTTCCCTTTTCTCTGTATTCAAATACTTATTCAGCTGTTTGCTTATTAGCTCGCAGAATTTTTCAAGTAGCAATTTCCTGATTTCTTCCCCGGTTAATAAATCTCTTTTAAAATCAACTTTTCCTTTTTTTATCTTTGTTTCTTCCTTTGTCTTCTGATCTTTTTTGGTTATTCCTTCCAATTCTTCTTTCATGTTTTTT
>JAFCGC010000022.1 GCA_017608305.1 Candidatus Pacearchaeota archaeon
TCCTGAGTTGGGTAGGTTTATTTCTGCAGATGCATTGAGTGGAAGTTTAGAAGATCCATTAAGTATGAATCGTTATTCTTATGTTAAAAATAATCCTTTGAAGTATATTGATCCTAGTGGGAATGAAGCGAAAGATGTCTTCTTTGGAATAAATATTGGGGTTCCAATGGTGGCTAGTGTTTATAAAGGAATTAGTAGGGGGGATAGTTTTAGAAGTATTGTAAAGAATACATTAATTGCAGGAGCTTCTTCTGGGGGAAGTTTTTATCTAAAGGCAAATATTGAAAAAATGGAAAATAAGGGAATTCCTTTTATGGGAATAAAAGCATCTAATGATGTTTTAACCTCCATAACTAATAATGCTATTAGAGGTAAATCTCCTTTTGATGTAATAACTTTTGATGTTTTTTCACCATTAAAAGGGAAATATGAGGGTGGAAAAATTAGTTTTGGTGTTGATAAAGGAAAGGCTTTGGATGTTGCTACTTTTGCTGGAGCTAATCTATTAGGAATAAGTGATTTTGATATGAAAAAAAGTTTGGAAATAGGTGCGCCTGCAGGAAATACAGGAGGGAGGGGATTTGCGTTTCCTTTTGGGGGTGCCATGATGACTAATAATTATGGATTCACACATGAAAAAATTCATCACTTGCAATTTCAACAGTTCAGTAAATTCAGTTTGGCATTACAAGATAAACCCTATTCAAGAACCAATAAAGGAGGAATAAATTTCTTTACAGGAACTTTAGAAACACTTCCAAATTACCATATGCAAACACAACTTTTACATAGAAGTACTCTCAGCGGAGTTTCTCCATATGAAGGAATTACATATGAAGGGGAAGCAACTTTATTAGAATAAAAAATTTAAAACTTTACATCAATTCCCAAACCAATAGAATACTCAATATTCTTCCCATAACCAACTCCTGCATTAAGATTAACTCCTTTAAACAATTTTGACTTTACTCTTGCTCTTCCAGTTAACCCTAATTGAACATTCTCTTTATTTGAATTTTCATCTAAATTTTCAATATTTCCATGTGCAGATAAAAGAAAATCAAGATTAGTATTAGGTTTATTTGTTCCAACACCGATGGAATAACCTATCCCCTTATCTTTCCTCATAGAAAATCCGTGCATCCATTTTAACTCATTTGTGTCTTTAATAAATAACATATCTATTGATGCTGACGCGTTTTCACTTAATGTATTAATTAGGCTATAGTCAATAGAATAAGAATTTTTCTTTTTTTCTTGAGCACCAGCTACTTCCCACACAAGTAAACCAGCTAATACAAACGAAAGTAATCTTTTTTGCATAAAAATATCTAAAGAAGACATTTTTTAAACCTTTTGTTTTGTAACTTCTTAAGGATTAAATATTTAATAAAATTTTGTATTCAAATTACAAAAACAACAACCAAAAGAACAAACAAAAATTTAAAAACAAATAAAACTTAAAATGAATATGAAAAAACAGAGGGTGATGAAAGGAATATTATTAATTGGTTTCTTTTTATTTTTATCATTAAATTTTATTTCTGCAGATAATGATCCTGTAAGTATTCAAGCCAGAATTACTGAAGCTCAAGGAGCACTTAATCAAAAATCATTTGATGCTGCAAGTGCTGTAGGCACAACTTTTAGTGATTCTATTAATCCTTATACAGGGGCATTAACTGTAACACAAACAGATGTTTATATTCCTGGAAGAAATGGAATGGATATTCAAATAACAAGGAGCTATAGTAGCGATGTTTTTTTAAATATTAATCAATATCAAAGTGCTGTTCTAGATTGTGGGGACAAAAATATTGTTGCCTGTGATCCAACAGATCCTTATGTTTTTTGTACAACTCCTGATCAAATTTCAGGAAACAAACTTGATAATAGAGGATTACCTACACTAGGACATACTCACCACATGACTAAATGTGATCAAGGTACAAATGTTTATTCAGCTAGTTCTAGTTTTAAAAGACCAACTGCTCTTGGAGTTGGATGGGATATAAATAGTTTTAATAAAATAAAAGACCCCACAACAATTGTGTTTAAAGATACTTATGGTTTAGGAAAACACATTAATTATAATTATGTATCTGCGAGAGGAATAAATTCCTTGAGTATGGTTTTAAATAATAATGAAGAAGAATTAATTCTTCCTGCAATGTATAGTATTCCTGATGTTGATGAATTTCAAGACCATAGTTATTGGAGCAATGATGTTGGTGATGGTGTTGGAAAAATAGAAAATTTTGCAGATGAAATAACTGCTGCACAAAATAAACATATTTCTCCTCAATCAGCATATTTTAATTCTTTTGCAGCTTATACATCTGACCTTTCTCCTGTATTTTTAAATTATCCAGACATAAACAGTTTAACTAGCCCAGGAAATTCTTTAGAAGGTGGATATGCAGCAGTTTATTATGCAAAAAATGGAAATAAATATTATTTTCTTCATCATGTTCCTTTTTGTGGAAAATATGATGATGTCCAAGGAATTCAAAGAGGATCTTGTTCTTATACTTCTCAATTAGATGAACAAGATAGAATAGATTTATTTAATTGGGCTGAAAATCCTTATCCCGGATTATATTTAACAGGAATAAAAGATAGTTTTGGGAATATGATCGAATATAATTATTATTCTGGATCTCCTTTTGTTCAAAGAGTAACAGGACCAAGATCAGGAGCATATGTAGATTTCCACTATACAGATAAACAAGGAAATTCAATTAGAAGTAATTTTGATTTAAATTCTAGGATTGAGTATTTAGAATTTAATAGCCCTACAGGAGAACAAACTCTTTATCAGATGTACAAATATAGAGATGTTGGTAATGGCCAAGACATGAGTGTATATGGATATACTTATAATACAGAATTAGAATGTTTAAATGCAAGAGAGGAAGTTGACTTTCCAACAAGTGAAGCATGCAGAGCTAAAACCCATGTAGTAAATGGCCAATATGTAGTAGATTATTATTATTTGGTTAAATTAGATGCAATTCCTCATTTAGAAGAAACATGGACTGCAAAAGATAGAAGTGGATTTCAAGAGATTTCAGGAACAAGATATAAATATGAATATGATTTAAATACAAGAGAATTAATTAAAGTAACTCTCCCAACAGGAGCAAGTATAGAATATGAATATTCTTGGGCACCAAATATTCCTGCTTATGATTTACTTAGAGAATATACAGATCCCACTCAATTACAAACAATGACAAAAAGAGTTGTGTCTGTAAGAAGAGTAAGAAATACTCCTAATCAACGTAACTGCCCTTTTAAAACTCTTCCAGGAAATGTCGCCTCTGGTTTGTGGGGGAACGATTGTGCTTGGGTATATCAATATAAGACTGTTCCAAAAACAATTGTTGTAGATGGAAATTCAAGAATTTATTTTGAATTAGAAACAACAGTTCATGATCCTTTTGGAGGAAAAACAGTTTATCAAGTTTATCCAACAACTGTAACAACTCTTAATTATAGATAAAATGAAAAATAAATTCAAAAAAAGTTTAGTATTAATTTTAGTAATAAGTATGCTTTGTTTTGTTCAAGCTAGAGGGGATTTTCCTCTTCCAGATCCTCCTGAACCAGGTACAAAGTTACCCCTAACAAAACTTTATCCTGAAGATTATACTTGGAGATCAGGTTTAGCGTACAATATTAAATATTATGAAGAAGTTAATGGTGTTCAGATTTTAGTTAAAGAAGAAAATAATATTTGGAATTCAAGATATCCTTTTAATGATCCTGTTGAAATTGAAAATTATGATATCACAGAGCATGTTAAAGATAATGTGGGTTTTAAAGCAAAAATAATAAGATATCCTGGAGTGGAAAACCCTCTTTCTAGTGGAAGAGTTTCATATAGTCTTGCAGTGATTCCTTATCTAGAGGCAAAAGAAACTATTTTATATGATAAAACAGACTCTAATTCATATCAGGTTTTTGGAGAAATGACTGAATTTGATATTTATGGTAATCCAAAAAAAAGCTATAATTTAGGATATACAGGAAATTCAAAATACACTACTTTTTCAAGCCCAACTTATAAAAATTATCTTGTAAAAAACCCTTATTATTTAGATGGTTCTTATGGATTGGAAGTTTCTTCTGAGCATACAACCTTTCAAACAAATTCTAAATTAAATTACAATGAATTAGAAAAAAAAGATACTTTAATTTCTGAAACAAATTATTTATATGAAAAATACCCTATTATATATCCTCTTTTAAAATCTCAAGTAAATGAAAATTCTGTAAAAGGAATTTATGGATTTTATGGTTTAACAAATCTTTTTGAAAATACAATAATAAAAGATGGATTTGGAAGAATTATAACAGAAACTAAAACAAATTATGAAGTAAATAAAGATAATTTTGAGGCATGTGGTCCTAGTAATCAAGTTGAATATGAAGGATGCATAAAGGTGGATTGTGATTTAGATATGTGGTCACTTAATCCTTTTGAAGAAGCTTCTAATCCCCCTTGTTTTGAGTCTGATATTGGTGATGGAGATTATTGTTTAAGAATTAGTCCAGGACAAATAATTTCTTATGGTTCAGATGCGAGTAGATATTTAGGAGGAATTAATGGAGAAAAAGAAAATATTGCTATTAGCTCTATAAATAGCAAATATGATCATTGCGGGAATAACCTTGAATTAAGTGTAGAAACAAACTATAAACATCCTTTTAATAATGAAGAATTATCCACATATACAAAAACAATACAAACAGATTTTTCAGATCAAAAAATAAAACCAACCTCTATTACTAATTTTGGTCCCCCAGATATTACAACAAGTGCAACATATTATGCAGACAATAAAATAAAAACAGTTACAGATGAAAGAGGAAGGATTATTAATTATCAATATGATGAATTGGGAAGAGTCAAAAAAATTTGGATTTATCCAGATACAGAAGAATCCCCTACAGCAGAATATGCTTATGATCCAAATTATGATTATCTTTTTGAAATATATGAAAAAAGAAAAATAAATAATAATCAATTTAATGAAGCTTATCATTATTATGATGGATTGGGAAGATATATTCAATCAAAAGTTTATGATGATGCTGGAACACCTGGAGATTCTAGTGATGATTCTGTAATTATTACTGGAAAAAATTATGATGCTAATGGGAGAGTAAAAAGAGAATATAGGCCCTCAAGAATAGGGGGAGTGGATGAGCTTTCATGGTATGATTTTGATAATTTATTTTTTCAAATAGGAGTAGCTACTTATTTAGATTATGAATATGATGGTTTTAATAGGCCAATAAAAATCACAGATAGTTTTGATTTATCTTTTTCTACAAATGAATATGTTTTATCAGAAAATACAGGATATAAATATAATAAATTAATAACAACAGATTCTGAACAAAATATTCGGACTTTTTATTCAGACTCAAAAGGTAATTTGATGAAAGTTGAATTGCCTACAATAGAATGAAAAATAAAAAAATAATAAAGATTTTAGGAATTTCAGCCATAGTTCTTGGTCTTTTTTTAGTGACCTATGTTGTATTTTTCCAAGTAAAAGAACCTGTTTTATTTTCTCCCCCAAGTTGTAGTGGATTAGGAGATTCTTGTTCAAGTAATAGCCAATGTTGTCCAAGTTATTTAACTGACCATGGTGTTTTTTATGGGTATTGTTCTGGAACTTGTAAAGTTGCGGATGGAATTAATGGAAATCTCGATGTTCTTGAGTGGTGTGGACAATATTCTTCTGATAATCATTATAGAACTTTTAAAGGATATGATTTTTTAGGGTGGGATCAAGGAATTTCTTGCTATGATTTATTTCCTGAATTTGCAAGCTCTCCTTTTATAGGAGGAGGTATTGGTTTTACTGGAACATATGATTATCTTGGAAACAGAGTTAAAACTCATGATGAAAATAGAATTATTATTGAAACTAATTTTTATGATAATTTAGGCTATAAAAATGGTTATGCTTCACAATCACTTATTTCAGGATTAGTCGTTAGTTCTATTGATCCGATAGGAAGATTACATGAATCAAAAGATGCTAATGGAAACTATATAAAAAATTATTATGACAATCTTGATAGATTAATTAAAACAGAATCTTATAATTCTGAAAATCAAAATGATTTTACAATAGAATATTGTTATGATGAATATTGCGGGGGGGGAGAATGTAGTGATTCTGGAAGCAGTTTAAATCTTTTATGTGAATTAAAAGATAATTCAGGAAAAGAAAAATATTTGTATGATGAAAGAGATAGACTTAGTTGGAAAGAAAAAACAATTTACAGTGAAACTTATGAGGATAGAATTTATACTCTTAATTATGAATATGATTCTGCAAATAATATTATTGGAATTATTTTGCCAGATAATTCAAGATTAGATTATACTTATAATTCTCTTGGACAAATTACTAACATAATTCATGATACAGCAAAATTAGCTGAACTAAGTTATAATGCCGCAGGAATGATTGAATTAAAAAGATTAGGAATGAGTTCTTCTCATCCTATTCATACAGGATATTTTTATAATGACAAAAACCAATTAATAGGAATTAAATCAGTGCATGTAATAGATACTATTTTTCAAAGAGCTTTAAAATATGATAAAGTTGGAAATGTGCAAACAATAAGTTATTCTTTGGATTTAGGAGATCCTTCAAATATTTTAAGTGATGATGAAAGTTATGTTTATGATAATCTTTATAGATTAAAAACAGCTAATTATTTAGGAGATATTAATTTTGATTTTGATTATTTGAATTTATGGGGAGATAGAAACACAAAAACAATTGATGGGCAGGTTACTTCTTATGATTATGAAAATTTTAAATTAGAAAGTTTTACAGATTCTTCAGGAAATTCTAATTTTGTTTATGATGATAATGGAAATATAATTTCAGAGACTAATTTAGATTCTAATATTCTTTATGAATATGACTCTTTAAACAGATTAATTGAAGTAAAAATAAATGAACAAACAGATAAATACGTCTATGATTATACAAATCAAAGAATAATAAAAGAAACAGACAAAGAAGTCACTTTTTATTTATATCAAGGTAACAATGTGATTTATGAAGAAACTTTTAAAAATAAAAATTGTGGAAATATTGGAGAAGGACAATGTTCTGGTTATGATTATTGTTATGATGGGGAACTTGTAGATTATAGATGTGATAAGTGTGGGTGTCCTAGTGGGCAAAAATGTGAAAAAACAGGTGCTAGATATGAATGTGTTAAAGATACAATTGTGATTGAAAGAAAAGTAGAGGGGTTTGATTAATGAATGGAAATCAAACAAAAATTTACATAGTATGTTTTTTATTTCTTTTAATAGTTTTAACACCCCTAGTTTCTGCTAATATTTTTTCAGATGCTTGGGATAATATTAAAGAATTTTTTGGTTATGAAGAACCTCAATTAAGCCCTGAATTAAAAAGTTTTGAAGTTGAATATGTTGAAA
>JAFCGC010000023.1 GCA_017608305.1 Candidatus Pacearchaeota archaeon
AGGATCTAAATATTTTTTAATTCCCCCTTCATGAACTGTAAAAATTAATTTTCCCTTGCAAGCAGGACACACCCCAGATAAAGGGGGCCTCCTAACAATTTCATTACACCCAACACACCTAAAATTTTGAATAGAAAAATTCCTTAAATTTCCCTTCAAATCCCTCATAAAATGTCTTTCAATCACAAGTCTTGCTGTATCGACAGTATCTACTGCCCTTATTTTCTCCACTAATGCCATTTGGTGTTGAAGTTTTTCTTGCATTGTAGCAAGCAATTTATATGAGGAACACACAACCCCCTCATTAAAATTAGAAGTGTCATGAGTAAACCCTGCCCCCACAAAAGGATTTTCCCCTTTTCTTAAAATTGTTTTTACATCTCTAAGTTTAATCTTAGATGAATGCTTTTTTTGTTCTGCAGCCTCATAAAGTTCAAGAGGATATTCCTTAACAAACTCAACATCTAAAATCTGATCATCAACTTCACCAGCATCAATTTTCGCATTTAATACCAAAGGAGCGTCTTGAGTTCCACCTCTATGACTTGGCAAAAATTCTCTAGAGAAATTTAATAAAACATCCCCTAACAACATAATAGCAGCTTCATCCCCATCACAATCTCTCCTAATCGCTGCATGCATATAAGGACTAGCCAACAAACCAAGAGTATTTGAAAATCCAATAAACCTACAGATAACCCCTGCACAATTATGAGGAGCCATACATACCCCTATTTGACCCACTAAATCCTCTCTTTTCCTTATCTCATAAAAAGAATTCATCTTATAAAATCTAGTCAATTCCTCATCTACAAAACTAGCAACTTTCATAAAAACATGGTCTGCTCTCTCATCAGGAGATTCAGAAGAACTAGGTAAAACAATGTCATGAGGCATTAACTCTATTATTTGCTCCTCATCAACCAAATCTTTTCCATCAATATCTTTATCATAACCTAACTCTTTTAATTTTTCAATACTAACAAAAATTTCTTTTGGTTTAAAAGAAATCAAAGGCAACTCAGTAGCATCAAATCTAATTGTACCATCCTTATTCACTTGCAAATCATATCTTGCTCTTAAAATTCCTTTTGCAAGATTCTCCATCATATGTCCTCCAGAACTTGTTCCCCTGACTCCTTTAATCAAAAGAGGAGTTTCAGATTTATCTAGACCCAACCCTTCAAGAGCAATATCAAAATAATGATTAATTGGCAAGACTTGATAACAAAAAGTTTGTTTATATTCATGTTCTTCGCAAGGGTTAAAATATTTTTGTTTACATTTAGGACAATAAAACATTTTCACTGCTTTTTCCCCGCAATCTTCACAAAGAGAATAGATTGTTTCTTTTTTACACTTTTTACAATAGTATATTGGAAAAACACTTTTTACTTTACCCTCTTCACAAGCAGCCTGTACACTCCTCAATCTTCCACCTTCTTTTCCAACAGGAAACAAAACATTTGGGCTTCCAACTAATTTTCTAAGTTTGGCTTTTTCAGGCCTCCCCATTCTTGATCCAATAAATTCTCCTGCCTTATCTTTTATTTTAAATTCAGAAACAGAATTAACAAGATCTAAAACTTCTTGGCTCAAAATAAATTTATCTTCTGAAATAAAATCTTTTAACAAAGATTCCCCCCTCTCAAGAATTTGAAAATCAATACCTAAATTAACTAAAAGAGCCTGACTATTCTCTTCATTCAAAACAACATTTTCAATAGTCACGTCGTGTTCAACACCTAAAAGTTCTAATGCTCTTTTTCCTAAACTAAATTTAGTTTGTTCTGTTTTATTATAAGAAAAAATTATTTTTTCATTAATGCGTGAACTCTTTAACCATTTTATTAATCCAAAAAATTCTTCCTTAGAGATTTGATTCCAATAAAAAATAAATTTAGGGTGTAAGGGAATTCCTGTTTTTCTACTTATTTCAACTGCTTCCTTAAAACTTATTTTAAAAGGATCTATTTTTTTTTCAAGCTCTGGATTTTTTTCCCTTAATTCAAGATTCCACCACTCTTCAACATATCCTGGTTTAATCAGATCAGCATTTCTATTTGCTAAATCGCTAAAAGGGAATAATAAATCTCCTAAATAAATTATCTCATCTATATCTGGATAAAGCTTCTTTGCTTGCTCCATAGAAGCTATTTTTTTAACACTTCCATTAAATAACTTAATGGTAGGCCCTTCAATAGAATCACAAATTGTTGTGGCCATTCCCTTAGTAGGCTTTTCAATTTTCAATTGACTCCCAATAGCAATAAACCCATCTGTAATTGCCATTGTAGCAGGATGTACAGATGCTGCACTAAAACCCGAGACCCTTCCCCTCCCATATCTAAACCTAAATCCTCCTGATTTTGAAGGGTGACCAAATACAGGCCTGCCAGCAACAATATCTTTAATATACGTAGGAGAATCCTCTTTCTGACCTGTATCCCTCATCTCATGTAATTTAATATATTCCTCTAAAAAATCAAATCCTGTTGATTTAAATCCCTTTTTTTTCAACCCCTTTAACAACCTAAATCCTTTTGCGGCTTTTTGGGCCAAACCCTCCCCAAGAACCAAACAAAAACCACTCCTTAAAAAATTAGTGTCTACTCTTTCAAGATTCTTATAATTAGAAACTTCTAATTTTTCTGAAGCGTCTCCTGCTACTTGAATTGGAAGATGTTTCGCTAAAAAAAGCATTTCCTCCTCTGTAGGCATATACTGCAAATTAGTAATTCTGTCGTGAAAATCAGTTAACTCTGTAGCAACTCTCTTAATTTCATCTTCTGTAGGATCATATTTTTCATAGCCAAACATTTCTCTTAAATAATCAATTAAAATCAAAACCATACAAGAAGCAGTTGTTCCTGCACTTCGAATAGGCCCAGAAAAACCCGCAATAAAATAATCTTTTCCATCCAGAGTTTTTCCAAGTTTTAATCCAGTATATCCTTCAATTGGGCTTGAAACAACCCCCAAGGTAATATAAGCAAAACCAACTCTAATTCCTGCATCAATTGCTTCTATCAAATTTACAAATTTACAAAATTTTTGTTTTGCAACTTCTTCTGCAATCTTAAATGCAACAGCCATATCTAGTTTACCATATTCTTGTTCGAGGTCTAAAATTCTCTTTGAAATATCAGACCCTTCCATCTGAGGATAAATTGTGGAAATTAATCCAACAACTTTTTCAGCCATACTCATTGCAAGAGGAACCTCAACCTTATCTACAGGATCAAGACCCTTAGCCCTAGCTTCTTCAGCTATTTCATAAACTCTTCTCACATTTTCTTCTAGGTCTTTAAAGTATTTCTGAATGTTCATTTTTCAATAATCATTATTTTTTTAAATATTCCCAAATCCTTTTTTTGATCTTCAATAAAATTAAAATAATCTTGGGAAAGTTTACTCAAAGGTTTTATTGAATCACCATGCAAGACTTCAGGATCAATATACCTAAATTTTTTCTTTAATTCTATTCCTTGACTTGATTCAACAATATTAAAACCTTTTTTAAGTAAATCTAATCTCCTTAGAATTGCTTGGTTATTACTCTGCAATAAAAGCCCTATAACTTCTGAATCTGTTTTCATAAGATCTTCCATAGAAATAATCTTTTTATCCACACCTATTCTTAAAACCTCGGATAAGAGATGGTATCTTGCTTTTGCTTGTTCTCCAGACCAATGTTCTCTTTGTAAAAGCATATAGTTATCCGCAAAGAGTCTCGCAACATCTTCATCAAAGAATACAACTTGCCCAGAAACATTATTTAAATTAGCAAAAATTTTCTTTACAAACTCTAAACCCAAATCCTCCTTTAATTCTCTAAGCGCATAATCAATCCTATCAACACACAAACTAGGAGCGTCTGTATCAAGAAGAGAAAAGTTTTGCAATCCAGATACCTCTTCATAATCAATATCGTATTTTTTCAAAATAAAGGGAAGTTCAGATTTTTTAATAAAATCCAAATGATTTTTGTCTTGGTAATCTTCTTTTGTGGGGTCTCCAATAAACCAATCAACAACATGGGAAAAAGCAGTGTGGGAAACATCATGTAAGAGGCCTGCAACTTGTTCATTCAAATCTGCACCCAATCTTCTTAACAAAATCAAAACACCTAATGAATGTTCATATCGCGAGAAATTTTTTTTATGATAATATTCGTCCGGAACCCCAAATTGAGAAATTCCTTTTAATCTTTGCAAAGATCTTGAATTAATCAAATCTACCAAAACAGGCTCAATTATTTCCTCTTCCCCATAAACATTATCAATTATTTTCATCTTCTTCAAAATCTAAAATTTTAATTGCGCGTGTTTTTAAATTAAACATTGGCACCTTACAATGGTCTGGTTCATTTCCAAATTTTTCTTGATAAGGGGTTAAAGCCTCCCAACAAGAACTCGATATCATCAAGATATTATTATAATAAGAAACAGCACTCTTGTGTGTGTGGCCTGCAAAAAAGATATCTGGAGCTTCATTAATATAATGGGCATCAATCTCAGAAGGAAAATATTGTGCAGAACCATGGGTTGGAGCAAGATGCCTATTTTTTAAGAGATACTCCATAATTTTTTCAGGAAAATTCATTGCTTTTTTCTCAATCAAACTAGAAACAGTATTTGCATAATAAGGAAAAGAAAACCCATGATAACCTAAAACCTTGAACCCATTAAAATCTTTTTTTACTCCAATATTTGCCAAAAAAGGGTTTGGTGTGAGAAAAACATTCTTTAAAGTATAAAGAGGCCAAGCATATTTCTCATCCAGAATCGGCTGAGGTTCCATTAATCTAACCCCATCATGATTTCCTGGAGAAATAATTATGGAAATATCTTTTCTTATTTTCTTTAATAATTCTGCCACAAGACTAAATTGTTCTTCTAAATCCTTAATCTCTAAATCTCTTTCTTGATTAGGATAATTACCTATTCCAGTCACAATGTCTCCATTAAAAAAAAGATATTTTATTTTATCAACTTCTGGCGTGTTAGGAAGTTTTCCATTAAGATAATCAATAAATTTCAAAAAACTTTTTTTTAAAAATTTCTTACTCCCAAAATGAAGGTCACCTGTAAACAAAGCGTATTCTTCAATAGGGGCATTTTTTCTTTCAAAAAGCATTGTGTCTGGAAACACAACATCATTCACAAAAAATATTTCCCTATTTCCAGTGCCTTTAAACCCAAGTATTGCATCTAAAGCAATATCCTCTGCTTTTTTATAGAGGTCTGGTTTATTTTGATTGACTAGGATCTTGATCTTACCAGTCAAATCTTCCACCTCAAAGATAAGGTTCTTATTTTTAGTGATTTTTTTACTAGTAACTATTCCTATTAAGGAAATTCCCTGCCTACTTCCTGATATTTTATTTATTGAAACAAGATTAATCAATTCAGCATGTTGCTCAAGAATTTTTTTCATTGCAGAAAATCTCGCTCTAAAATATTTTACAAAATCTCCTACTTCTATCTTTCTTCCAGCAGGAAAATTAAACTTATTTATTTTTAGAGAAGAAAATTCTTCTTCAATATTAAATTTTTGAATTTCTTTTGGTCTTACTTCTACATTTGTTAACACTTCTTTTGAAATTTCAATATTTAATCCAAGTTTAATTTTTAATTTTTCTAATTTTTTTTGATTCTCTTTAGGAAGTTCTAAGAAAAATTCATTTACCTTTGTCTTATTTTGAAAAAGATTCTTAGTGATTATTTTTTGAGAGGTGGCTCCTTTAATTTTTTCAATTATCAATTTTACAGATTCTACATCCTCTGTATCCCTAAATAAATTCAAAACATCTCCATCTAGTAAAATTCCCCTACCAATGCAAAATTTTAATATATCTTTTGGATCCATTTTGAAAATAAAGTTAATTATAATTCAAGGAGTTTTGAATAATTTCTTTTGCTTTTCTAACTATATCTTTTGTTATGGCCAACTTAATCTCCCTCATTCTTCCTCCTCTTCCTTTAGAAATGACTCTCACATTAATAATTCCCAACATATCAAACTCTTGAATCATATCTCCTATTCTTCTCTGGGTCAGAATTTCTCCTTTATTTTTTAAACACACTTCTTGATAAAAATTATAAACATCCCCTGTAAAAATAGGACTATCTTTTTGAGTTTCGGAAAGTTGAATTATAGAATACAAAACATATTGGAATTGCTTTTGTTCTGACCTAATCACATCAAGTATTTTATCCCTCTCAATCTTATCATTTGCATGATCAATGTGTTTTAATAATATCTGTTCAGATTTGTCCCTCTCTGCTAACTCTCCAGCAATCCTTAGTAAATCTAAAGCTCTTCTCGCATCTCCGTGCTCTCTTGCAGCAAAGGCAGCACATTTAGCTACAACTCCTTCTTTCAAAATTTTCTCTTTAAATGCTTCTTTTGCCCTTTTATTTAAAATATCTTGCAACTGAACAGCATTATAAGGGGGAAAAATTATTTCTTCTTCTGAAAGAGAACTCCTCACTCTTGGATCAATCCCTTCCAAAAAAGTAAGATCATTACTTATTCCAACAACGCATAACTGGGTCTTAGCCAATTCTGTATTAAGCCGAGTCAGATTATATAAAAAATCATTTGAAATTTTCTTCATTGTCTGATCAATTTCATCTAAAACCAATATAATCAATTGTTTTTCTTGATCAATCACTTCAACAAATTTTGAATACACTGCTTGGGTTGGTAATCCTGTAGAAGGTACACTTCCCCCCATTTTTTTAATTAATTCTGCCAAAATTCTATATTCTGTATCAGAAATTTTTTTTAATTTACAATTCAAATATTCTATTCTTAATTTAAACTCAGATTCTTTTTTATATCTCTTTAAAAGTTCGTCTTTTACATACTGTATTGAAAGTGTCTTTCCTGTCCCTGTTTTCCCATATAAAAACAAAGTACTTGGCTTTTCCCCCCTCAATACAGGAGCGAGTATAGAAGCTGTTTGTTTTATTTGATCTTCTCTATGAAGAATTTCTCCAGGCTGGTGATTTGATTGTAAAAAAGATTTGTCTCTAAAGATATTATTCTTATTAAACGATTCAAAAATTTCTTCAATCTCTGATTTCACCAATTTAAACCCATTATATTTGTTTATTTGTTTATTTTATTTAAGGGTTTATGTTGTTTAAAACACATAACCCCACACTACAATTTCCTATGGAAATTGGATTAAGTTTTATCTTCCCAACGGGGAAAAAACAAATCGTTATAAAAAACATTATAACTACTCAAAAAGAAAAACACCTAAATTTCAAGTGGAAAAAAAGATCAAAAAGAGAAAACATACTTGAAAAGTCAAAATAGATTATATTGATCACAATAGTCAAAATAGATTATATTGATCACAATAGTCAAAATAGATTATATTGATCACAATAGTCAAAATAGATTATATTGATCACAATAG
>JAFCGC010000024.1 GCA_017608305.1 Candidatus Pacearchaeota archaeon
AAAGACCTAAAAAAGTAAGCAAGTGCAAAGAATAAAAATGATTGTCTAAAATATTTTATTCCTTTATGAGAACTTAATTTATAGAGTTCTTTTGTTCCGAAATAAATCATTAAACTGCAAACAATTATTACAAAAGAGTAAATTATTTCAGTTCCAATGCCTAAGTTCATTAATTTCCCAAGTCCTTGTCCAAGACCCTGTTCCACAGCTCTTCCAGTCATAGATATCATTTTAATATAAGGTAATAGATATTTAAATACTTTTAAAGGAAATGGATTTCAAGTCCACCTCGCTTATAAAGAAAGTTAATTTTATTTATCTAATTAAATTATGGAAGGTAAAATAAAAATGACAAACAAAAAAAGAACTAACAAGGTATTGATGAGTTTTGGAATTTTAGGAGTTATTGCTCTGTTAGGCATGAGTATGGTATTTGCATATCAGGGAGACCCAAATGTTCAAGGACAAAACTTTTCTAAAGAAAGGCATGAAGCAATGCAAGAAGTTTTTGAAACAGCAGACTACGATGCATGGGTTGTTTTAATGACTGAGAATGGTAGACATCCAAGAATTTTAGATGTTATAACTGAAGATAATTTTGGTGATTTCATTGAAGCAAGAAATGATGGCACTTTAAACGAATTTAGAGAATCTTTAGGTCTTGGACTTGGTCAGATGAAGCATAGAAATGGCGAAGCTTTAGGAAATAAACAAGGAAAAGGATTTGGAAGTGGACAGCGTAACTATCCTTCTGCATAAATCTCTTTCTTATTTTTTTAATCTACAAATGGACGTTAAGTCCACAAAACATTTAAATAGCAAAAAAATATTTAATATTATGAAAAAGCTGATATTATTTTTATTAGTAGGAATCTTTCTTATTAGTTTTGTAGTTGCTGAAGGTCAGGGAACTGGCCAAGGTGATGGAACTGGAGATCAAAATCCAGATGCTATAATTCAACAAACACAGGACCAAAATAGAGTTCAGGTTCAAGATGGAACACATGTTGGTGAAGGCGGACAGCAAATGATGATTCAGAAAAAAGCGAATAATCAAATACAATTGAAAGTTAATGGTGTTTCTGCAAATTGTGGTCTTAATTTAACACAAAAACAAGTTCAAAATAAAACAAGATTAGAAACAAAATTAAGTAATGGAAGAAATGCAGAAATTAAGATTATGCCAAATACTGCTTCTGAAACTGCATTACAAAGATTAAGATTAAAAAATTGTGTTGAAGAAGAAGGGTGTAATATTGAATTAAAAGAAGTTGGTCAAGGTCAACAAGCAAAACTTGCTTATGAAATGAAAACTCAAAGACAATCAAAGGTCTTAGGATTATTTAGAGCAAGAATGCAAGTTCAAGCACAAGTAGATGCTGAGTCTGGAGAGATTGTTAGAGTAAAGAAACCTTGGTGGGCTTTTTTAGCTAGTGAACCAGCAGAAGAATAAATTTATTTTTTTATTGAATCTTTTTTATAGTTTTAGAAGTGTTAATATTATCAGTATTCTCAAAATCCAGACCTAACCTGAACCTAAGGTTAGGTTATCGGCGTGGGCGTTCCTTTGTAAAATGTGGTTGTTGAACCTTTTGGGAATGTTTATAAATACTGGAACTTAAAAAATTAAGTTAAAATGTTTGAAAAAATTAAGTTTGCTTACCACGCTTTTATGTATTGATCAAATTTCCAGCTGATACAGAAAGAGATTCAGTCACAGAGGCTAAATGGAAAGGAATTAATAAATGGAAAAGAATTAGAAGGGTTATGTTCTAAAGCAATTGTCCATGGTGAAAAAGCTTTGAAATTAGCAAGTTCTAATGGTTCAATGGCAAAAAAATCCCTGCACAACTTGATAAAGTTAAGCAATTATATTATATGATTAATACAAAAAAATAGTTTTATATTTCTACCCATATTAATCTAAAAAACCAATGGCCGGCGTAGACATAATATTTATAAAGGAGAGTTATTTGTGATTTAAGACTGATGATAATCGGTTGCTCTGAAAAGAGTGTGACACATTAGCCACTGGTAAATATTCAGTAAGTAATTTGGAGACTGGGCTATAACTCTTCAAATGAAATTTATATTTATTAAGCTTCTTTGTGAAACGAGAAAGATAAACTTTAAAACAATGTTGGAAGATTAGTTCAGATTCAGCTAGTTTAAGTTACTTTTTCACCGTGCCCAGTTCGTCAGTCACTTTATAATAAAATGGTAAAAAAAGTGAAGAAAAAAATTAAGAAGAGTACAAAAAAGAAGGTTGTTAAAAAAATAAGTAGACAAAAAAGTAAAGGATCAAAGAAAGCGAAGGTTAAAAAATTAATCAAACTTGCAAAGTCTAGAAAGAAGAAGGTTTCTAAAAAGAAGAAAAAATAAACTTCTATTTATAATCGGCGTGGGCGTAAAATTTAATAATCTCTTTTTAATTACTAACTTATGTTAAAAGAGGTTTTATCTGGGTTTTTTGTTAAATTAATAACTGGCCTAGATGATACAATAACCCACGTTCCAATCATTTCCAGTTTAACAAGAACAAGGAAAGGGAAAATAGCTTTTTCTTTTGGAATTTTATTAGCTATTACCTTAGCCATTATTTTATCTTTTTCATTTGCATCTGTTTTAAAATCATTTGAATACTACAAATATATTGCTGCAACAATTATTTTTCTTTTAGCTTTTTCAATTTATTTTAATCTTTTATTTCCTAAATCAAAAAAGAAAGAACAAACAAAACTTAAATTAATTAAAAAACCAGTTTCTGTAAAAAGAATAATCAAATTAATTGGAATAGGTTTTATTACTGCTTTTGTTACTGTAATTGATGATAGTTTAGCATATTCTTCTTTGTTTCTCCTCACTCAAAATTCTTTACTTGTAATTATTGGGATTTATCTTGCAACTCTCCTTCAAATAACAACAATTATTTATTTTTCTAGAAAGATCGCCAAGATAAAATATAAAAAAGAAGTTTCTGCTATTGGACTTATTATAATAGGGATATTAATTCTTTTTGGGGTTATTTAAAATTAAATTAAAATCTACCCAAACCAAGAAGGAACTATTCCTCCAAGACCGCTAAGAATAAACTGAATACCTATTACTAGTACAATTAATCCTAATATCTTATCAATTACAGTTATTCCTGTTTTTCCGAGATATTTATCTACTGCATGGGCTTTTCTCAATAACAAATAAGCAATAAGGCAAACAACAATTATTGAAATAATAATTGAGAAAATTGAAATTAGATTTCCTGATGCATCTTCCATTAAAACCAGAGCAGTAGCCATGGCTCCGGGTCCAGATAACATCGGTATAGCTAAAGGAATAATAGAAATATCCTCTTTTTCTTTTGCATGCTTTTCTTCTTCTTTTGTTCTAAAATGTCTATTTCCTTTATAGATCATACTATATCCTATCCCTAAAACAAGAATTCCGCTAGCTACCTTAAATGCTTCAATTGAAATGTTAAATATATTAAGAACATAATCTCCAAGGAATACAAAAAAGATTAGAACAACTACTGCAGTTATTGTTGCTTTTTTGGCAATCTTTTTGTTTTGTTTTTTTGAATTTCCTTTGGATAAGGCATGAAACACAGAAGCAGTACTAAATGGGTTAATTATTGTGAATAATGAAATAAACGCCGCTACTAAAAAAGTTATCCCCCCTCCCATTATTGTATATCTCCTATAATCTTTATAAGGGTTTTGTTCCGGCGTGGGCGTAATACCAAAGTGTCCCGAATCTCACTTGGGGGTATTTTTGGTTTAATTTTAGTTATCATGTTGGTGTTGTGTGAGTCTCTTTGATTTTTAAATATTGTCAGTCACCGTTGGGTGGACGCATAATTATAGATAAAAGTTCACAACAATTTTAATAAGCTATTTTCCTCTGTAATTCCTATGTCTGAGAATTTTGAGAATAAGCTTATTGAAATTATCCAAAATGAAGGGTGGTTGATGGAGGGCTTGAGAAATGTAAGAAGTTTAAATCTTCCAGATTGGTATGTGGCTGCAGGAGCAATAAGAAATACTGTGTGGAATAAATTACATGGGATTTCTGGTAATAGTAATATGGCAGATATAGATGTGGTTTATTTTGATGATTCCGACATGGAAGGAGAAATAGAGAAAGAGTCTGAGAAACGCTTAATGGCAATGAATCCTTCTTTAAATTGGGAGGTTGTTAATCAATCAAGAAGTCACTTGTTCTATCATGGGCGGGGAGTATTTCAACCAAAAATGAAATCTTCTTGTGAGTCAATTTCTTATTGGAGTGAGACTCCCACTTGCATTGGAGCAAGATTAGAACAGGATGATTCAATAACTATTTGTTCCCCACACGGATTGGATGACTTGATGAATTTAATTGTGCGTCCAATTCCAAAACCATACCAAAATATGCCTCTATATGATGAAAGGATAAAAGAGAAGAAATGGGATAAAACATGGCCAAAGTTAAAGATTTTTGGATCTTAACTCCAAACATCTCATGTAAAAACTAAAACTTCTTCGTCTTTGTTCTTGGCTTTATTCTTAATCTTAATTTGTTTGTCTGAAGTTATTATTCCAGCAACTTTAGCTTCAACTCCATTTTCTTTTGCTATTTGAATAACTTTCTCTGGCTCAGGAGTTATTACTAACATCCCATTACCCATGTTCCAAGTTTGATAGGCCTCTTTATCATTAATATTTCCAATTTCTTGACAATGTAACATTACTTCTGAAGGCTCAAATAAATCATGAAGCTCCGCTCCTAATTCACTTGATTTTAGTATCCTTCCAAGTTTTCCTGGAATTCCTCCTCCAGTGATGTGAGAAACCCCATGAATTTCTGCTCTTTTCTTATTATTCATTCCCCCATGAGCATCTACTATTGTTTTAGAATAAATTTTTGAAGGAATCAAAGCCAATTTTCCTAAAGTTGTCCCATTCAATTCTTTTGTATGCCAATCATCTCCATAAACTTTTTGAAAAACTTTTCTTACAAGAGATAATCCGTTTGATCTAAATCCTTCTTCTTTAAATGCAACAATACTATCACCAACCTTTAGTTCTTTGCCAGTAAATAATTTATCTTTATTTACAAACCAGACTACTGAAGCCCCCCAATTATAATTAAATGGGCCGTATCCTCCAACTCTGTCCCCAATTTCAGCAACTTCTCCATTAATTATTGCAACATTTGCAGCCTTTGCTGCATTAATGTAACCTTTAGCTAATTGTTTAACTTGATCAACATATGTTTCTCCTTCTTTACCTAAAGAGTTTACATCAAGGATAGATCCAATTAAAACTGGTTCGGCTCCTCTAACAACAGCATCATCACAAACCATTGCAAAAAGATCAAACGCAATTGTGCTATGGTCATTGATTCTTTCTGCTAATTCCATTTTAGTTCCAACTCCATCAAACCCCATATTCATAAGAGTTCCAGATGGAAGATTTGAAACATCAATTGCTCTAACTCCACTAAAATCATCAAAAGGAACAATTAACTCCCCTAGTTTATCTTTTCTATTAATCCATGTTTCTTTTGCAGCATTATAAAGAATTTTAGAAACATCATCTCCCAATTCAATATTAACTCCAGAATCAGCGTATGTAAATTCTTGACTACTATCTTTTAAGAGATTTTCTTCAACATAATTAACGGCATTTTGGAAGATAATTACAGCAGGTTCGTAATATTCTGGGATTTCTTTTCCTTCTCTTTTTGCTTTTTCTTTTAATAATTGAAAGTCTGGAAAATTTCCCATGAAAATTGTTCTCTCTGGATGAGGCATCATCCCTAGGACTCTTCCAGAATCATCACATATCCCTGCAATATCTTCTAAGGCCCCATTAGGATTATAAGGAAATTCTCCATTAGCTAGTTCGCCATTTGGTTTAACATATGAAAACACAATTTGATCCTTTTGTTTTAATGCTTTTAATGTCTCACCATCAGTAAAAAATTTTCCTTCTCCGTGAGCAACAGGACATTTTAAACCAGAGATATTTTTTGTAAAAACGCATTTACTACTATTTTGTTTTAGATCTACCCATCGACATTCATATCTTGTAGAATTGTTAAAAGTTAGTGCCACCTTTCTCTCCCAATAGTTTTTATTTATTGCAGGAAGTAAGCCTAAATTTGTAAGAACTTGAAAACCATTACAAATGCCTAAAACAAGTTTTCCAGAATCAATAAATTTCTTTAATTCTTCCCATAAATTTAATCGGATCTTATTAGCTAAGGCATTTCCAGAACCAGTATCATCCCCATAAGAAAATCCTCCCGGAATTGCTAGAATGTGAAAGTCTTCTAGGTTCTTTTCTTTACTTATCAAATCATTTATGTGAACAATCTCGGCCTCTGCACCAACATGATTGAAAGCAAACTTTGTTTCTCTTTCACAATTTATTCCGTATCCTGATAAAATTAAAACTTTTGGTTTCATTTAATATTCCTTAAATCTTGATTTATATTTTTCTTCTAGAGTATTAATATCAACATCAATAATCTTTTCTTGATTTAACCCATTAATTATAAGATTGTTTTCAGTTACTTCTCCTATTTGAGACAGATTTATTTCTTCGAATATTTCTTCAAATCTTTCTTTATTTTTTGGATTGATTGTAATAACAATTCTTGATTGAGACTCACTAAACAAAGCAAAGTCATCTCTCGACAAATCTCCACTTTTTTTTAATCTTGAAAGATCTACATTGGCCCCAAGCTTTCCTGCAATGCATTTCTTAGCCAAAGCAACACCAATTCCCCCATGATTCACGGAAATACTACTTGCTATTAATCCCTCATTGATTGCCTTATTTAATGCAAGATAAGATTTATTGGCTTCTTTTGCATTAACTTTTGGAACATTATTTCCAGTGTAAGCTTTATTTCTAAGTTCTTCACCAATTAATTCAAAATACTCGCTTCCTCCCAATTCATTTTTTGTTTCACCCATAACATAGATTAAATCTCCTGAAAATTTAGCATCTAATGAGACTGCTTTTTTGTAATCATCAACTACTCCTATCGAAGAGATTAATAGAGTGGGGGGCACAGATATTTTTGTTGGATTGTTATTCTCATCATATCCTTTGAAATCATTAAACATACTATCTTTCCCTGAGATGAATGGAGTCTTGTATTCTATTGCATAATCATAACAGGCTTTTGCTGCAGATTTTAATTGTCCAAGTCTTTCTTTATCGTCTGAGCTACACCAACAAAAATTATCTAATAATGCAAGATGATTCATTGGGCAACCAGCTGAGACCGCATTTCTTATTGAAGTATCAATTGCACATGCAGCCATATGATATGTGTCTATCTTACTATATTTTGAAGTAATGCCTTGACTTATCACAACTGCTTTGTCCG
>JAFCGC010000010.1 GCA_017608305.1 Candidatus Pacearchaeota archaeon
AATTTTACAAATTCCTTCAGACGCAAAAGAAGGAATATATTATATTGAATTCAGAGTTTATGATGATGATTCTATCTATGAGACTGAAGAAAATGATAAGGCATTATTTAAAGTTCAACTTACAATAAAAGGAAGTTGCTCAGACACTCCAGATCAAGGTTCTGAAGAAGTGTTTGTTGATGCTATTTTAGAGTCTGGAGGACAAGCAGGACAAGAGCTTGTGGTTAAAGTGACTGTTACAAATACAGGAGATGAACTTATAGGATATGAATTAGGTGCAGAATCTTATGAAGATTGGGCTACTCTAACTGAAATAAGTCCAAGATCTTTAGTATTAGATGCAGGAGATTCAAAAGAATCATTATTCACTTTTGAAGTAAATAAAAATGTAGAAGGAGAAAAAGTCTTTAATATAAAAATTACTTCAGGAGGAGACCTCATAACAATAAAACCTGCTTCGGTTTTGATTGAGAAGAGAGGAGGAGGATTTGGAATCACAGGAGCTGCAATCTCTGAAGATAACTGGTATTTGTGGGGAATTGGATTACTAAATATAATCCTAGTAATAATTATTATAATTGTAGCAGTAAGAGTTGCAAGGAGATAATTTTTCTTCTTAGAAATATCTTTATTTTTTTAATATTAAACTATTTAAATAGATTTTTACTATAAATTATATGAAGAGAAAAAGAGGAGGATTTGAAAATCTTATACTTAGATATTTGATTCTTTTGTTGGTAGGATTGCCTAATCTAGGAATTTTTTATGTTATTTTTACTCCTTTAACTCTTTATCCTGTTTACTTTTTACTGAGTATATTTTTTGATGTTTCTTTAATAGGAAATGTTATGCTCATAGAGAGATGCTTTTCAATTGAATTAATTGATGCTTGTATTGCAGGATCTGCTTATTATTTATTAACAATTCTTAATTTATCGACGCCAAACATAAAAATTCCAAAAAGAATTAAAATGTTGTTATGGGCTTTTGCAGCTTTTTTATTTATTAACATTCTCAGAATTTTATTATTAGGCTTATTATCTATTTCAGAGTCTCCACTTTTTAATTTTACCCATGAATTTTTTTGGTATTTTGTTAGCATAGTTATGGTTATTGGAATCTGGTTCGCAGAAGTAAAATTATTTAAAATAAAAGACATACCTTTTTATTCAGACTTAAAAGTATTACATAAAAAATCTTTCATGAAGAAATAAAATGTTATTTGAATTATTCACCCAACTAGTAGATTATGTTCTTTTAATCATAAAAGAGTTAGGATATATGGGAATTTTTTTAGGCATGACCATTGAAAGTTCTTTTTTTCCTTTTCCTAGTGAGGCTATTTTAATTCCTGCTGGAGCTTTAGTGGCTCAAGGAGAAATGTCTTTTTTATGGGTGTTTGTTGCAGGTTTACTTGGAACTATTGCCGGAGCCCTTATTAATTTCTTTTTAGCATTATATTTAGGAAGAGCGGCTGTAGATAAGATTGTAGCAAAATATGGAAAAGTATTATTTCTCAATAAAAGAAAACTAGAAAAATCAGATGCTTATTTTAAAAAACATGGAGAAATCACAACCTTTGTCGGAAGGCTTATTCCTTTAATTAGGCAATTAATCTCGATTCCTGCCGGATTTTCTAAAATGAATGTTTTTAAGTTTATTTTTTATACTGCTTTAGGAGCTGGAATTTGGGTTTTTATTCTTATTTATACAGGATATTTATTTGGAAACAATCTTGAATGGATATATAACAACATAAAATTAATCTCCCTGATTTTACTTTGGTTTAGTCTATTAATAGTAATTATTTATGTTTGGAGAAGGAGAAAAAGATCAACTTAAAACCTGATTAGCTTTAACTAAAGTTTCAACCATAAATCTTTCTGTTACTTTTAATACTTCACAATTATTAACATATAAATCATAACATGCAGGACCAACCCTTTCTATGTAGGTTTTATCTCCTTGCTTAACATCTAAATACATGTATCTTGATTCTTCATCACAACCAGCCTCTTCATCGATTATTATTGTAGATCCAATCACTTCATAGAGATTAATTAAGTTTGCTAGGCCAATAATTCCATCTCCATCACAATTAAATTCTTCACTAATATTAATTGAAATCCCTTTTAAAGTTATAAGTTCTCCATTAAAAGGAATGATGTCTAATTTTCTTGGATCATTTCTTATATAAAAATTATATTCTGTTTCTTTACCTTCATGCATAACAGGTAGAGATGTTCTATAAAATATTAATTCCCCCTCCTTAACAACATTGCCAGTTATTCCCTTGTACTCAAAATTCCTTACAGAATTTATAAAAACAAAACTAAAAGCAACAAGGACCACAACTATAGCAAATACTAAAAAAACTCTTTTTAAAATTTTATTATGTTGGAAACCTTCTTTTTTCCCAATATCTTCTTCGCCTTCTTTTTTCTCATCACTTTTTTCTTCCATATTATATTTTCTATTCCTCTCTTTATAAAATTTATTGTGTTATTTTAAATACTTTAAATAAAAATTCATCTGTTACTTGGGTTAGATTTTCTTCAAGCCCTTGAATAAACACACAACTCTGATTTTGAATTATATTAAAGGTTTCTGCTTTTTTAATGATTATAAAATTATCTTCACAGGTTTTAATAGGAAGATTATCCTCACATTCTTCTTCATCTAAACAAGCAGGCTGTATTCTTTCAACTATTGGATTTATTCTTGGATCTAGATTTCTATAAATTTCTAGTTTTGCCTCCTCACTTTCTGAAAAAACATACAGAGGTTTTTTAAAATAAGAATCAAGAGGATTTATTATTCCTCCAACTCTTTCCACTTCATTAGGATTATACTTAAAAGCAAATTTCAAATTCCCCTGGTCTACAAACCAAAAATTATTTTGTCTAATAAATTCAAATCCATTATAATCTACTTTATTTTCTTCTGAATATCCTTGACCCCTAAAAGAGTAACCCAACACACTAAAAAACATGATTAAAATCAAGACTCCCCCAACTAGGAGTTGTTTTGTACGTTGACTCTTTTCCCTGTCGCTTGGTAAATTTATTTTTCTCATATTAGTGGATTAAAGAAATTTAATATAAAAACTTTTGCTAATCAAACAAGGGGTTTCTCAAATTTCCATCTTTATCTTTGTAAAATTTTCCAAATATTAAATGTTCACACTTAACTTTAGTATTACAATAAACTTCAAATCCTTCTTCTTCTGCCTTTGTGCAGAAATATATATCATCTCCAGATTTTTTCCCTCCAGGAAGATCTAGTAAACCATATTTAATTTTTTCAAAAACCCTTCTTTTCAAAAGCATACATCCTGCAGAAGGAAATTTTACTCTAATTAATTTCCCACTTTTAACTTCTTCTTCTGTTAAATGTCTTCTTAGGTCTTTATGAGACTTAACACTTGGAGGAAAATTTGTTTTTTTGGAGATTGCTTCAAATTCTTCAGGAGTTATATAACACCAAGCAACAGGCCTTAATTTTTGTTCACCATCAATAACAAAATAATTATTATAAATCCCACTGACAATGTCTTTATTATTTTCTAATAAATCCTTAATTATTGTTTTAGGAGCAATAACATCTGAATCCATCATCAATACATAATCATAATTATTTTCCAAGGCATAATTTAAAATTATATTTCTACTACTAACAAGCCTTAATTTGTTTATTTCTTCTGAAGTATCATCTTTAATTAAAATTATTTTTTCTTGGTCAAAATCTTTTTCTAATTTATCAAAAAATTCATTTCCTCTAGAATTATCCACAATTAAGATATCATAATTATCATAATCTAGTTCTTGTAAGCTCTCTATAAATTCCTTGATACAATAATCCATTGCATAATAGCAAGGGGCACCAACAAGAATTTTTGGATTTTCCATATGATTCTTTCTGTTTTGAAATTTATAAATTTTTAGAGTCTAGACTAAAACCTTAAAAAAAAAGAAAGAAAAAAATAAATTTTGGATTACTCTGTTTTACGCAGTTGTCTCAGTTGTGACAAGAGTAGCACTTGTTGATGAAGTACCTTTGTACTCTTTACCTGTGTCAACTACATTGTGAGTTAGGTAAGTCGCAGCGTTTGAAGTGTCTGCAGCATTGTAACCAGCAACTAGTAATGCGGTTTTTCCAGTGTAGAATTTATCTGCTACACCCTTAAGTAAGAATTCACCTGCACCAACACCAGTCTCGGTTGTCCATGCTTCACCACAATAAGCTCCACCTATAACAGTAGCAGCAGCTGAGTTAATACAACTTCCTCCAACAATAATTAGGTTCTTTGCACCTACACTTCCTACTTCAGTATCTTTAATGTAGATGTCTCCTAGTTTTGTTGATGTTGTTGTTCCTGCTGTTCCTCCACTAATGACAGAATCTGCTTCAGTCAACAATACTTCCGAATATGTTTCTGAATCTCCTGTTGGATAATATATTTCTACATAATCCTCGTCACCTTTGGTATAGTGTACAATTCTTGTAGCTACACTATCATTTGTTAGGTAAGTCTCATAAGCACCATCTGCAATAACTTCATTTTCTTTACCATTTGGTCCACCTGTTCCAACATTTCCTACTTCTGACACTGTATATTTATTATCACTTGTATCGTCTAGAGTAAAGTTAAATTCATAACCATTAAGTAAGACGTCGTCTTTATCTTCACTATACATCCATAGATGATAAGTGTCATTACAACCTCCTACAGGAACAGTTCCATTTGTAAGATTAATCATTCCTTTAATTTCAGAATTACCTTCATAAGGTAAGATTATTCCTAATCCTCCCTTTGTAAATACTGAAAAGAAGTTCACATTACTACTTCCATTAAGACTAACAGCTTTTTCTCCACCAGATGTATAATTAACAGTACTAATTGTTAATGTTACTTGTCCAATACTACAAGTATCTCCTGTTGTTTTCTCTTCACAAACTTTTGTCCATGTAGTTCCATCATACTTAGAGATATCTGTCTCATTTCTTCCAGCTGTTTTATCTTGAGTTATTGTAGCTTTCAATAAATAAGACTCTGCTTCTCCAGTTACATTATATGTAGCAGGAAAATATTTGTGCACATCACCAGTAGAATTTGATTGGTGGAAAGTAATTGAATCACTATCATGTGAAGTAGCTAAACGGTTTTCAGAATCTTCTCCAATTCCGATAAAAGCTCCACCTGCATCACCATACAGAATTCCAATTGGGACAGTTCCATCCTTAATAGGAACTCTTAATTCAAATTTTTGGTCATCTGATTTTTCAAGAGTAATTTTTTCTTCTTCTGATCTTATTAAATTATTCATGCTAAATTTAACAGCTTCAAAACCTGGCATTACAAGTTCATAATCCGGAGTAATAAATGCTTCCTCTTCTGCTCTCCACTCAATTTCTATTTTGTCAAGTTTTTCAACACCTGATGCTGTTGTTCCTTTGTAAATTCTTGCAACAACTCCTTCAACAGCCTCATCATTAAGCTCTATTTCACCTCCTCCAGTAACTAGTTCTAGTTTACCAGATCCAATACTGAAAGTAGATGTACCTAATTCTCCAGATACTTCTAATTTACTTATATCTCTAACTCCTAGATAATATCCATCACCTAAACTATAACTTTGTCCAGTTTGTAATTTACCACTTGTAGGGACAACATCTCCATTTATTGTATATTTTACTTCATCTGAGTCCATCCAAGCAACACTTACTTCATAGCTTTTGTCTCCTACAGCCACAGTTACTGTTTCATCTTCATTAACTGTTGCTGAATTAGCTGAATCAAGTAAAGTCATTGTTCCTGTAACACTTGTTGAGGTTCCATTGTCTAAATCAGATATATAATAGGTTTTACCTAATAATACTATATCACTACCTTCTATGTCTTCTAAATCTCCATCAGAATCAACATCTGATTCAGCATCTTGTAAAAAGTCATAAGTATAGTTCATAATAAATGTATTTGATTTTATATGGAAACCAACTGTTGGTGTTTTTAGGTCTGCTCCAATAAGACTTTCATAATCAGAATCTCTGAAATGTGTAAGTGCTGGAGAACCTAATGTTATTTTTTGTTCAAATTTGAACTCATCATTATCATCAGCAACATAAGTCCCATCTGCAAGTAGAGTAGATAGATCATCTTCGGATATAGTTCCAGTAAATGTCTTCCAAGTATCGCCAATATTTAGCTTATCACTAGTTTTTTGCAGAATAACATAATCTCCTGTAGCAGTTGTGCTTGATTCTGAGCCAGTACTGCTCATGTAAGATTGTAGGTCTGATCCTAGATTTGCTATTGCAGCAGCATCCATAGCACCAGGGCCTGTACCTTCAACAATTGCCACATCTGCGCTTCCTCCAACAATAAATGGTGCTGGATAATTAGCAGCAGCAACTGGGGCAGCAATACTCATACCAGCTAACAAAAGACTACTTGCGATCGCTGAGATCTTTTTAAAATTAAATTTCATATTTTTGACCTCCTTTCAACTCTGTAAGCCAATACATTCGAATAATCAGACTTTGTCCTCTTTTTCATATATTAACCTCTTGTTGTCTATGACAACTCCCCATCATCCTAATAGCATAGGGTAGACTATCTGTTTGATGAGCATGAATATCTGTTTTGCAATATTGAGTGTGTTGTACATTTTAAAACCCTATTAGAACCCCGAAGGGTATTTTTGAGAGCCCAATTTTCTTTATAAAGGTTACATATAGATTTTTCCTCTATATATGTAAAACAGAGGAATATTAAGGTTTTATTTATAAAGGTTACGGTGTCACTAATGTATTAATACACATGTAGATTTTCTTATAAAACACAACATTTATTAACATAGAGTAATTAATACTAATATATATTATATAAGAACATATAAGTACAAAATAGATGTTTCAGATATATGTTAAGAAATGACATATATAAATAACAAAGGAAATGAACATTATTGGAGGCACCAAGAAAGGTTCCTTTGGTTGCTGGATTCATAAACTGTGAGGTTTTATCTGAATTCATAGAGAGTTGATCTGAGGTTTTATCTGAATTCATAGAGAGTTGATCTGAGGTTTTATCTGAATTCTTCGGAGGCAACATGAAAGATTCAGGGATGCTGGATCTAAAACCCGCAGGAGGTTTTATTATGGTACAAACAAAGACACGTGAGATAACAATAAGAGAATCTAAAGGAGTGTTTTCTTTACTTAAAAAATCTGGAGTCTCAAAAAAAGAATATGATTTTGAAGGAATTTCAGCTTTAAGACAGCTTTTGAGTAATGAAAAAGCAAGGATTTTACATGCCATAAAACAACAAAAACCAAGATCTATCTATGATTTAGCTAAAAAATTAGATAGAGGGTTTAAATCTGTGAATGATGATGTGAAACTATTAGAGAGATTTGGATTTATTGACCTTATTGAAGAAAAAACCAAAAATCGTACAAGATTAAGACCTGAAATAATAGTAGATACTATTACAATTCATGTAAAAGTATGATTTAGCTATAAACTCTAAAAGTGATTTTAATTTCTTTTGGTAACTCTTGTATTGCTCCTCTAGAAGTAGAGGTAATATTTCCTTGTTCAAGCTTAATAATCTCTTCTTCATAAGAAATTATCCTGAGTTCATAGGCTTTTAAGGGCCTATTTTCTCCTATTTGCCAACTTTCTTGAATAATTTCCCTTAAATCAGTTTCTAACACATCACAGGAATTTCTTTGATCAGCACATTGTTCATTATTATAACACCTAAATAATAGTTTATTTATTGATAAATACTCAAAATTACCTGAATCTTGACAATCTGTTGTATATTGTAAAAAACTATGAATAAAGTCTTTGACTTCATAGCTATCTACAGCTGAATCATCTGGGTTTCTTAGTGAAAATCCTAGTAAAATCAATAAAATAACAGATACTATGATGATTATCAACACAAATCCTATCATCTCTTCTTGCGAGCGTTTTGACCTTGGCAATTTATTTCTTATCCCTTTCAATGTCAAGGCGCGAGTTGCCTTTTTATCCCTTATTTTTACCATGTTTTCTCATAACTTATCATTAATTTAGCTAATTCACATTTATCATAATATTCTTCACCATTTCCTTGTTTGCTGCATAAAGCAACAAAAGTAGAAGCATCTGTTCCCACAACATTTTCTGAAATCAATCTTATTGTATTGCAGTCAGGGTAATTTCCAAGATTACATAATTTATTTCCACTTGTTTTTGGATAAATTTTTCTTATTTCTATGTTTGAAATGCCCCAAAAACTATCATAGTTTTGAATATGTTGTTTTAACATCATTACTTTATCTGCATCAATACAAACTGCTTCTCCATAATTAAATGAATTTCCGCAAGAAAATTCAGGAGAATCTGCTAATTTTGAGGCTAATAATACTGCATTTTTTTCTTCAAGCAAAGATGAAGATTCTTTTAAATCAGAGAATTTAAATCCAAAAACAAACATCCCAACTAATACAAAAAATAAAGTAACTGCTAGTAACATAAATGCTGTTTGCTGGATTTTTAGTTGTGCTTTTTTCATTTTCTTTTTTTATTCTGGTTTGGGAACCTTTAGGCGTTTTTCTAAAACGTCTTTAACGGAATTTCTAATTCCAGTTTCTAAAAGGTTCATTTTCCATAGTTAATATATTCTACAATCTGCAATATAATTGTCTTCTTTTATTTTATCTACAAGATTCTTAATATAAGCAAGATTTGCAGAGCTTTCTAGATTATTTGTTAAGCTGCTCAATTCTAGTAAATTTAGATTTGAAGTACATCCTGTTCTTGAGACAAAATTAGCTTTGTCTCTGTATAAAAGAGCTAATTGATTTGTCCTCTGCATTAGTCTTTTTAATTGACATTCATAAATATCTGGAGAGGAAAATATGGCAGCATACATCAAAGCATTTGTTTCAAAATACACTCTTTTTTCTTTTTTATTTAAATAACCTAAATTATAATTAACAATTATTTCACAATTTGAATTTGATTCAAAACAAACTTTTATACTCTCATCAGGACAATCTTTTGTTAGTAAATTTTTTTGATTTAAACTTTCTAGCTCTTCTTTAATCTCTTCAGGAGCATTAGAAAAACAATATTTTTTTTCTGCAGGACTTAGGTAAATTAAATCAGCAACTTTAAAGGGAAATGCAAAAGGTTTAGAAAAAATATAAAAATTTTTACCTTCAGCAGGATTTTCTGTAAAAAGATATTTATTATAAAAAACCACATCTAAGTCTGTTTCAACCCATTTGTTAAAACTTTTTTGAGAAACTTGGAGTATTTGTTTCCCAAAAATATTATCTTCTTCACATTTGGCATAAATTCTGCTCTCTATAGGCATTGTAAGAGTGCTGGTTTTTGCAGACTCAACACTTGTTGCAAAAGGAGTTAGTAAAATACCTATTTCTTTTCCTGTCCTAACACTCTGTTCAGTGTCTCCTACATTTATGAATTTTACTGCAGCATAAATTGCTAAAAACAAAATAAAAGCACCAACAATAATTGCAAAAAGCCAACTAAAGGATATTTGCAATGCACCCCTCTTTTTCATGAAAAAAATAAGAAAACTTAGTTTAAATATTTCTCCATCCACCTCCCCAACCTCCACCCTAATTTATTATCTAACAAACAAGATCCTCTATTAATCAAAATTTTATCATAGTTACTCCTGAATTTTTATATTAATTATTTAGAAATATCGAATACGTAAGCATGAGCAATCACTTACTTATTGTAACAAGCGCTTCATCAAATTCTTTTTGTAAGATCATATTTATTTTTCCATCTATATTTGCAATACATAATTTTTCATTTCCTGCAAGAGTTTTTTCAATATCTAAATGTTCAAAATTATAAGGCTCTGGATATTCCTCTAACATAAATAAAACATTTTCATAATCGTCTACAAAACAAATTGCTTGTATTTTTGTAGGTAACCTATATTCAAAAGGCTGAGAAGCTTGTGAAGACCGCCACACATTATTGATTTCATTTTGTAATTTCTCTTTAAATTTTGCTATTTCAACTTCATCCCTAAATTCAAGAAATTTTTTAATTGCATAAAAAGCAAATATAATAAAAGCAATTATTAAAATAATTGAAAAGATCATTCCAAAAGAAAGTTTTATTTGGCCTCTTTTATTCATATCTTAATGAAATAGGTTTATATTTATAAATCTACTTTTTACTTATTGCAAGAACAATTAACATTAAAGTTAAAATTATAAGGAGCACTAAAGTGATTAAAAGAGCAATTTTCCAATCTATTTTTTCTATTAAAGATTTTTCTTTTTCCGGAGTTGTTTCTGCTGATTCAATAAACCAATAATCTTGGTTTGAATCTTCTTCTCCAAAATCTAAATAATTATCTGAGCTATCTCCGGGTGTTGATTTTTCATCAATTTCTAAATCTCTTTCTTCTGAAAATCCAATATTTCCATTAACATCAACACATTTTATTTTCCATTCATATTCTCCTTCCCTAAGGTTTTCTTCAAATTCATGCTCAATCCCTGTTTCAGGATTTTCATGTCTTTCTTCTTCATCCCCATCAATTATTAAAACACAATAATCAATTTCAGAATCATCAGTTACAGTATACTCAAAATACACTCTCTTAGAATTTTTACTAGTTTCAATTTTTTCATCATCTTCTGGATCATCAAGTTCAATTACAGGAGCAATTACATCTATTACACCGTTTGATTTTAAAATTTCAATTAAAAGAGTTATATCACTAATATCAATGTCACCTTTTTCATTTACATTTCCATATTCTATTGGGTTTGGTGCATCACCATTAAAATACAAATAATCTCTTAAAAATTCATAATCCTCCATGTCAACATCATTATCTCCATCTACATCTCCTTGTAATGGATTAACAATTGTAGTTTTTTCTTCATAATATTTTACTTTATCAAAATCTATTCCTGGACTAATTTGCGCTCCAACAATTCCTGATAAAAGCACTAATCCAAGTACTAAAGCCATGAATGTTTTTGTTTGTATCATTTTTAACTTAATGTGCAAACAAATTTAGGGTATTTAAATCTTCCTATTTGTAACTACTTCAGAATAACAGCATATTAGAAAAAAATGATTTTTTATCCAAATTCCTAGGAGGCTAGTAAAAATTTGGTTTTGGTCGCTGGATTCATAAAAACCCGCTGGAGGTTTTTATTAAAAGACATCAAAAGGTCTTATAATCATACTACATTCATTAAAATTAGGTTGGTTATCATATTCATCTTTACATTTGATATAATAATTTTGATTACTTTTCCATTCTATATAGTGTTCTACTTCTTCTAAGACTTTCATGTCTGAGCCCTCTTCAAAAGAATAATCACAATCTATATTAGAATAAACACATTCTGCTTTTTCATTTGTAATTATTTTTAGATTTGTATCTTCTTTATATGCCCTTGTTATTATTGGTTGTTCTGTGTCTGATTCAACACTAAATTCTAAAGTTTCTTCATCTGCATTTCCTCCAAGATCAACACATCTTATAGTATAATCATAATCTCCTTCTTCTAACCACAGATTTTGTAAGTGTTCATAAGAATCTGTTTCATAAAATTTTACATAATTATTTTCTGATTCATCAGATTCTTTATAATAACAAGTTGCTTCTCCTTCTTTATATCCTGCAGATGTTTCTACTTCTAAACTTACTTTTATTATTTCTGTTGAATCTTTTATTGTACCATTTGGAAGAACATTGTCAATAACAAGAGGTTTAGTTCCAATTAAAGTGAACTCTGTACTTTCTGAATTTTCATTTGATTCTTTATCTTCACATCTAAAATAAAATTTATTTTCTTGACTATCTTTTATTCCTTCTAAGGTTGTTGAACATTTGTATAACATTTGCGCATTCATTTGAAAAAGACCAAGATTACACAACATTGAAGTTTCCATATTTTCATAACTCTTATCATCATGACTCCATTTACATTGTGCAGGTTCATTGACATAAGCATCTAAATCAATAGAACTTTCTCCATGTGCAATAGGTGTATTATCCAAAATACTTGTTGTCACAATTACAGGAGCAGTTGTGTCAGGCCCTTTTTGAACACAATATTTAAACACAAAATTTCCAACATTAGTGTTTTCATTTGCATCTGAACATCTAACATAAATTTCATATTCTCCATCATTTTGAACTTCAATTCCTTCTGTTTCTAAAGCACTTGTTCCAGGCAAACTCATTGTAAAACTGTGGTTATATAATGATAAACCATTACTAAAGAAAAAACCCATTTCTTCAAAATCTTGTTTTCTTATTATGTCGAGTTTACATTTTCCAGGTTCATTTAATTGGATTCCAAATGAAAAAGGGCTAAACGCAGGTACACATCCTGTTGTTGAATCTGTGTACTCTATTTCCACACCCCTATCTTGTTTATTAGGAAAAACAATTCCTGCAGGATTATATCTGTACTTTTCTAATAAGACATTTTCAAATGCTTCTATTTGAGGAGGGTCAATATCATTTCTATTAATCCAAACACATTTTTCTTCTTCTGTTCCTGGATTAATTATTTCACAGCCTTGCCCTAGAGCTCGGCACTGATATTCTGAACAAGGAAGATCTCCTTGTTTATTACACTCTTCACATTTGTTTCCTTTTGTTTGAGCATCCCAAGGTTTACAATTAAAACTTACTATTTCTTCTGCGTCTCTTTTATAGGTTATCAAAAAAATCACAACACTCACTCCTGCTCCTGCAGCAAGACCCCCCCACTCACTTGATAAAAACTTTCCAATACTTCCAAATTTTTCACTTAAAACTCCACCTGTTTTAAATAAATTATAAGATGTTTTTCCAGCAAAAAATCCAAGCCCAATTGATTTAGACATAGCATCGACTAAGTTTTCATCTCCAATCCATCCAAATGCATATCTTATTCCTTGATAAATTGAAAAAGCATAACCTGCATTCATCAAAATCTGCAACGATGTTGTTTTTGCTGTTTGCCAGCCAGTTTTTCCTTTTAATTCTTTTATTAAATTTTTGTCAATTACTTTTTCTAAAGACATTCCATCTTTGCCTGTTTCAAGAAACCACTCCCCATTTTTTTCTAAATAAAGTTCTCCTTCAAATACGCGATACCCCTCTTCTTCAAGTATTGCTTTTGCACCAAATGGTCCTCCGCCTGTAGTGGTTAGAGCCCGTTGATGTTCATAAGGAGTAAAAGTAAATGTGGGTTTTGGAGTAGTAGGCATTTGACCTGCAACTTTTATTGTTTTATCTAAAACAACTGGACCTGAAAAAAAATCAACAGTTTCTTCAGAATCTTTTGCACTAACAATTTCTACCTCACTACTAAGAGCATAACTAATTGCAATAATTCCTATTATTAAAATTATTATTTGGCTTAAAGCCATTCCTCCCTTTTTTTTGTCACCTCTCATTTTTATTTTTTTATTTTTTTAAATATAAGACAGAATATTTTCCTATGCCTTCCCAGTTATATTTAGCAGGTTTGTATGTTGCTGGACTCCAACTAAAAAATCTTTTACACCACTCACCAAGATCACAAACATCTAATTTATCTATGCTTCCTTGTGAACAAAGTCCTTTTACATAATAAGGCAAATCTCCATTCATATCAACATGAAACATCACACTACCATCCTCCAGATATTTTCTATGTGTGCCTTGAGCAATTTTAACTCCTTTTTTGTTTGTAATTCCAATTTCATCAGAAACATTAGAAATCTCTTTATAAACTTCAGAACACCCATTTAAGCATCCTAAACTTGCAAGTGTTAATAACCCTGTTCCTACAATAGTTCTCATTGTTTTTCCCATGTTTGTTTCACAGTTTTGTTCATATTTAAATGTTACCATTTTATAATTACACTACTGTCTTTTCAATAAATCCTCCCATTTATCATATCCTTCTTGACCAATATAATTTTTACTACTTCCACAATCTCCTAAGGAAATACATAGATTTTTTTTAGTTTGCTGCCACCCATCTGTTATTAACCAACAATTTCCTATTTCATTTTCACAATCAGACATATCTTTGTCAGGTTTATCTCCTGCCCAATCAGACCTATAAGTAACTGTGCCTTGAGCATTTGCTAAACTGCAAATTTCTTCTGCATCACCTTCTTGCCAAAAATCAAATCCAGGAGCATATTTTGGAATACAAGAAAACACAAAATAATCTTTTGAATTATAAGATGAAGCAATTAGTCTGTCAGCAATTCCAGTTACCTCTCCATCATATTCCCAAGTATTAAACCACTCTTCACTAATATCTTCATTATCTATAATCATTTCATTTAATTTTTCTATGTCTCCATCACTTAATCCTTCTTTTAAATTTCCACTATTAACCCATTGACAATCTCTTTTATCTATATTTTCACAATCCTTTTTTTCATCTTGAGCAAAACAATCTTCCCACATGTTTACTCTGCAAGCAGATGTTGAAAAATCATCAAGATCTGATTCAACACAGACTTCTTGTCTAAAATCTGCACACGGTTCAACAGTTATATCTCCATTGTAGCACACTAATCTAAAATGTCGACTTCCAGGTAGATTCTTATCTGCGCCTGCTGCATCAGCACACCAAGTTTCTCCATGCTCATAAGGTTCTCCGTTATATTCACAACTCAGGTCTTCACAAATATAATCTCCATAAGTTGGATTAGATCCTCTTTCTGTTTTTTTACAAGTACTTCCTTGAAAATAATCACAATTTCCACAACTTCTTGCACCTGCAGAATCTAAATTGCATATTTTTGATGAATCTTCAATTTCAGCCCAATAATTTGGATCATTTTGTCTTTTAGCATCATAGATGTTTGCTAAATTACCACAACTATCTAAAAAGAAAACTTCATCTCTTCCCTCAACACAAGTTGTTTCTTTACTCTTTCCACAATTTGTTGCTAGTTTCTCATCAGAACATAATTTTCCTTCATAAAATCTCACAGAAGTAACAGGATCTGATTCTGAATCAAATTGTTCTAAAATATTTGTTGGAGTACTAATTTCCATTTCCTGACATTGTTTTTTTGTAGTAAATGTACAAGTTTTTTCAAATTCCTTTTCAAACACACATGCTCCTTTTGCTCTTGGACTTGCACTAGCAATACATTGGATTTCACTTGAAACATCTGTTCTAAAAATTGTTTCTAAACCATAGAGTGCAGTCAATCTCTTACATCTTGTTTGTGTAACAAATGCTGCTTGATCCCCTATTAAACAACAACCTAATTTACATTGTGAAATATCTTCTGGTTCATCGTCTTTCCAAAATCCTCCTGCATCTTCGCATGTTTTTTGAGGTGTATTTTCCATACAGTCTCCTTCTTCAGGATTAATACAAGTACCAAGTTTACAATAACTAGTAGATTCACATGAAGTCGGAGCTGTTCTATAACTTGAATCACATTTTGCTTCTGGTTCATTCATACACCAAACTCCTCCAATAGTTTTTTCACAACAATAAGAAACTTCAGCAGCACCTACTAAACTAATGAGAAAAATTCCAAAAACAAAAACTAATAATTTATTTTTCATTTTTTTTATTCTGGTTTTGTCTAATCTTTTTTAAAAAGATTATTTTTATTTTAACCATATCCCGGAGGCCATGCAAAACTCCTTGATGCAAATTGAAATTTATTTAAATTATTTCTATCAGTTAAAATATAAATTATACTCCCTTCTGTTTGTTTTAATTTTTCAACCTTTAAATCATGATAAGCATTCATGTAAAGAGTTGTTTCAGCATCACCATAATTTGCTTCCCAATTTAAAATACTGTTAGCAATACTGACTAATTCATAAATATTATTGTTAACAATCACATCAAAAGAATCATGTGTTTCTGTATTTTCTTTTGACAAAGTCATTGGATAATTTAGTTTAACAAGAATTCTTTTTGGAATCAATTCAACTTTAATATCCCCTTGTTTTAAATTAACTTGGTAATTTCTATTTTCATAACTTTCTTTTAAAGAATTTAAACACTCTTTGGCTTTTTTCTGAATATTGTTTTTAATTTCTTCTTCTATGTGATTGTCTAAGAGAGGTTGTTGCATTACACAAGCTTTGTGATATTCATTAGTATAGCAAAGATATTCTATTCTTTTTCCATTATACATAATATAGTGTGGAGGGTTTATACTTCCTCCTTGAAGGGCTAATTCTTCTATACTGTTCTTAATATCTGGTTCAAGACAATCTTGAAGATATGCAGAAGGATTTTTAGTCTCTACTCCTATTGTTGATTTTATTTCTGGATAAAACATATAAATCAAAATTCCAAGAGCAACAATTACAATTGCAATTATGATAAAAATTGTTACTTGTCCCTCTTTGTTTTGACCAATTTTGGGCAAAGCAGACCGAATTTGTGAGAGTCTTTTGCTCATATTTATTCTATGTTTTTCTAATTTATAAATTTACTTTATGTTGAAGGTTTTATGATGATTGCACAATCTGAATTTACATTATCCCAAGCATCTCCACATTTTACATAATAGGTTTTTTTAGTATTCCAATCTGCAAAATGTTCATTTGAAAAACCAATAGTCATTTTTGTTGAATTTTCAAAATTAAATGGATTACATCTATCATAATCATTATAATAACATTGAGCTAATTCATCTGTAATTAGTTTTAATTCCCCCAAATAATTATAAGCCCTAACAATTCTTGGGCCTGTGAAATCAACTTCTATTGTAAAACTTATATCCTTGTAAACAGTATTTCCTGCTTTGTCTTCACATTTAATTGGAAAATTATAATTTCCAGCCATTTTATCTGCGAGAAATTGTGTGTGGATATTTGAATTTGTTTCTTGTAAGGGAACATTTAAATCTCTTGTCCAATAACAAATAGCCTCACCATTATCTGCTCCTCCAGAAGTTTCAACACTCATTTCAACAGAAACAGGTTCAAAACCTTCTTTAATAGTTTCCCCCATATTAATTGATTGGGTTTCATATTTGATTTCCACAGAATCTATGGATAATTCACTTTCTGATACATGTAATGTATAAGGAAAATCATCTTTGTTTTTGTTTCTATTCAAATCTTCTGATTCCCATGGCTTGTCTTTACATTTTATATAAAAATTATTTTCTCCTTGAAATAAATCTGTGAGAGTTGTATTACAAGGCCATCCAAAATCTTCTTGATCATCTAATTGGATTTTACACCCAAAACTATAAGGCATAGCATTATAATCTGTTCCAGCAACCAAATCATATTTACATTCTGCAGGCTCATTTATCCACATTTTAAAATCTGTTTCTGTTTCTCCATATTTTAAATAATCATTATTTTTTGGTTTAAACACAGTTAAAGAATGATCAACTACTGTTTCATCTGGTCCATCGTGCAAGCAAAAATTAACTATATATTCATCAATATTAAAATTCGCAGGTTTTTGACCATCTTTACATCTTACATATATTTTTACATCTCCAAAAAATCCATCCTTAACATTTCCTTCAACATCATAAGGATCTAAACTATCTACACTAATTCCTTTAATTTCAAAACTATGATTTATTGTGAATAGATTTTCTTCAAGAGGAAAGTTTTCAACCATTTCTTCATAATCTGGACTTGAAGGCCTTTCAAAACTAAATTTACATTGTGCAGCTTCATTTGTATTGAGAGTAAATTTAAGTTTTGTAAATTCTTGAACACATCCTCCCCCTTGTTTTGTTATTTTAACACTTTTTGTTTGCTTGTTTGTAAAATCATATCCAGGAGTTAAAATGTTTCCAGGAATAATTATTGGAGGATCTGTTTCATATTCCATTGCCTCACAAATTGGATGATCTGTATTTTCATTTAAAATTTCACAAGTTTGTCCCAAGCTTTCACATTTATATCTTGTACAAGGAAAAAGATCATTTTCATGGCATCTAGAACAATCTTCTCCTCCTCCAGGTGCTGTCCAAGCAAGGCATTTAAATGAAACCTTGTATTCTTTTGTTTCTGCTCCCCCTAAAATAAATGAAAAAAGAAAAGTAAGTGCCACCAATACAATTGCAGGAGTCCAAGATCCAAAAATTCCTATTTTTGCTAAAATTGCAAAAGCCCCACTAGCTCCTCCTGTTAAAGTTATGACTGTCGCAGCAACAGGATCTGCAACCCCAAACCATTGCGCAAGCTTATGTCCAACAAACATTCCTATTGCAGCACCTAATGCAGCTGTTCCAATAGCCCCAATAGTTATTGCAACTGAACCAGGAGCAGAACCTGTTCCAAAAATTGCTGCACTTTTCATCATTATTGTATTTGTTCCTATTACTGTGCTAGTTATTGAAGGAGTAATAATGCTCAAAGCTCCAATCAAAGTTCCTGTTCCACCAACAATTTTTCCTAGAAGTTTAAGAGCTTTTTTATTTCCATACTCTAAATCACTTGGTCCTGCACTAGTGGATCCTGCTTCCCAGATAAAACCTTGCCGATTTATGTTTTGGGGTTTTACAAATTGTCCTTCTACAGAATCTGCATATTTTTCAAAACCTCCTAATTGAACTTTTTCAAAACTTTTTGCAAAGTATTTTCCATTTTCACAATAACCAGAACGAGCACATTTGAAAAATAATTGATTTTTAAAAATCATAAAAATAGTTGTTGGAATCTCAATACCCTTAAAAGGATCTATTAGTTTGTTTCCTTCACAATATTCTTGGCATTTTGTTTCTTGAATTTTATTAAATAATTCAAAAATAGAAGTGGATTTTTTTTCATGTTCTACTTTAATATTGTTTGTGCCTTCACCAATATAATTTACATAGCTTCCACAATCTCCTAAAGAAACACATAAATTATTCATTTTTTCTGCAAAAACTGGTTTTTCACAATTACAATTTGCTTCACAATCCCAATCATCAAGCCTATTTTTTTTCAAATAAGTAACAATACATTCTTGGTTTGCTATTGCACAAAGACTATCGTCTATTTCATCTCTTAAATTAGCTCCTTTTGGATAAGCAGGAACACAAGTTTTAAATTGAAAATATTGATCAACATAAACATCTTCAACTTTACAGTGAGAATTAGCTTGACAAGAATTTATGTTTTCTTGATTATCAACTAATTTTGCATTTTCTCCTTCTCCTTGAACTTCTTGTAAAGGCCCATAACCCATACATCTACTTGCTTCATTTACAACACACGATGCTGTTGAAAATTTTTTATTTCCTTCTTTTATAACATGTTCACTGCAAATAAAATTTCTTTGTTCCCCACATCGATCTATTTCAAATTCTCCATTAAGGCAATGAGCTAGCCAGTGTTCACTTCCAACCACATCTTTTCCATCCCCAATAAATCCTTCATAAACACACCAACTTTCTCCATTAAGATAGGTTTTTCCATTATATTCACAACTTAGATCCTTACAAATAGGATTTCCATCAATTAATTCACAAGCACTTTTTCCCTGTGTACATTTTTTATAAATAGATTCTTTATTATTGTAGTTATCAAAATTATAAATATGAATTTCCCCATTTGCACAACCTTGATGATGGCCTTTTTCATAACCTGTTTCTAAAATAGGATTAGAACAAAAAATATCTTTGTAAAAACTTCCCCCTTCTCGAATACATTGTTTTTTAGTTTTAAATCTGCAGGCATTTTCTTCATAAACACAAGCTCCTTCTTGTTCTCCTGATCCTAAACTTATGCATTCATATTCTGTTTCAATATCCCTAAAATCTTTATCTATTCCTTTTACTTGAGAAAGATATTCACATTCTTTTTCATTTTTAAATTTAAATTTATTTCCTAGGACACAACATCCTTTTTGGCATTCTTGGATTAAACAATCACTGCCTTGTTTCCAAACCCCACCTCTTTCTTCACAGATTTTTCTTGGAACCCCTAAATCACAACTTCCTTGAATTTCATCAATACAACATCCTTTTTTGCAATTATTTGTATATTCACATGTTGTTTCTGCTAGAGCAACAGCACATTCCTCTGGATTGGTAGATAAAACATCCTGGCAGGTTTCAGGGCAACAATTCATAGGTGGAATTTCTTCATCAGCAGAAACAATCCCTATTTGTTCAATTGTGAATAATTTGATTAAATAACTATTTGAGGGAGCCAAGCTCATTACTAATAAAAGTTGCACAAAAACTAAAACCAAAATACCAATACTTTTTTTCATTTTAAAATCCTGGAGGAATTACACACCCTCTTATAGCAAATCTAAATTTAGTTGAACTATCTTCATGTTTTAAAGTATAAATTATAGAAGAATCACTTGTTCTGTGTTTGTCTATGCTCCATTCAGGATAAAGTAACATATATCCTACATATTCAAAATGACAAAATCTTGCTTCTTGATTAACAACTTCTTGAGCAAGATCTATTAGCCCGTAGAGTTTACTAGGAAAACTAATTTTAAACTCATTTTGTTTTGTGGTTTCTCCATGGTTTGTAAGAGAAATTTCAGCATTAATATCAATTTCTATTTTATTTGGGTCTAATCTAAGGTCAAAATTTCTATATCTTGAATCAACTACTTCCCATTGATTTTCTAAACTTTTTCCTAATTCAGTAAAACATTCTTCAACTTCTTGAGAAATATAGTCTTTCATTTGGCCCTCTACATGTTGCATTAACATTGGTTCTTGATTTATACAAGGATAATAATAGTTTTTATTATAACATAAATAAGAAATATCTTTGTAGATTCCTTCTTGCTCAAATTTAAATGTTTTGTAAAGCTCAGGTTCTGAAGTTCCTCCTTGGATTGCAATGTTTTTTTCAGCCTCTTTTATTTTGTCTTCTAGACATATTGTTAAAAAACTAGGTGAATTTGTTTTTTTTGAACTACCCCCCATTGAAGAAGGCAAGTCACTTCTAAAAAATATAAATAATAAAGCAATTCCAACTATAATCACCCCAATGATTATGAAAATTGTAACCTGTCCTTTCAAATTTTTATTTATCATTTTTTGTTCCTCTGTTTTTTTAATAATTCAATTAATGCTTTATTTAAAGAAATAGAACGAGGAATAGTGTTTTTCCATTTTTCCCAAATCTCTTCTGGAATTTCTAGTAGAAACTTCTTAATCACCCTCTTTTTGCCCATTTACTAAGTAATGCTTATCTTTTATTACTATTAGTAAATATTACTTATTATTTAAATGTTTTGAAAAATAGGGGAAATAAAATAATAATTACCTGATTGTTTAGTTAGTTTTTTAAATAGTATTCTGTTTAGATTCAGTATTGGGAAAGAGGGATTATCTATGGTGGAGAAAAGAATCCCAAAATAGATTGCACAACAAAATGAAAGAGCCAAAGATCTTGAAAACAACTTCTAATCAGGACGTGTTGCACAATATTGTCAGAATAGTTTATGCTATTTTCCTTGTGCTAATTTTTCTCTTTTATGTCATAGAAAATGAATCTCCAGGCCTTAATGTATTCACCAATATTCTAGGAGAATGGCTAGGAATGCTATGGGCATTGCTTATTCCTCTTGTTATCCCTTTTAAAAAACTTAAGTGGAGACTTGTCACCTTTTTTCCACTAGTAATAATTGGGATGTTTATTGCAGAAAAGATTAAAGTATATCATGATTTTGAGGGACTCATTCTAATTTTCTACGCTATTATTTTTCTTATTTTCATTATAATTAGTCATTTTTTATTTAGATTTCTTAAAAAATGGAATACTAAAAAATTAAACTGGACTATTCTTATTGTATTGATTTTAGCCATAACTTTTATGTTTATTCCAATTTACTCTGGTTTAATTGAAGCAAAACAGTATGCAGAATATGCAGCAGAATCTATTGCAAAGCTTAACTCCTCTTTTCAAAAACAAAAAACCAGAGGATTATTTAATCTTCAGTTTCAACCCTAGGAGCTAGAATAAAGTTTAACTCAATTCCTGGAGTTTTAATATTCATCTTTAAAGGATGATCATTTGCAAAATTTAAAACTGTTTTTTCACAGAGTTTTGAAGCCTTGATAAATTTTATTAAATATTCTAAACTATATTTAGACCTACAGTTTTCTGCTTGAATACTTGCTTCATCCCCTGAAAATTCAGATCTAGCAGAATTTAAACTCCTAGCTTCAATTATAAATTTGTTTTCTTCAATAACAAAAGAACAAGCATCAGCAACAACAGAACAATCCTCTACTGAATCTATAAGGTCAACAGAATTTAATTCAACTCGTGAACTAAAATCTAAATTTGGCATTTCTTTATCTTCAGATTCTATCTCAATCAGATTAAGACTAAAATTTCTCTTTATTCTATCTTGAATTAATATATTTAAGAGATTGTCTCTTTTTTCTAGAATCAAAGAACTTCCAGAGCCACATCTTTTTAAAATTCTTTTTAGGCTATCTAAATTAATTCCTAATACTTCTGGATCTGTTTCAAATTGGGAAAAAGCACTTTTAGGAGCTTTGAACTCGACCATAGCAACATTTGCAGGATCTATTGCAGTTATTGATAGCCCATACTCACTAACTTTAATTCTCACCTCTGTAACCAACTCTGAAATAATATCTACAGCCTTAGATAATAGAGTCGGATTTTCTAGTTTTAACAACATATTTACCAAAACACCATTTATCTTTTAAGCATTATTATGATTAAGTATAGGGTATTTATTTAAACTTTGCCTAATTGATTGTAAAATGTTAAATCAAATAAAAATAAAAACAAATCAGAGACAAGAAGTAATAAATATAACCGGGAAAGTTAAAGAAATTGTTAAAAAATCTGAAATTGAAAAAGGAATTTGTGTGGTTTATATACCCCACACAACAGCAGGAATTTTAATAAATGAAAATCCTGATTCTGGAGTTCGTGAAGATATTCCAACAGTTCTTGAGAGGCTAATTCCAAGTAAGGGCGAATACAAGCATAATTGTATTGATGATAATGCTCATGCCCATGTAAAAGCCACTCTTATTGGTCCAAATGAAACAATAATTATTGAACAAGGAAAATTAGTTCTTGGAACTTATCAATCTATTGCGTTAGCTGAATTTGATGGCCCCAGGACAAGAACAGTTTATGTTAAAATAATCAAGGAATAAAATGGGAAATGGAATTTCACATAAAGAAACACGCATACGAAATTTAACTAACTTATATTATTCTAGACCTGAAATACAAAAAATCATTTTTGAGTTTTCAGAAAACAGAGAAATTTCACCAAGATATTTTGAAGGATTTGGGAAAAGACCTGATTCTTTTCAATATGTAGGAGATATTTTTCAGTTAGTAAAAAAAGGTGCAACGAGTTTTCATTGTTCTGAAGAACTTTGGGAAGATCCTCTTAAAATTTCCACAGAAATGAATGAAGAACAAGCAAATAAATTAAGAATCGGGTGGGACTTGGTGATTGATATTGATAGTAAATATATTGATTATAGTAAAATTTCTGCCGAAATAATAATTGATATGTTGAAATTTCATGGGATTAAAAATATTGGAATTAAATTTAGTGGAAGTAAGGGATTTCACATAATTGTTCCTTGGAAGGCTTTTCCTAAAGTGATCAATGATGTACAAACATCTGATAAATTTCCTGAATGGGCAAGAATTTTGACTAATTATCTCACAGAACAAACAAAAAATAAATTAATTGAAAGAGTTTCAAGTCTGACAAAACCGAGTAAATATATTAAGGATTTTCAAGCACCAAAAGAAGTAATGCCTGACCTTATTCTTGTTTCTCCAAGGCATTTGTTTAGGGCCCCATATAGTCTTCATGAAAAAACAGCTCTAGCAAGTATTGTTTTAGATCAAGATCAAATAGCGAATTTTGAACTAAAAGATGCAGATCCAATGAAAATAACTCAAATAAAAAATTTTATGCCAGATTCAATAGAAGGAGAAGCAAAAGAATTACTCATGCAGGCTCTTGATTGGTATAATCAAAATAATCCTGAACAAGAAAAAACCAAAAAATCAGGAGAATTTAAACCAATTAAACTTTCAAATTTATCTGAGCAAAATTTTCCTCCTTGCGTGAAAAATATTTTAAAAGGAATTTCAGATGGAAGAAAAAGAGCTTTATTTGTTTTAATTAATTTATTTCGTTCTGTTGGAATGGATAGAGAGGAATTAGAAAAAAGAATAGAAGATTGGAATAAAAAAAATGAAGTGCCTATAAAACAAGGTTACATAAAAAGCCAGCTTAGTTGGAGTTTTAGAAAAACCCCAATTCTCCCTCAAAATTGTAAAGAATTTTATAAGGGGATAGGAGTTTGTGACCCAGATACCTTATGCAGCAAAATAAAAAATCCTGTAAATTATGTTGTGAGAAAATCCTTTAATGGAAACATAAAGCAGAAAACTAAAGATAATTTTAAAAACAAGTCTTGATTAATTATATAATGAAAAAAAGAGTGTTCATATTCATTTTTCTTTTATTAGCTTTGATTCCTTTTTTAGTTGCAGATGAAAATGAAATAACAATTTCTGAAGAAACCGATGAAGATGATAAAGTAGAGAAAGCATATGATTGTTTAAAAGATAAAATAGAAGATAGAGAATGTGATGATTTATCTTTAGAAGAACAAATTTTTTCTTTATTGGCAGTTGGTAAATGTAGGAGTGAGGTTAATGATGATTCTAAAAGTGATGAATGTTGGCCAAAATCTGGATGTAAAATAAAAACAACAGCCCAAGCAATTTTAGCTTTAAAAGGAGATAGTAAAGCAGAAGAATGGTTAATCTCTCAAAATACAACTACTTCAGATCTTAACTGGTATTTACAAATTGATAGTTCAGAGCCTACAACTTGCACAATTCAATACACAGGATCTTCTAGTACAATAAATATAGGAGAAGATAAAAAAATAAACTCTGCTGCAGGAAGTTGTTTGCCTTTGTCTTCAGGAGATTATTGGTTTAGAATTCTTCCTTCTTGCTATGATGAAGAATTTGAAATTTCTTGCAATCAAGGATTTTATTCAAACCTCTTGTTTAAAAAATCTGATTCACCTACAATTCATGTTTCAGAAAAAACTAATTCTGCTTCTGCAGAAGGATCAACCACTGAAAAAATAAATTCTTATTGCTTTGGAAATAGTGCTTCTTGTGATTATGAAGGAAGTTTATGGGCAGCACTTGTTTTAGATAAAGAGGATTATGATGTCACTGCTTTTTATCCTTATTTAATTACAATGGCAGAAGAATCTGACAATGAAAAATATCTTCCAGAAGCGTTTTTATATGCTTTATTAGGAGATGTATATAGAAATGATTTATTGATGAAGCAAAAAACAGAAGGGTGGTGGTCTGAGTCAGGAAATAAATATTATGATACTGCTTTAGCATTATACCCTATTTCTGATGAACCTTTAGAAAAACAAAAAACTCAAGAATGGCTTTTAGGTGCTCAGGATGATGATGGGTGTTGGCAAGGAAATATTCTTAACACAGCTTTTTTGTTGCACTCTCTTTGGCCAAGAGCCACTTCAGGAGGAAATGGTGATGGGGACGATGAAGATTGTGAAGATAAAGGTTATTATTGTTTAACAAAATTAGATTGTGAGGGGTTAGATGGAACAGAGATGGGATTCGGAGGATGTTCAGGAGCACAAGTTTGTTGTGATGAGGATAAACCTCTTTCAAGTTGTTCAGAATTAAATGGAGATGTTTGCAATTCAGGCGAAAGATGTGTTGGAGGGAGACAAGAAGAAGTTGCTGATGATTTAAGTTCTGGAGAAATTTGCTGTGTTGGAGGAAGATGTGAAGAATCAAGCACACCCACAACTTCAGAGTGTGAAGATAATGGTGGTATTTGTGAAGATTTTTGTAGAGATGGATATGAAACAAATTTTCTTTATGATTGTGGTTCTGATGATTTTTGTTGTATGAAAGAGACAAAAAAATCAAGTTATATTTGGATTTGGATTTTAATTATACTTATCATTTTAGTAGTTGTTGGAATAATGTTTAAAGATAAATTAAGAAGATTTTGGTTTAAACTTAAATCTAAGTTTGGTGGATCAAGGCCAGGACCAGGGCCAGGAGGGCCTTTTTTTGCTCCGCCTCCTTCATCAACAATGCCGATAAGAAGAGCTCCTAGAAGAATAATGCCTCCAAGAAGAAGAGCTCCTGCAAGAAGGCCACCGGCTAGAAAAAAACCAACTGATTTTGACAATGTTCTCAAAAAACTAAAAGAGATTGGGGGATGAATTTTCTAAATAATTCATTTCTATAATAGGTATTGGTAATCTTTCCAAGTAACCCAAAAGATGTTATTCTGAAGTGATGACAAATAGAAAGTTTTAAATACACTAAATTTGTTTGCAAATCAAGTTAAAATGATGCAAACAAAAACATTTTTGGCCTTAATCCTCGGGTTAGTTCTTTTTTCAGGGATAATTGGGGGACAAACTGGTTTAGGATTAGATAGTGGCAAGAAAAAACTTGATCCAGAAGATTTTTTAAGTTCACATCTCCAAGGAGATGTAGATGGAGATAATGATGTTGATATGGATGATTATGAATTTTTAAGAGATTATTTGTATTTTAATGGTGATGCACCAAATCCATTAGAATTTGGAAATGTTAATGAAAAAGGGGATATTGATATTAGTGATATAACTCTTTTAATTGAAATTCTTAAGGAAAACAATGCCCCAATATTTACAGCTACACCTGCAATTCCCTCTTCTATACTAGAAGGACAATCTCATGTTTTTAAAGTTCAAGTATATGATGCAGATGGAGATCCAATAGAAATTAAATGGTATTTGGATTCAGAATTGGTATCTACTACTAACGAATATAATTTTACTTCAGATTATGCTGGGGTTTACACCATAAAAGTGGTTATCTCAGACGGGGAATTAAGTAATTTTCTTGAATTTAATGTGAGGGTGGGTAAGCAAACTAGGATAATGCAGGCAATATATGGTTGTCAAGACTTAGATGTGGAAAATAGAGCTTATAGTCTACAAAATGACATAACAACATCTGGAACTTGTTTTGTAGTAAAAGCTAATAATATTTTATTGGATTTAAATGGGCATAGTATTACTGGCGATGGTTCTGGGCAAGGAGTTTATATTAGAATCTATAATGAGGCAACTATTAAGAATGGTTTAATATCAAATTTTGCAGAAGGAATCAAAATAGATAATTCGGACGATAACATTATAGAAAATAATACAATTGAACATAACAGACACCAAGGAATTTATATTTTTAGGGGTGAAAACAATGAAATATTTCAAAATCATATCCAGTATAATACCGAGGATTATGGGTCTGCGGAGATTGAATTAGATGGTTCTGATAACAATCTTATTGAAAACAACAAGGTTGAAAATGGAGCTAAATTTGGGATACAAATATTTGGTTCAAATAATAATATTTTAAGAAACAATCATGTTGGAAATAATGCGTGGCTTGGAATTGATTTAAATGTAGCTTCTGATAATTTTGTACAAAATAATGTTATTGAAAAGAATGGTGCATATGGGATCTATCTCGGTGGTGGAAATACACGAGAAAATAAAAATAATATTATTCATGGGAATACTATTCTTCAAAATAATAAGGGGGGGATTATATTAACTAGTGCAGATAATTATCTTAATATTATAACTTCTAACATAATTGATAATAATTATGGAAATGGTATTGAGCTAAGTGCAAAAAATGAGAATGAGATTTCAAAAAATATTATAAAGGATAATTCTATTTTGGATAATTGGGAGGCAGGAATTTTTATCTCTGGAAATGGAGCCATAGGTAATTTGGTTGGTAATAACCAAATTGAAAGACAAGATTATGGAATTTATTTTGATGCAAGTTCAAATAATATAGAATCTAATTCTATTAAGGGTAATGAAATTGGAATTTTTTTTGAAGATATTTCTGAATCAAACATCCTTTCTGGAAATTATATTGAGAACAACCTTATAGGGGTTGCCCTCGATGACAAGGATAACCAAAACAATCTTTTTTATAATAATGTTTTTAATAATCCTCAAAATTTTGAGATAGAAGATGATAGTATCAATTTATGGAATACAGGAAGAACTTCAGGGACAAACATCATCGGAGGTTCTTATCTTGGTGGAAATTATTGGGCAAACCCTAATGGCACAGGTTTCTCTGAAACATGTGAAGATGATAACCACGATGGAATATGCGACATTAATTATATTTTGGATCAAAATAATATAGATTATCTCCCTTTGACCTACCCCCCTTTAGATGAAGATCCAATGTTTTGTAACTTCCCAGACAATGGAAATTTAGAAATTAATATTGATGATATAGATGTAATTAAAGGTTTTGGAGATAATGATGAGTGGTTTCCTCTTGACCAAGTTGAAATAGAAGTAGAAATAGAAAATAATGGGGACGAAGAAATAGAAAATATTGAAGTTGAATGGGGTTTATACAATAAAGGAACAAATGAATTTATAATGGATGATGAAGAAGATGAGTTTGATCTTGGGGGTGGAAAGGATAAAGAATTAGTAATAAACTTTAAGCTAGATGATATTGATGAATTAAAAGATGGGGATTGGGTATTTTATGTTTGGGCTACTGGAGAAGATGATGAGTTTAATGAAGATAAAACTTGTGCAAGTGATTCAGAAAATGTAGAAATTATAATTGAAGATGATTTTGTTATATTGGATAATATAACAATCACCCCAGAAATAGTAAGAGCTGGTGAAGAAATAAAGATAACCGCAGATGTTTGGAATATTGGGGATGATGATCAAGATGATGTATATGCGAGAATTACTAATCAAAAGTTAGGTATAGACCAGCGGATAAATATTGGTGATGTAGATGCTTTTGAAAGTGAAGAATTAAATTCTATCATAGAAATTCCCTTAGAAGCCATAGAAGGAACCTATATTTTTGACTTAGATGTATATGATGAAGATAATAATGTTTATGAGAATGATTTTAATTATGGTGAAGCTAAGTTTTTTGTTCCTATTTTAGTTGAAAGATCTAAACCACTTATTATTGAAAGCATTGTTTACCCCTCTTGGAATAATGGAAGTATAAGAACCGCAGATGTGGATTTCGTCGGTGTTCCAACAGAAATTGCTATGAAAATAAATATCTCTATGCAAGGTAAATTGATGTTTAACTTTTATGATTCTTTTAATCCTGAAGCAAAGTTAGGTGGGGGAGGACCTTTTTATAACTTTGAAGATGATATACTTTTATTAAGAGAGGATAATGGTGGGATTCCAGGAGGAGTATTAGAATCTTTGAATAATCCTTTTGTTTTGAATAATAAAAATTATGTTATAACTGAAAATGAATATTCTACAGGAGAGTATTGGATAACTGTACAAGGTGATTCTGTGGGTAGACCAATTAATCATATTTATGATGGTGTTCCAAGTGCTGGTGCTAATATTCCTTGGCCAGGAAGTCCAAAATATTTTTCTGAAGGTAAATGGAATAATTATATTTATGGAAGCTTTGCTTCAGAATTATATGTCGTTTCGAATTTTGAAATTGAACCTTTAAGGGGAGATTTTAATGGAGACGGAATTATAGATTTATCAGATATTGACTTTTTAATTGCTTTTTTATATTATGGTGGACCAGAACCAACACATTATGAATTAGGAGATGTTACTGGTGATGCAAGTGTTGATATCTCTGATGTTGTTTATTTGATTAGTTATGTTTACTATGGTGGTCCTGCACCTATCCCTTTGGAAACTCAATCTCTCAAAAATCAATTTCAATTCTTGTAGAGGCCCAAACCTACAATAGAGATTTTTTACTTGAACAAAAATTCACCGCATGAATCAAGAATTATTATGAAAAAAGAAAAAGCAATAAAATTAGATGAATTAGATTTAAAGATTTTAAAAAGTCTTTCTGAAAATGCAAGAAAACCAATAATTGATATTGCTCAAGAAACAAAATCAACAGTAAGAATTGCAACTTATAGAATAAAACAACTATTAAAGAAAAAAATAATCTTAGGATTTAAGATTGCTTTGAACTATGAACTTTTAGGAATTAAATTTTATAAAACATTCATTTATTTAGACAATCCAAAAAAAGAAAAAATAAAGTCTCTTTTGGATTTTTTAGCTTTTCAAAAAAACACAATTCATAATGTAAGAGTTTTGGGTAATTGGGATCTTGAACCAGAATTTGAGGTTTACTCAGAACAAGAATTTGACAAAATCCTTAACAGTCTAAAAAACAATTTTTCAGACATAATAAAAAAATTGAGATAATTACAATTTCAAAAGAACATAAATTTGTTTATTTCTAAAAATTTATTAACCCTTTTTTCCTTAATAAAACATGAAAAAGATTTTAATATTAATCGGTTTGTTATTTTTATTCCCTCTTGTTTCTGCAGTTAGTATTGAGATAAATGAAGAGTATAGTCAAGGAGAAACTCTTCTTGCAGAAATTTCTGGAAATTTTGTAAATTCTTTCTCAAAAGACAATATAGTTTTTTATAAAAGACACATGGATATACCCATAAATTTTGAGGTTTCCAAAATAGAAAACAAATATTATGTTTATGCTTCTCTTTTAGGAAAAACTCCAGATAATTATTCTATTTCTTTGGAAAATATAAAATATGTAAAAGCCGGAAAAACTCTTGAAGAAGATATTAGTAAAGCATTTATTATAACAAATAAAACAGCAGATTTTACAATAACTCCAGGCTTTGTAATAACTAATGATGATTTTTCTGTAAATGTTTATAATTTACAAGACTCTGAAATAACAGTTGATATTTCAATAGACCCTGAAACTATTGAAGAAGGTCTTTTTGCTTCATTACTTGAAGAAGATTCAGGTGAATCTCTAAGTTCTATAGATATCTTATCAGATCAAACAAAAAAAATAAATTTTAATGTAGGAGATATAAATGAATCCAAAATAAGAACAATCGAATTCAAATCTGAAAACACAAGATATAATTTTCCTGCTTATGTTTACACTAATGAAACAAAGACAAAAGAGAAAAAAGAAAGTTACAGGTTTGAGCCTAAAGAATTAAATCTTTCTATGGCAACAGACTCTAGCAAGAACATTATTTTTTATTTATATAATAATGGGGACTTTGATTTAGAAGATATAGATTTAGAAATTTCAAGTAGTTTAGATCCTTATGTTTCACTTTCTATTGAGGAAATAGATAAATTAGAAGAAGGAGAAAGTGTTAAACTTGAATTGTTTTTAGATTCTTCTGAAAATGCAGGAATTTTTGAAGGGGATATAAAAGCAAAAACAAATGAAAGTCTTTATACTTATCTAGATCTCACTCTTAATTTTGTGAAAGATTATGTACCTCTTGAGGAAGATGAATTAAATATAACAGATCCTGCAAAAACTCAGACTTGCGAAGAAGTTAGTGGAACAATTTGTAAAGAAGATGAAAAATGCAGTGAACCAACTATTTATTTAGATGATAATTGTTGTTTAGCAACTTGTGAAAAACCAGATTCAGGCTCATCAGGAAAAATAATAGGTTGGTCAATAGTAATAGCAGTTATTGTTTTTGTACTCTGGTTTTTAAAGAACAAATATAGTAGGACTAGAAGAAATTTTAATTTATTGAATATTGCTAAAGGAAGAAGGTATTAATCTTTAAAAAAATACAACATTCCTTCAAATGTCTTTTTTAACTGTTTCTGCATGCTTTTTTGATAATTCTACAGCTTGTTCGTAATTAATGTTTTTTCCTTTATGTTTATATTGATTTCTATTAGCTGTTGGAGTTATTCCTACTATCTTCTCCAAATTTTTCAATAAGAGTAAAGTCCTGCATCATATTTTCCTCCACATCCTCCCGTACCATTAAATCCATCTAGACCCATTTTTCTCATAATTTAATCCTCTTTTAGATATTTATAAATTTTTATATATTAGGATATTAATTGAAATTTTTTTTGTTCAATAAATAATCTGCAATTGCTGTTATGAAAAGACCTTCATCTTTCGGAGGTCCAAGATGATATGGGATTTCGGCTATTCTGTAAACTTCTTTATCATAAGCCATAAATTCTAGAAGTTTATTAACTTTTTTTCGAATATCTTTTGAGATTTTTTTATTTGCTCTTGCTAATATGTTTTCTCTTTTAGATTTAGGAATATTTTTCATCCTAGATATATTTTTTGCTATATCTTCATATCCTTGAAAATCAATCTCTAGTTCAACTGCAACCAAAGGAATAGAATTAACTTCTTTATTTATCATTTTTTTTCTTTTCTAATACTTCTCTTAGTTTTCTTTCCAAAATAATTTTTTCATTTTGTAAAACCCGAGCAACTTCATCATATTGATGCAATCTTCTTGCGATTTCATTTACAACTTCATTTAAATTATTATTTTGAAGAGTTATATTTTCTGGAGATACAATTTCTATATGTGCAGGCATATATCTAAATATTAAACCCAGGAGCTGCATAATGTTTTCAACTTCAATTTCTATTTCAGCATAAGTTGTATAGAGGTCTTTTTGATCTTTTACTAATTTAGTTTCATGGATCTTTTTATTTTCAACTTTAACCCCCTTTTCTTCATTGATTTTATTAATTAAATCTTCTAGAGTTTTAACTAAATGTTCTGGAGGTCTTCCAAGTATTTCCAATATAAGAGAAGCCCTTATTTTTTTCCCTTCATCCAAACTCATTTTCTTTATATTTTTGTTTTTTTAATAAAAATAAAATACCAATTAATATGCCAAAGACAACAAATCCCCACATAAACAAGGTACTTTTATTTAAAATTCTTTTCTCATCCTGAGTTTTTATAGTTTGTGGAGTTAGAGCAATTATTTCTGGAGTAGGAGGCTCAGGATCTTCATTTTGATTTATTTTATCATCCTTTCCCTCACCCCCTTCAGAATCATTAATATTATCTGGATTCTCCTTAACTTGATCATTTTTCTCTTCTTTATCTTCAAGCGATTCATTTTCTTTATTTTCTATTTCTTCTTCAACACAAGCAAGGCCCTGGTCTTTTATTTTATTTAAAGTAATTTCACCAATTCCATAAACATCAATAAGGTCATCAACAGAATCAAAAGGTCTTGCATTAATTATTGCTTCTGCTTTGACAACACCTATACCATATAATTCATCAAGCTCTTCTGTGCTAGCAGTATTAATATCAATTTGCCCTTCTTGACAAGATGCAGAAATATTATTAATTAAGATAATTACTAGAATAAAAACCAACACCATAATTTTATTCATAATATTTTTTGGGATTAGATTAATTTAAGTTTTATTGCACTAAACACCATGCTTCTTTTTAAAATCAACATATTCTATACTACCGCGTTTTTTACCTTTTTTTGCAATTAAAATTTCACTAAAAATTTTATTCTTCAATAACCACTTACATTTTTCTTTTTCAGATTTATCAAGCCAGCCATTTGCCTTAACTTCAACACCTCTAAACTTATACCCCTTATCAACTATTGCCATTGATGCACTAAAATCAGGAAAACCAGTACCAATTGATAATGCTCTTAAAAAAGGATTATATTTTCTTTTTGCAGGAATAATTTTATTGGCTTCAAGATCAACATTGTTTGTCCATTTGTCAACAATCCATCCTTGAGATTCTAAATCTTTTCTAATTTTTGCTTCAAATCTAACTCCTGCAGCCCTATTTTTTTTACCTTGAACTCTTTTTTTCTTTGTTTCCATAAAAAGGAGAATTATTTGATCTATAAAAAACTAACTTCTAAAGCGATTAAATATTAATCCAATAGCAATAACTACTAAAATAACTGGAAGCCAAGGAAGGTTAATTGTCCAATAACCTAATTCACTAAAAAGCCATACCAGTGCAAAAACTAGTAATATTATTGCTAACACAGGAAATTTTGGTTTTGTTGTCATTATAAAGAAAAATTTTTATTGTTTTTAAAATTATCTTAGGGCAGTCCTGTAGCCATAGTTATAGCAGAAACATATGTTCCAAGTTTTGAATTACACTTGCCACAATAAACATTTTTTACGAGGCTTACAGAGAAATCATCAACTTTTGGCCTTCCAGGAATAAATCTTTTTTCATTTGGACAGTGGTATGCTGTTTCAGAACAACCTTTCTTAGAGCATTCATAAAATTCCACACCATTTAGGTTATCCCAATCCGCCTTTTTAAAATTGTGTTTATGACTTCTTTTGCCAGGAATATCTTTTAGTTTATCATAAAGTTTTAAGGTCATTTATTAAATCTAGAATTAAGGTTTTTAATACTTTTATATTGTAAAAAATATATTTTATAAATCCCGAGCCTGAAGAGTTCTTCTCCCATTAGCCTCGGCTCTTTTAATAGCCTCTGTTAACATCTCTTCAACTTTTCTTTCCATAGCTGTTCCAACTTCTTCAGCAACACTACTTACAGCATTTTTTTTATCTAATTCCTTCACTACTTTTTTAATGTTTGATTTTACAATCAATGCCATTTTTTAGTTTTTAGGCCTCCACTTATATACTTTATCATGGTGATCAAAGTAATAAATAATTATCATTTTACTTACATGATCTATTTTGAAAACAAGGACAAAATGTTTATCAATATGCACCCTATTAAATGTTTGTAAAGGTTTTTTTAAAAATTTATAATCATGATTAGGATTTTTCCTTATTTTTTCAATCTTTTTATCTATGATCTTCAATTGAGTTTGATTTTTCTTTGTTAATTTACTAAATATCACATCAACTTCTTTTTTTACCTCTAAGCGATACATTTTATTTTAATCCATATCTTTTAGAGAAATCTTTAATCCTAATGGTTTTTTGTTTTTCAATTTCTTTAATCTTTTTTATGAATTCAGAACGTAATTCAGGTTCACCTTCTTGTTCAATATATTTACTAACTACTATTTCTATGGCTTCTCCTTTATCTTTAAGACCGTGTCTAGCTTTGACTATATTTAAAACCCTATTAGTATTTTCGTCTATTTTTACAAGAGCATTTACCATCTTATTTATCCTTAGTTGAACTAAGTCAAACTTATTTATAAATGTTTTGGTTAATGAGAATTATTTTTCTTTATTTCGCTTGATTTAGTAATTTAATTATTTTATCAACACCTGTGGTAAGAATTAATGTAGCTAGCCTAGGTCCTTTAGATTTGTTGATTATAACCCTATAAGCAGCATTAAAAAATTCAGTGTTTGTCATACCAATTTCTTGCGAAATTTCGTAAAAATTATTAAATAATTCTTTCTCTGTGTGTTTTTTCTTTCCATTTAAAACACTCTTTAACCTCATCATAGCTTTTTTTTCTTTTGCAGTTAATTTTATTTGAATTTTTGTTTGCACTTCAAATTTCATATCTTCTTCTGCATATTTTTCTAACCAATTTTTAACTCTCTCTGCTCTAGCTTTATCTTTTGCCTCTATTTTTTTGCCTGTTTGAATAAGGTTTATAAGATGTCTAAAACTTGACTTTTCGGATTTTTTCTTAGAAATTTTACCCACTTGAGATAATTCATAAATTCTTTTTTCCCATTTGTTTACTTTTTTTTCATAATATTTGGTTTCTAGTTTATCATAATCTTCATATATTTTAATTACATCATTATCAAAACTTATTTGAAAACCTGTTTTTGGTTTTGTCCCAACAAATAAATATCTTAAAAGTTCAGGCTCATAAATTTCTAAAACATCATTAATAGTAAGGGCGTTTCCAGAAGATCCTGAAAATTCAGCCCCACCTTTTATTTTTATCCAATCATAAAAAACATACATAGGGGAATCATACTCATAAATTTCTTTTACAATTTCTCTGCCTGTTGTAAAACTTCCTCCCTTAACACTTAAATCAATTCCCCCAGGTTCAAAATCAACTTTTTCATAAAACCATCTCATTGGCCAATCAACTCTCCAAGGAGCCTTAACAATGCCTTTTTTTCTAATATCAATTTTGTCTTTATGACCACACTTACATTCATACTCTACCTCATACCCTTTAGCACTAATAATTTTTGTAGAATCTTTTTTACATTTTTCACAAAAAACCATTATAGGATACCAGTCTTTTGCTAATGGTTCTTTTCTGTATTTATTTAGAATTTTTATAATTTCTTTACGTTTATCAATTGCAATCTTTATCAAATCAGCGTATTTACATTTTTTATTCATAATACTTTGCTGAATAAATTCAGGTTTAACCCCCACTTTTGGTAATTGTCCTTCAAATTGTCCTTCAAGGAATCTTGCATAACTTTTTTTCTTACTAAAAGGAGAAGGAAAATCACTCACAGACATTCCAATATATTTTTCATAAGATTTAGGTATATTTGCAGGAACTTTTCTAAATCTATCAAAATCATCCCAAGAATAAATAAATCTTGTTTTTTTACCTTTGTCTCTTAAGGCTCTTATGACTAATTCTGTTGTTATTACATCTCTAAAATTCCCAATATGAACTGTTCCAGAAAGTCCTGTTCCAGAGGCACAAGTATAAACTTTTTTCCTTGGATTTTTCTTTATTATTTGATCTGCAATTTGATCTGCCCAATAAAACTTTTCTGTCATAATTATTCAAGTAAATAAATCTTTATAAATTATTTGACTTTTTTTATTAAATGAAGTATTATATAGGACATCTAGCAGGAACAAAACTCCAGAAAACATGCAAAACTTTTTTTAATGAACTATCTAGTAAATTTAACCTAGAAGGGGTTATTAAAAAAGAGAGGATGCCCCATATTACTCTTAAAGCTGCTTTTGAGAGAGAATATATAAATGATATAGAAACATATCTAGAAAATTTTTGTAATGAAACTTGTTCTTCTACTTTTCTTATAAATAAATTTGGAAATTTTGGAAAAGACATTATTTTTTTAGATACAATCCCCTCAGAAATAATGAAAATAACCTTTGAGAGATTCTTAAAGGGATTAAGGGACTTACCAAATATTTCTTTTGGAGAATTTGATACCCCGAATAAACATTTGCACATTACTTTAATGAAAAATAAAGAATTAGGAAATAAATTTAATGAAATTCAGGAATATGTTTCTGGTTTAAATCTTTCTATTTATTCTGGATTTAATAATATAACTCTTTTTAAAAAACAAGGAAATAAAATTTTAATTCATAAAACTTATCCTCTTCTATAAATTTTCCTAAAACCCCTTTTGTTTAATTCCTCATTAGCCAAAGCATCTGCAACTTGTTGAAATTTATTCCACCGACTAACATGTAAATACCTTATTTTTTTAAAATTATCTTGTAGTTTTTGGACCTTACAAAATAATTCTCTTAATTTTTCATTTTTCACCCTATATTTACCTAAAAGTTGTTTGACTACAAGTTCTGAATCAAGAAGACATGTAACTTCTTTTTTTGTAAATTTAGACGATAATTCAAGAGCTTTAATTAGGGCTTCATATTCTGCAATGTTGTTTGTTACTCTTCTTCCAATAAAAGCACTATATCTAGTAAGGATCTTGCCCTCTTTTCTAACAATAACTCCTATTGCTCCTGGTCCTGGATTTCCACGTGCTCCGCCATCTGAGTTGGTGTAGATCATTTTCCTCTTTTCTTAAAAGTGTAATATTTTAAATGACTTAAGATCTTGAAATCTTTCAGGTTTAATATCAATTTTTTTTATTTGAGAATGACGTGGGCCTTTTTCACATAATTTAATCATTTTATTAACATCATCAACATTTCCTTCAAGAAAAACCTCAATTCTTCCATCTTCTAGGTTTCTCACAAAACCCTTAACATTATAACGCTCAGCATTTTCTTTAATAAATCCCCTAAAAAACACCCCTTGCACTGTTCCATGAATATAAACCCTCACTGTTTTTTTCATACTATAGAAAGTTTGGGCTAGTTTATTAATTTTATTAGTATAGAATTATCTTGATATCTTACTCCTTCTAATAAGAGGTAAACCCCTGTTTCTTCATTTTTTTTAATCTTATTTTTACTTATTTAAAGCTTATTAAAGATTTCTCCGATCCAACTCATTATTCACAATTGCAACTGTTTGAGAAGCAAAATACATTTTTGGGCCAACAGTGACAGAAGTTGCAATTGATTTTAATCTTTTTAGCTCTTTTTTAGGCAATCCATCATGATCTCCTAAAATAAACACACAATTTTCTGAAATATTGGCTTTTCTAATATCTTCTCCTTTTTTATCTAAAATAAAAATTTCATTATCTTTACTTAACTTTTCAACAACTCCTAAAAAAGATTTTTTCTCAATAAAACACCCAGGAAAAACTTCTCGTTTTTCACCTTCTTTATATTTGTAGAGAAGTTTTTGAATAATTTTAGCAACATCTTTTTTTGAAATAGGTGTTTCATCTTTAACTCTTATCTCAATATGTTTTGGTGGATCAGGCATTCCATAAAAAACAAAATGAAAAATAATGTCTTTTCTAAAATCATGACTAAGAAAAATTCCTTGAATTAATGAATGAATTGCTATGTCCATTCTTCCAGCTTTCATTAAGTTGCCTTGACTAAGTGCTTTGCCAGATGTACTTGCTGACTTTGAAAAATATATGAAATGTTTCATTTTATAAGTTATCCAAAGGAGACTTTATATTCTTTATTGAAGCTTGTGAAATTTGTGTGTAAATTTGAGTTGTTTTAATTGAAGAATGCCCAAGAAGTTTTTGAATTATTCTTAAATCTGTACCTGATTCAAGTAAATGAGTTGCAAAAGAATGCCTTAACAAATGGGGATAAACTCTTTTTTCAATATTAGCTTTTTTTGAAGCATTTTCAACTATTTTGGCTATTGTTTTTTTAGTAAGTTTTCCTCCCCTATTTGAAGGAAAAAAGATATCTTCTTTTAAAAGGTGATTATATGATTTTAATTCGTTGTTAATTGATTCTGGAATTTTAACAAACCTATCTTTTTTTCCTTTTCCTAAATTAATTTTTATTAATTTTGATTCAAAATCAAAATTTTGTTTTTTTAAATTAGTTATTTCAGAAACCCTAAGCCCACAACCATAAAGAAGCTTAAGTATTAAATTATGTTTAATATTTTTAGTATGATTTATCATTTTTTTTATTTCATTAGGCTCTAAAATCTCTGGAAGTTTATTATTTCTTTTTGGATTAGGAATATCTAATTTTTGATTCAAAATATTCTTGAAAAAATACTTTAATGCAAATATTTTATGTCTTACTGACGAAGGGTCTTGGTTTTTTAAGGAAAACAACACAAATTTCTTCACACTTTCCTTATTAATGTCTTTGTCTTCTACAAATTCCTGTATTCAGAAGAGACATATGTC
>JAFCGC010000039.1 GCA_017608305.1 Candidatus Pacearchaeota archaeon
TCCCACAAAATTCATGGGCTTTTTCGGAGGGGGTAGAAGGCAAAAGAATGGCAAATTCATCTCCCCCGATACGGGCCAGGATGTCTCCCTGACGGGAGACAGAAGTAAGGGTCTGGGAGAGGTGTTGTAAGAATCGGTCTCCCTCGAAATGACCAAAGGTATCATTTATAACTTTTAAGCCATTTACATCAAGCATCACTATACTCAAAGGGTAGTACCGGGGGAAGTTGTACCTTTCCAGCTCTTCTTCGAAGTAAGCCCGATTGTAAAGACCGGTTAAAGCATCATGGAAGCTTAGCTTTTTGATCCTCTCTTCGGAGCTTTTACGCTCGATAGCTGTAGCTACCTGGGAGGAAACGAATTCTAAGAGTTTGATGTCATCTTTGGAATAGAGATTGGGATTGATATAGCTTTGAACGACCATAGCGCCTATTACATGACCTTCTATCTTTAGGGGGGCTCCTAACCAGATACTCTGTGGAGTGGTGCTACCTTGGGGAGATAATATTTCTTGATTTATCATCTCCTTATATTGATTATTATCACTAAGTAGGGATTTGCCTGTTTTTATAACATAAGTAGTAAGGGTATTGGAAGTACTAAAGCTAAGGATTGGGAAATTATCATCCTTCTCATCTATATGATAAGGAAAGTAAACCTTATCTTCTTTTTTGTTAACTAAGGCGATATAGAAGTTGGTGGTATCGATGATGGTGCCTAACTCTTTGTGGATAGTCTTATAGAGTTGATTAAGAGATATGGGGGAGTTGGCGGCTTTAGAGATATTGTATAGGACCTGCTGTAGTTGTTCATTCTGTTTGTGTTCGGTGATATCCTGATATAAAGCAATGATACCGCTAACCTTATCTTTTATTTTTACTAAGGAAGTGGAAATACGTACCGGAATAAGAGTTCCGTCTTTTTTTTGTCTGATCGTTTCGAAATTAGTTAAATCTTCATTCAAGGTCTTGCGGGTTAAACCTTTTCCCTCTTTCATCTTGTCTTTGGGATAAAAACCGACTTCATCGATATTCTTACCCAGTATGTCTTCTTTGGTATAACCGAAAAGCCGGGTGAAAGTAGGATTAACATCCAGGATGGTTTTTTTGGTGCTTTGATAGAAAGCGGCATCCGGAATATTTTTAAAGATGCTGGAAAATTTTTCTTCACTCTGGCGTAATTCTTCTTCCGCTTTTTTACGTTCGGTGATGTCTTGATATAAAGTGATAAAACCCTTTACCTTATTGTTGACCTTAATTGAGGAAGTAGATATAGATACCGGGAATATGCTTCCATCTTTTCTTTTTCTATATGTTTCATATTCTACAAAATTATTTAAGGATTTTTTGGTGTAATATTTTTCTTCATCAATGTTTTCTTTAGGATGAATCATACCTTCATCAGTGTTTTTTCCTATAATTTCATCTAAAGTATAACCAAATACTTCGGTAAAGCGGGGGTTTATATATAAAATATCACTCTTTTTGTCGGTATAAAGCAAGGCTTCTGGGCAGCTTTTAAATAAACTTATAAATTCTTGATTACTCTTTTGAAGTGCTTCTTCCTTCTGTACTCTGTCAATAGCTGAAGCCACCTGCCCAGAAACAAATTCTATAATTTTGATATCTTTTTCAGAATAGAGCTCAGAGTTGGTATAACTTAAGACCGCCATTGTTCCAATTATTTTGTCCTCCATTTTTAGGGGAACTCCTAACCAAAGAGTCTCTGCGGTTAAGGTACCCAAATGAGACAGGATTAGTTCTCCTCTCTTAATCATTTTATTAATCTGCCTTCGATTAACTAAAAGGGGCTGGGCAGTCTTAATTACATGAGCAGAAAGTGAACCATTGTTACTATATCCCAAAGTAACAGAGATATTATCTTTCTCGTCAAAAAAATAATTATAATATATTTTGTTTTCTTCTTTATTAAACAAGGCAATATGAAAATTGGTGGTATCGATGATTTTGCTTAATTCTTGATGGATGGTCTTATAAAGCTGATCAAGAGAGATAGGGGAATTGGCAGCTTTAGAGATATTATATAAAACCTGTTGAAGTT